>NZ_JBBMFK010000015.1:0-90869 GCF_040096055.1 Pseudoflavonifractor intestinihominis
AGATTGGCCTTGTCCGCAAATGCGGCAAAGATGTTTTCCATAATATGCACCTCCTACTTTCCGGCCTTGATGGCCTCATAAAAGCGCCTGAACATTGCGGCCATGCGCTCCAAGCTGACCAACACCATCTTCCGTGATGAGATGAATCAGATCTACGAGCGGAAGGATGTGGCCTATAAAGAACTGATCGAAGCGGCGCAGGATACCATGCGGGAGCTGATTCAGAAGATGGAGCGTCAGCTCTGCGACAACCCCGTCATCGAGAAGCAGATGCGCCAGCTGGTGCAGGCCCTGGAAACCACCACCGGAAAAAAGCAGTATGGCTATCTGAAGAAGCCGCTGAAGGCGTTGGTGGACGCCATCGTAGATGAGCTGGCCCGGCAGCCGGAAGTGGCGAAGTGCTATGAGACCTGGAATCAGATCCGGGATGAGTTGAACGAGTGCTATGGCAGCCGTACACCGCGGGAGCATCTCCCGCTCTCTCAGCAAAAAGAGTTCCGCCGGATCAAAAACGATATCATCCGGGAGGCCGAGAATATTCGTCTCGGCCTCCTGACTTTTGAAGATGAGAAGATGCAAGATGAGCCGGAGACGGCACATGAGGAGCATCGATCCAACAGCGTATATGAACAGGCTCGACGCTATCGTGCCGCCAAAGCGATCCTGCGGGATGTCTATGCGTTGGACGAGGAACACGCCGAAGCCGTCCGAGTGCTGGAACAGCTCTGGGCGGAAGGATACACGGTGGCGGCGCATCAGATCGGCAAGTTCTATCGGGATGATCTCTCCACCATGCGGGACCACGAAAAAGCGGAGCAGTGGTTTCGCTTATCTGCAGAGGCCGGAAATGACTTTTCAGAATACGCTCTCGGAAAACTGCTCCTTTCCCAGAAGCGCACAGCGGAGGCCATGCGCTGGCTGGACAGGGCCGCCGGGCATGGAAACCAGTTTGCCCAATACTGTCTGGGGAAACTCTATCTCACCGGTGAGTCTGTGACAAAGAATGTGGCAAAGGCTCTGGAGTACCTGACCACTGCTGCCGGACAGGGAAATCCCTTTGCCCAATACACCTTGGGAAAGCTGTATCTCCTGGGCCGGGATGTGGAGCAGGATCGGGAGCAGGCCAGAGAGTGGTTCACACGCTCCGCCGCCCAGGGCAATGAGTACGCCCAATTCTTCCTCGACCGCTTCGACCAGTTCCGTGATCCGTCCGTGATGCTGGCGGCAACCAAACTGCTCCACCACATGAGCCGGATCTTCCGGGACAATTCCATGCCGCCTCGCAATCCGGCAGGGATTCGCATTGATTCCAAACGGCGCAAGCGGCTGACGGAAAAGCGGATGGCCATGGGCCACAAGGCGGATGATCATGAGGAGCAGGTATCCTATCAGCAGACCATGTAACAGGAGGAGCCTATGTCGACTTACATTCATTTCACGGAAGAACAGAAGCAGCGAGCCGCCTCCGTTGATCTGGAGGAGTTCCTCCGCTGCCGGGGCGAAAAGCTCCTTGCCTCCGGCAGAGAGAAACGGCTGGCCCGTGACCATAGTGTCACCATCCGCGGCAACGAGTGGTACGATCATGCCGAGGAGCGGGGCGGCCACGCCGTCAGCTTCGTGCAGCGGTTTTATCACCTCAGCTATCCGGAGGCGGTGACCATGCTTCTGGGAGGCGAGCTGGGAACGGTTTATCCCTCTGCCGAAGAACGGGTAGAGGAGCCGCCGAAGCCCTTTGTCCTTCCGCCGGCCAATTCCAATATGCGCCGGGTCTATGCCTATCTGGTCAAGCACCGGAATATCGACCGGAGCGTTGTGGCGCACTTTGCAAGAGAGAAGCTGCTGTATGAAGACGCCGATTACCACAATGCGGTTTTCGTGGGTACGGATGAAGACGGCGTCCCCCGCCATGCCCACAAGCGCAGCGCCAACAGCTTCGGCAAAGCCTTCCGGCTCAATGTGGAGGGCTGCGATCCCCGCCACAGCTTCCACCACATCGGCACAGATGGGAGCCTCTATGTGTTCGAAGCTCCCATCGATATGCTCTCCTACATCACGCTCCATCCGGAGGGCTGGCAGAGCCACAGCTATGTGGCCTGCTGCGGCACCTCCATTCAGCCGGTGCTGAAGCTGCTGGAGCGGCAGCCGCAGATCAATACGGTCCTGCTCTGCCTCGACAATGACGAGGCTGGCCATCTGGCCAGCCGGCGCATGAAGGAACAGCTGGCAGAGAGGTACACGGTGGAAAGGCTCATTCCCGCACACAAGGATTGGAATGATGATCTGACCGCTGAGGAACCGTCCTACGCACAAGTCATGCAGTAAATAACAACAACGCACACCACTTCCTGTTCGCCCGAAGTAGGCCGTAACAAGAGTGATGTGCGCATTCAGAAGTATGGAACCGAGCAGGAAGTGGTGTGCCCTGAAAGGGGTTAACCATGCCACACCAAGTCCTGATTTTGTTGGCCGCCGGCGGGCTGATGTTTCTGGTCATCGGCTGTCTGGCCGCCTTGTCCCACTACTATACCCTGAGCGGGATCAAATCCAAAACGGTCGGCGACGGCCAGCACGGCACCGCAAGATGGGCCACAGCCAAAGAGATCCGGCAGACCTATGCCCATGTCCCCTTCGAGGTGAAGAAATGGCGCAGCGGCCAGAACCTGCCCACGGAGCAGGGGCTGGTGCTGGGGTGCAAGGGAAAGAAAGGCGAACTCACCGCTCTGGTGGACAGCGATGACATCCACTGCCTGATGATCGGCGCTTCCGGCATCGGCAAGACCGCCTATTTTCTCTATCCCAATCTGGAGTACGCCTGCGCCAGCGGCATGAGCTGGCTGGCGCTGGACAGCAAGGGCGACCTCGCCCGCAATTACGGCGCCATTGCCAAGAACTGCTATGGGTATCAGAATGTGGCCGTGATCGACCTGCGAAATCCCACCCGCTCAGACGGTAACAATCTGCTGACGCTGGTCAACCGGTATATGGACATTGCCCGGAGTGACCCGAACAATCTCGCGGCCCGGGCCAAGGCCGAGAAATACGCCAAAATCCTGTCCAAGACCATCGTCAATCCGGACGGCGATGACAGCAACCGCGGCCAGAACGCTTTCTTCTACGATGCGGCGGAAGGGCTTCTCACCTCGGTCATCCTGATGCTGGCCGAGTTCCTGCCGCCCGATAAAGACCACCCCCAGGAGCGCCGCCATATCGTCTCCGTGTTCAAGCTGGTGCAGGATCTGCTGGAGCCCAGCCGTGTCAAGGGCAAGAGCCACTTCCAGCTCCTGATGGCAAAACTGCCGCCGGATCACAAGGCGAGGTGGTTTGCCGGCGCCGCCCTCAACAGCGCCGAGCAGGCAATGGCCTCCGTCATGTCCACCGTGCTGTCCCGCTTGAATGCCTTTCTGGACAGCGAGCTGGAGCAGATTCTGTGCTTCGACAGCGCCATTGACGCTGAGAAGTTTGCTTCGGAGAAGTCTGCCATCTTTCTGATCCTGCCGGAAGAAGACACGACCAAGAACTTTATGGCCGGTCTCATGATTCAGAACCTGAGCCGGGAGCTGTTCGCCGTGGCCGATGAGAACGGCGGCAAGCTGAAGAACCGGGTGGTGCTTTTCTGTGATGAATTCGGCACCATGCCTCCGTTTGATATACTGCCCCTTTTCTCAGCTGGACGCTCTCGCCGGTTAACGCTCGTGCCGATCATCCAGTCCTTAGCGCAACTTGAAAAAAACTACGGGAAAGAGGGCTGCGAGATCATTCAGGACAACTGCCAGGACACCATCTTCGGCGGCTTCGCCCCCAACAGCCAGACTGCGGAGGTGCTGTCCAAAGCCCTGGGCAGCCGCACCGTCCTCTCCGGCTCGGTGAGCCGGGGCAAGAACGATCCCAGCCAGAGCCTGCAGATGATGGAGCGCGCCCTGCTGACGCCCGACGAGCTAAAATCCATTCCCAAGGGCAGCTTTATCGTCATGAAAACCGGCACTCATCCCATGCGGACCCGGCTCCAACTCTTCTTAAACTGGGGCATTACCTTCGGGGAGCCGTATGTGGTGCCGGAGAGAGCCAACCGAGCGGTGGCCTATGCCAACCGGGTGGATCTGGAGTGGAATCTCCCGCAGCTCAGTGAGCCGGAGGAGATGGACGAAAGCCGCGGCTATGCGGTATCCAGCCGGGGCGGCATCGCCCATGCTCCGGCTCAGGAGAGGGCTGTAAAAAGGGGAAAGCAAATGAAGACATTCGGAGAGGAGGAACGATGAGTTACTTCGGAACGATTTACGCCGACACTGAGCTTCCCTCCAGAGCGAAGGCGGTCTATATGTACCTGCGAGATCGCTCCGATGCCGAGGGAAAGTGCTGGCCGGGCATTAAGACCATTGCCTCGGACATGAAGCTGTCCCGCTCCACGGTCAAGCGGGCGCTTCACGATCTGGAGCGGCACGGATATCTGAAAAAGGCTTCCCGCCAAAGAGCAAACGGGAGCAGCACCTCCAATCTTTATACCGTGATATAAATGAGAGAGTGGTTTGTACCACAATGCAGTACAAACCACTCTCTGTATCAATAATAATTTCAAAATCTTCCGCCAAGGGAGATTTGCGCCCGTGCGGTGGACCAAGGGGCGGTTCATTGTGAACCACCCAGAAGGACTCACTCTAACAGAGATTTAGATCAGAGAAAAGACATCCATGTGAAAGAAAATGGCGGTAGAATTACGGTTCATCGACATCCAGGCAGTATCCGACTTCCCGCACGGAGCGAATGTAGAACGGGGCATCTGGATTAGCCCGATACAGCTTCTCGCGCAGGTTGCAGATATGAAAACCTATCGTATTGTTTTCGTTTCCTGTAGTGAAATCGCCCCAGACCTGTTCGTAAATCTGTGCGTAGGTCAGCACACGGCCTTTGTTGGTGGCCAGCAGCAGGAGAATCCGATATTCTTTTGCGGTAAGCTGAATCTCCTGGCGATCCCGAAAGACCTTTCGTCTGCTTGGAAAGATCTCAAGACCAGGGAGCGACACCATCGGTTCCTCATCAATCTCGAATTTTTCTATCTCAGGGTGGTTTTTGAGGATAGACAGGATCTGCTCCAAAACTTCCGTATCTCTTTCGTGCAGCTCCAGAATCATGACTCGTCCGATGATATCACCGCTTTCCCACTCAGTTTACGAGTTGCTTTCAGTCGCTCAAAGGTTTCCTTGCTGACTACATGCTCAATCCGGCAGGCATCCCGTTCGGCAGTAACAGGATCGACACCAGCTGCCACAAGTATCTCTGTAAAAAAGAGATGCTTTTCGTAGGTATCCTCGGCAACCTCACGGCCGAGATCAGTCAGGTGCAGGAAGTGATCTCCATCCATGAGTAGGAAGCCGCCCTTTTTTAGTGTAGCCACCGCATGGCACACGCTGGGCTTGGACACATCCATGTGCCGAGCCACATCCGCAGACCTCACCATGCCCTTTTTCTTTTGGAGAACAAGGATGGCCTCCAGATAATCTTCACCCGATTTGTGCAAAGGCATAGTCAGTCCCCCTTCTGTTATATAGGCGGCTATTTCCTGGACACTTCATCGCTGCTTGTCATTTGGCAGCCAATCCGCCGTCCAAGCCCCACTCTCCCGCAGGAATTCTCCGTCATGGGTGATAACCACCACACATAGTCCCTGCTCCGCCAACTCCCGGAGGCGTCGGCTCACCTCCAGCATGTGGCCATAGTCAAGTCCGCTGGTAGGCTCGTCAAAGATCAGCAGTTCCTTTCCGCTGAAACAGCCATCTGCAACGGCCAGCCTCTGCTTCTGCCCGCCGGATAGAGCCATGGGGTGAGTATCCGCATACTGAGCCAGATCCATTCGGCCCAAGGTTGTCAAAGCCTCCTGCTCTGTGGCCGTATTTCCCAGCCGGATCTCTGCCAGCACGCTGTCTCCAAAAAGCTGGAGGTTCACATCCTGCATGATCAGGAACGCCTTCCGCCTTCTTTCCGTTCGGCTCAGAGGCTTTCCATCCCAAAAAATTGTACCGCTTTGTTCCTTCATCAAACCGCACAGACACCGGGCCAGGGTGGTCTTGCCTGCCCCGTTTTGGCCGGTAATGGCGGTAATTTGTCCCCTGGGCGCATGGAAAGATACGCCCTCCCATACAGCCGCACCGTTATAGGTCGCCCGCAACTCCCGAACCATCAAGCCGTCTGCTCCAGCCGCTGGGCTTGGCTCAGGCGAGGACACCGGTACCTCCGCAATGCTCCGCAGTCCCATGGAGCGGCGTTCCTCCTCGTGCAGAGCGAGGAAATCTTTCCCGTTATATTCCCGTTCCAGCTGCCCGCTCCGCAGATAGAACACCCGATCAGCAAGATCCGCAGCGTACCAAAGGCGGTGCTCTGCCATCAACACGGTCTTTCCGCCCTTTTTCAACTGTTTCAGGATCTCCCGGAGCTGGCGGATACCCTCCCCATCCAGATTGGAGGAAGGCTCGTCCAGTACAAACAGCTCCGGCCCCATGGCCCAGGCGCTGGCGCAGGCAATGCGCTGTTTTTCTCCACCGGACAGAGCAAAAATGCTCCGCTCCAGCAGCGGTCCCACTCCGCAGACTTGGACAGCGGATTCCAGCGCCTGTGCCATTTCATCATGGGACGCTCCACGACTCTCCAGCCCAAAAAGCACCTCGCTGGTGGTGTCCAGATTGAAGAACTGGGACTTGGGGTTCTGAAACACCGAACCCACCGTCCGCGCCAGTTCCCACAGCGGGGTCTGTGCCACATCCTGGCCGCCGACCATAACAGTTCCCGCCAGTGTCCCACCTCCAGTATGCTGGAGCAGGCCATTGACGAGCTTGATGATTGTGGTCTTGCCGCAGCCGCTCTCTCCGGTGAGCAGGATAAGTTCCCCCGGTTTCACAGAAAAGGTGCAGTCCCGAAGGCTTGGCGTCTCCTTGCCCTCATAAGCATAGGTCACATGGTCAAAGATAATCATGGCAGCACCCCCTTGCAGCAGATTCCGCCCACGCAGAGAGCCAAAAACAGTAGTGTGACCACCACATCCTGGATGTGAAATCCGATGGGCCGCCAGGAGGACATCTTTCCTGGGAATTCGATGCCCCGAGCGGTGGCGGACTCGCTGAGTTCTTCTGCTGTCTGGGCTGCCCCCATAAGCATTGGTACATAAATGCACTCCAGTTTCTCCTCAAAGCCACGGATATTTCGAAGATTCATTGCATCCCAGATATGACGCAAATCCTGCCGAAGTGCAGGCAGAAAGCGCAAAGTCACCGCAAGGGTAATAGAAAAACTCCGGGGAGCACCCATCCTCTCCAAAGCAGCCATGAACTGGCTGACGCTGGTGGTGGCAATCAGATAGGCACCGCCGGCAATGCAGGGGAACACCAGAATGAAGTAGGTTACCGTAGCAAAGACCGTAGCCAAAGAGCCGGGCAGCAGCGGTAACAGCCAGTACTGTATCGCCAGGATAGCCAGATATGTCGCCAGCAGCCCTGCCAGCATGGTTCCTTTCCGTTCTACCAGAAAGAGAATCAAATAGGCTACCATGACACTGAGCTGGAAAACCGCAGGGCTCCAGGTGAATACCACCACATTGGCCAACAGCCAGATCAGGATCTTGGTTCGAGGATCAAGAAAAGAAGGGCGAATATTCTTCCTCATTGGGCCAGCCCGGCCTTGACAAAATGCTTACGCATGAGCTTCATACCCAGCAAGGAGCCCAGAACAGAACCTACCAGAATGCTCAGTACAATGACCCCGAACACCGGCCAGGTCAGCAGGCCCTCCATGGTGGCCATATAGCCAGCGTCCATCATCTGGGCGGCATACTCCAAATAGCTTTCTTTGGTAAACCAGAGGGGCAGAAAGTCCCCGATAAAGCCCAGATTGAAGCAGAAGAAGCCCAGCATCAGCCAGCCTTTCTTCCGGAACTGTCCAGCCCGCAGGCACAGCTCACACAGAATTCCTCCCACCAGTCCCGTGATGGGGAACATCCAGGTGGCGGCCACCAGCACCAAGCCGGTGATCAGGCTGGTGAGCAGGAAGGGGCCGTTTTTCCGCACCTTGGCCACCATCAGCATGAACACCGGCCCGATCAGAATGGCATCAATAAAGTGGGTAGCAAACCATACATAGGGGCTGACGCCGCCCACCAGCATAAAAAGAAAGCGGATGGCAATGCACACCGCCCCCAGTGCGCCGGCGGTGATGGCGTCTTTGGCAGTCAGTTTGCGTTTTCCCTGTTCCAATGATTGAGACATATTTCATTTCCTCCTGTCGGTAATCGTTAGGTATCGCTAACCACAAGACAGGATAGCATAACTGCTTGTCTGCTACCAACTCCATACAGGTGTTTTGGCTCCAAACAGCACTTAGTTTCTGAGCAATCATTGACGGCTCGTTGCCGGTCCGGTACAATCAAAGCCAGATCGAGTAACGGAGGCGCTGCTCATGTCCAATATGACGCAACTTTTTGATGCCAGCCGTTTCCCGGGCCATGTGAAGGTTCAATCCGCCGGCAAGGCTGCGGTGATGACCCTCTGCGGCCCGGAAAACGGAAACCTGCGATTGTTCTCCCTATGGGATGGTGCAGTTCTTTCTTTCAACCGGATCTATACCCAAGTATGGCCTTTGGCACAAAATGAAGCGGCCAACATTCTGCTGCTGAACTTCTGCCGAAAGGGGCGCTGTGAGGTGGCGCTGGAGGATGGACAGTTTGCCTTCCTCTCTCAAGGACACATGGCCGTAGGAACCCAGCAGGCTCAGGAGGAGTATCGCTACCCCAGCGGTCTCTATGAGGGTATCGAGTTGTTTTTGGATCTGGATTTGTTGGCCCATCGTCCCTATCCACTGTTTCAGGAGGGGGAGGTAAGCCTGGAGGGGATCATGGAGCACCTGCATACCTCCCGCCGACTGTATTTGGGACCCACGCCTGCCTGTGTGCAGACATTGCTGGATAACCTGTGGCAGTTTCGAGATTCGGAGGAAGTGGGACTGTTGAAACTTCTCTCCGCCCAGCTGCTTTGGAAGGTAGAACGCCAGTCTCTTGAAACCAGTCCCGCAGTCCGCTATTTTACCAGCTCTCAGGTGGCCATCGCCAGAGAGATACAGAACATCCTGTGCGCAGACCTGAGCCAGAACCACACAGCGCGGGAGCTGGCAGAGCGGTTCCAGATTGCCGAAACCAGCCTCAAGAATTACTTCCGCGGTGTGTTTGGAGAAAACCTCTCCACATTTTTGCGGGAGGTGAGGATGCGCCGGGCCGCAGAATTGCTGCAGAGCAGTGAATTACGAGTGGCGGAGATCGCAGCACAGGTAGGCTACGAAAATCAGAGCAAATTTGCCGCAGTTTTTGTCCGGCGCTTCGGCTGCCCTCCGCTGGAGTATCGGCGCAGGGCACGGCTTTCGATTGCTGATGACGATTAAATCAAATGTATTTTGTCTTTTTGATTCAGAAAGAAGCCCACAGTTTTGTGTCCGGAACTGTGGGCTTCTCTCTATTGCACAAAGAATTATGGCCTTGCCCCACTCAACTGCCACTGGGCGCTTTCACTCTGGAGCTCCACCATGTGCCGGAACAGGCCGCCCTCAGCCATCAGCGCCTGCGGGGAGCCTTGCTGCGCCACCTTTCCGTCCTTCAGCACCACGATATGATCCGCCCCGGCCACGGTGCGCATCCGATGGGCGATGACCAGTACCGTTTTGCCCGCCAGAAGCCGAGAAAGCGCCCCCTGCACCTTGGTTTCGTTTTCCACATCCAGAGAGGCGGTGGCCTCATCCAGCAACACGATGGGCGCGTTCTTGAGCAGCGCTCGGGCGATGGAGATGCGCTGCCGCTCGCCGCCGGAGAGCTTGGCGCCGTTTTCTCCGATGGGCGTCTGATATCCCTGTGGCAGTTTACTGACAAACTCCTCGCAGTTGGCGGCCCTGGCCGCAGCCATCACCTCCGCGTCAGAGGCACCTCGCCTGCCCAGGCGAATATTCTCCATCACCGTGTCGTCAAACAGCACCACATCCTGAAAAACCATGGAGTAATCGGTCAACAGCACCTCCGGGTCCACCGTGGCGATATCCACCCCGCCCACTTTAATAGTACCCCCGGTGATATCCCACAGGCGGGCAGCCAGCCGGGCGCAGGTACTTTTGCCGGAGCCGGAGGGCCCCACCAGCGCAGTGATCTCGCCTTCTTTGGCGGTAAAGCTGACATCGTGCAGGACAGCCTCTTTATCATAGGCGAACTCCACATGGTCAAAGACAATGTCGTGTCCCTGGGGTTGGAAAACCTCCGCCCCTTCGGCGATGGGCGTGTCGAACAGAGCATTCATCCGGTCTGCCGACACCTGGGAGACAAACAGCTCGGCGATCAGTGCCAGGCTCTGATCGAAGGGGGCATAGATCCGGGTGATGACCATCAGGAACAGGAACAGCAGCATGAAGTCGATCTGTCCCGACAAAATCAGCCCCGCACCCACAAGGATCGTGGTGGCCACGCCCAGCCGCATGATGACGCTGGCCCCGTTGACGAACAGGCCGGTGACCAGCTCGCCGCGGATCATGATCCGTTCATGGTCGTCAATCTTCCGGTACAGCCCGGCAAGGTATCGCTCCTCCTGATTGGTGGCACGGATCTCCCGCACATTTTCCAGCGCCTCCTGCATCCCGTCCGAGACCCGCACAGCGGCGCGCTTGATCTGCTCTGCCTGGCGCTCGGTAAGCTTCCGGCTCCCAAACAGCAGGCCGAAGGCCACCGGCACCCCCCAGAGGCAGGCAAGGGCCAGCCGCCAGTCATACCAGAGCAGGCACACCGCAATCACGGCGGTGGATATGTAGGAGCCGTACAAGTAGCCCAGCACATGGCTCCAGACATGCTCCATGCGGTTGACATCGCCCATCAGGGTCTCCGTCAGGTCGGCCAGATCCCGCTTGCCGAAAAATCCGAGCGGCAACTTGCGAAGCCGCTCCGCCAGACGCAGGCGAGTGGCCTTGACCTCACCGTACACCAGGCCGTAGGTGGCCTTGTACTGCTGGAGATGAGTGAGAAAGGAGAGAAATGCAAATATCACGAGGCCAGCCAGCACCGGCAAGGCCACAGGCAGGACACCGCCGGCCAAAGTTTCCATAAGGCCGGACATCACAAGGTACAAAATGCCGACCCCACCCATGACCACCAGATTGACGATTACCGTCCAGAAGGTTCCCTTTTTGGTGTTCTGTACGCCCTGATCCGTCAGGGCATATTTCCGTTGAAAGTTTGCTCCGAACATTACCGTTCCTCCTTGCCGCTTTCCATTTTCCACTGGATCGCCTGATTGTAGTCGGCCCACATCCGTGTGTACAATCCTCCTGCCGTGATCAGCTCCCCGTGGGTGCCTTGCTCCGTCACCCGGCCACCCTCCAGAACCAGGATCTTGTCCGCACCCACCACCGTGGAGAGTCGGTGGGCGATCATGATGACGGTGCGGTCCTTCGTCAGCCGTGCGAAGGCTTTCTGTATCAGCGCCTCATTTTCCGGGTCGGCAAAGGCCGTAGCCTCATCCAGCACTACGATAGGTGCGTCCTTCAAAATGGCCCGGGCCAGGGCGATGCGCTGGGCCTCGCCGCCGGAGAGATAGGTTCCCTCGGTGCCGATCACGGTGTCCAGTCCCTGGGGCAGCTTTTCCAGAATGTCGCCGCACTGGGCGGCCTCCAGGGCGGCCAGCACCTGCTCCCGGCTGGCGTCGGGCCGGGCGGCCCGAACATTTTCCAGAATGCTGGCTTTGAACAGCCGGTTGTTCTGGAACACGAAAGCCACCTGCTCCATCAGAACATGGGGATCGAGCTGGCGCACATCCATGCCGCCCACCTCTACCGTGCCAGTATCCGCATCCCAGAACCGGGGGATCAGGCTGGCGGCAGTGGTCTTGCCGCCGCCCGAAGGCCCCACCAGCGCCACCGTCTCTCCGGGCTCGGCGGTGAAGGAGACATGGGACAGGGCGGGGGACTGCGCGCCGTCGTAGGTAAAACTCACATCCCGGAAAACCACCCGATTGTCCTTGGGCGTCTGGGGATGCTCCGGTACCGCCAGTGTCGGCGCGTCCATGACCGGCTGGATGCGGCCCAGAGCGGTGTCGGCCAACATCATGCCGGAGGCCGCAAACATGATTTTGGCCAGCGCGGTGGAAATGATAGCGGAGAACACGGCGTAAAAAGCAAAGTTCGTTACAAATCCCGCATAATCACCGGAAGCCAGCGCACCGTGAGCCAGGAACAGCACCACCGGCACCAGAAACAGAAAGGCGCCCTCGGTGAAGGTCAGGTTGATGGACTGGGGCACACGGCACACATCGCCCTGATAGTGCTCCGCCTTGGCGCTGTAGTCCTCGATGGCCTGCTGAAAGGCCTTGAAGGAGTAGACGGTCTGCTGAAAAATTTTGACTACCGGGATGCCGCGCACATACTCGGTGCCGGATTTGGTCATGCGGTCCTGAGCCGCCTGGTACTCTGCCATCAATGCGGCATTCTTGCCGCCCATCATGCTGCACATGGCGAGTATGGAAATCACCGCCGCCAGCAAGCAGGCCGCACCCATGCGCCAGTCAAACACGAACATCAGCACCAGCATGGCGAGAAACAATGTAATCGTGCCTACAATGTCCGCCAGATTGTGGGCCAGCAGCGTTTCCGTGTCGGCGGCCGCCGCATCCAGCTTGCTACGGATCAGACCGGAGGCATTGGCGTCAAAATAACCCAACGGTGCCTGCATCACATGGGCCATGCCCTGCTTGCGGATGTTGGCTGCCGTGCGGAACGCAGCCAAGTGGGTACACATCAGGCCAAGGAAGTAGATGAGGATACCGCCTACCGCAAAAGCGAAGGCAATCCAACCGTAGTCCGTCACACTCTGGGCCTGAGTCCAGTCCGGCGCCACAGCGATCAGATCTCGTGCCGCCAGCCAAATGCAGAGGTACGGGATCATGCTGCACACCATGGACACCGCCGACAGTCCCAGCCCCAGAAGGGTAAGCCGCCGATGGCTGCCTGCGTATTCCAGCAGGACAGACAGCGCGTTTTGCTTCTTTTGCTTCACAAATACTCCTCCTTTTAAGGTTAGCATTAACTAACCGATTGTGTAAAAAGAAAGGGGCGAAGCCCCGATCTTCCAAAAAAGATTGGCGGTATGTTACTGCCCGATCAGCTTCAGCCACCCGGCAGTGTAGAAATCCCGCAGCTGATCCACATAGTGCATGGCCTGCTCCTTGGGCATATCGTGGACGACGATCTCAAAGATGCCATTGAACATCCCGCTGGCGATGATGTGGCATAGCTGGGCATCCAACTGGGGGGACTCATGCCCCAGACGGTGCAGAACCTCCAGGTATTGGAGGGTGTATTCCACTTCGACCTCCACCATATTGTGGACGAAATGCTCATAGCTGGTGCCCTCGGCCTTGCACAGCAGCAGCTTCACGGGCTCCCGGTGGTCGCAGATGTAGTCCACCATCCAATGGACGCACTGGCTGGACTCCAGTCCCATGTGTTCCGGCTGCTCCTGCTCGGGCATCTCGGCAAAGGCGGTCTGTGCCTCCATGAACCGGCCCATCAGCGCAGCGGCGTGAGGCTCCACGATGGAGGCAAAGAGCGCCTCCTTGCTGGAGAAATAGCCATATAGTGCGCCGGTGGTGACACCGGCCTGCTTCACGATCTGCCGCAGGGAGGCACCCTGAAAGCCTTTCTCCGTAAACTCCTCCATGGCGGCCCGCTGGATTTTTTCCAGTGTGGCAGTCGTTTTCTCTTCCATAAGCGCACCTCATGTAACGGTGTTATATATAACACCGTTATAATAGAGCGAACCATATTGTTTGTCAAGAGCCAGTGAATAAAGTATTACAAAAAAGGGTTGCTGTATAAAACCACAGCAACCCCTATATATCACTCTGCAATCACTTCCAAGCTATAGCCGACTTCCCGCACAGAGCGAATGTAGAACGGGGCATCTGGATTAGCCCGATATAGCTTCTCGCGCAGGTTGCAGATATGAAAACCTATCGTATTGTTCTCGTTTCCTGTTGTGAAATCACCCCAGACCTGTTCATAAATCTGTGCGTAGGTCAGCACACGGCCTTTATTGGCGGCCAGCAGCAGGAGAATCCGATATTCTTTTGCGGTAAGCTGAATCTCCTGGCGATCCCGAAACACCTTTCGTTTGCGTGGAAAAATCTCAAGACTGGGGAGCGATACCATCGGTTCCTCATCAATCTCGAATTTTTCTATCTCAGGGTGGTTTTTGAGGATAGACAGGATCTGCTCCAAAACTTTCGCATCTCTTTCGTGCAGTTCCAGAATCATGACTCGTCCGATGATATCACCGCTTTCTCGCTCTGTTTATGAGCAACTTTCAGCCGCTCAAAGGTTTCCTCGCTGATTACATGCTCAATCCGGCAAGCATCCCGTTCCGCCGTTTCGGGGTCTACACCGGCTTCAATCAGCCGGTCGGTAAAGAAGCGATGCTTTTCGTAGATTTGCTCCGCCACTTCCCGGCCCACATCAGTCAGGTGCAGGAAGTGATCTCCATCCATGAGCAGGAAGCCGCCCTTTTTCAGTGTAGCCACCGCATGGCACACACTTGGCTTCGACACCTCCAAGTGTCGGGCCACATCCGCAGACCTCACCATGCCCTTTTTCTTTTTGAGGACAAGGATGGCCTCCAGATAGTCCTCCCCGGACGCATGAAGTTTCATGGTACGGTTCCACTTCAAAGTATCAAGCAATGCTCCAGCCCTCTGCCTGCTCACGGATTGTAATGAAACGGCGATAAAGACCTTCCTGCTGAACAAGCTGCTGATGTGTTCCTTTCTGAACAACCTGACCTTTATCCACCACTAAAATCTGGTCAGCGTGTTCAATCGTTGCCAGACGGTGGGCGATAACAATAACCGTTTTTCCAATGGTCAATTCACTGATTGCCTGCTGGATCAGGTGCTCATTTTCGGGGTCAATACTTGCTGTTGCCTCATCAAGAATTACAATGTTGGCATTTTTCAAAATGGCGCGGGCAATAGAAATGCGCTGTTTTTCTCCGCCAGACAGCGTAGAGCCGCCCTCACCGATCACCGTTTCATATCCATCGGGAAGAGCCATAATGAAGTCGTGGCACCGAGCCTTTTTCGCAGCTTCTATAATTTCTTCCTGCGTTGCACCTGGATTGCCGAAACGGATGTTGTTTTCAATGGTATCGTGGAACAAATAGACCTTTTGAAAGACCATCGAGATATTGCGGAGCAAACTGTCACAGGTCATGTTCCGCACATCCTCACCGCCTACTGTGACCTCGCCGCTGTCCACATCATAGAAACGGGCAATCAGGTTGCAAATCGTGGTCTTGCCGCTGCCAGATGGCCCTACAATGGCCGTAGTGCTGCCCTGGGGGATGGAAAAGCTGATATTTTGCAAAACAGGAACTTTATCGTAGGAGAATGTCACATCACGGAAAGCAATGTCTGTGTTCTGCAAAGAAATATCTTTCCCGTCTTTGTCTATAATGTCGGCGTGTTCAATGCCGTCCAGTTTATCCAGCGTAGCGTCAATGACCTCCAATACATGGGCGGCGTTGTTCATTGCCTCAACACTTCCGAAAATCATAAAGGAAAACATATCCAGCATGAGCATGGTAGGAAGTTCCATACTGCCGTTATAGGTCAGCAGAGCGGCCACAGCTACAATGGCAATGGAGGCGGCTTTCAGAGAAAACAGGTGCAGGCAGTTGAAGGGCATATATTCCACTTCAATTTTGATGTTGATTTTCTTGCTGTCGTTGTATGCTTTGCGGATACCGGCAATAGACACGCCTTCCTGCTTAAAGGCTTTCACCACCTGCATCCCTCGCAGATACTCGATGGAACTTTCCACCATATCGTCCTGTGCCTTTTGATGGATAGGCGCGTTTTGGTGGCTGCGCGCCTCCAGCAGATGGAGAAACAGGGCAGACAGAAGGACACCAGCCAGAGCAATTCCTCCCGCCAGAGGACTATAAAATGCAAGGAACAATATCAGGACGATAACGGTGATATAGCCATTAACAACGGTGTTGACCATATTCATGGCGAACA
This sequence comes from Pseudoflavonifractor intestinihominis, assembly GCF_040096055.1. Taxonomy (NCBI): domain Bacteria; kingdom Bacillati; phylum Bacillota; class Clostridia; order Eubacteriales; family Oscillospiraceae; genus Pseudoflavonifractor; species Pseudoflavonifractor intestinihominis. The sequence goes on from NZ_JBBMFK010000015.1 coordinate 16,071, forward strand.
TTTCCATAAACGAGAGGTCGGTTGTGGCCGCTGCGGACAGTTCGCCCATATTGTTCTTACTGAAAAAGCCCAGCGACACCCGCTTCAAAATGTCTCCCAGCCGTATTCTCTCGTCAGCGGTTGCTTCATAACCGACACTTTCCTGCGTGATGGCTCGGAGATATGAGAACAGGTATCGGCCCAATACAGCTAAAATCATGGCCCCCAGCATGATCCAGATGTCCCGGCCCTCCAATGGCTTGACGCCACCCCAGTCATCCAGAACAGCACTCAGTCCCTTTGCAGCCAGCATAATAGGAATTGCGGTAAAAATGCTATGAATGAAAGCGTAGATAAACCCGATGTAAATACGCCGTTTATATTTTCCTGTCCATTGGATCAGTCGATTTACAATCCGAAACATATCAGTTACCTCCTTTCCCGGAACCGGCAGACCAGTTCTGCGCTCCGATATGCGCCTCCCACATATCCCGATAGAGAGAGTCGCCATCTAAAAGCTGCTGATGAGTACCTGTGTTCTCAACCTGCCCGTTTTGCAGGACAATAATCTGATCGGCATTTTTGATGGTGGACAGACGATGTGCGATGACCAGCAGCGTTTTCCCTTTTGTCAAAGCAGCGATAGACTGCTGGATTTTTTCTTCGTTCTCCTGATCGGTGAACGCGGTTGCCTCGTCCAAAATCACAATGGGGGCATTTTTCAAAATCATGCGGGCAATAGAAATGCGCTGTTTTTCACCGCCTGAAAGCCGGTTCCCTGCATCCCCGGCCATCGTGTCATAGCCATTGTCCAATTTCTGTATAAATTCATCACAGCAGGCGGCTTTTGCTGCCGCATATACTTCTTCGTCCGTAGCATCAGGGTTTCCCAGCCGGATATTTTCCTTGATGGAGCAGTTGAACAGAAAGTTATCCTGTGTAACAAAGCTGACAATATCGGCAAGTTGGGCCAGCGGCATACTGCGAATGTCCACACCGCCAATGGTGATTTTTCCATCATTCACATCCCAAAAACGGGCAATCAAGCGAGCGATGGTGGACTTACCTCCACCGGACGGGCCGACAAGTGCCGTAAACTTTCCCTCTGAGATTTTCAGATTGATATGGGAAAGCACCTGTTTACCGCTCTCTTTGTCATAAGAGAACGAAACATCCTGAAGCTGAATGTCTTTGGACTGAACCTCCACTGGCTTTCCAGTATCGGGCAGTTCTTCCACATGGAGCAGCTTGTCTACATCGTGTACGGCATACTCAACCGTTTTCGTTTCATTGACATAGGTGGTAAAGTTCATCAACGGACCTACAATCCCCAGCGAGAGGATCAGGCACATCACAAGATCCTGCGGAGCCAGGCTTCCGGTCCAGTAGAGATACATACCAATCGGGAGCGTTCCCAGGAAGGTGGAAGGCAATACCGCAGAAATAAAATTCATCAACTTCCAGGTGCTTTGATACCATTTGAGGGTGTAGTCCTTGAAAGATTGAACCGCCTTTGTGAATTTTTCATAGGAACTGGAGGACTGATTAAACGCTTTGATAACTTCAATGCCCTCCACATACTCTACAATCACGCCGTTCACATAGTTGTTGGACTCCATATAATCGGCATAGAGCTTATTAAAATTCTTCATCATCATGGCAAAGGCGATAAAAGCGAGAGGTACAGTCACCAGCATAGCCAGAGCCATACGCCAGTCAATGCAGACCAGATAAACAAAGACTGCCACGGGGAGCAGCAGGTTGGAGATACACTCCGGGATCATGTGGGCCAGTGGCAACTCAATCGTTTCCACCCGGTCTATCAATACGCTTTTCAACTTACCCACAGACTCTCCGATGACTGTCCCCAGCGGCGCTTTCATCAGCCGCTGGGCAAGGGTCAAGCGAATATTTTCCAAAATGGTGTATGCGGATATGTGGGACAGGCTCGTTGAAATACCATAGAGCAAGAAGCGTATCGCATAAGCGCCAAGTCCGATCCAGCACCATTTCCAAACCTCTGCCATCACAGGTGAACCGCCGATAAAGAGCGTGATAATTTGGTAAACACTCCAATAGGGTATCAGTCCGGCAACCACACTGATGATCGCACATAAGACGGACAGGGCAATCTTGCCCCGGCACTGTGAAGCAAAGGAAAACACAATAGAAATCCAGCTTTTCTGCTTCATTTCCTTTCCTCCTTAAGCAAAATAATAGAGAGTATCAATCGACTTGATACTCTCTAAGTATTGCAGATATTCATGTTGTCCGCCACTCTGCCCAGCCGGGTTTTACTCCGTTTAGATTTTTATTTTTCGATATTCCAGCGGCGTTTTTCCTTTTACCTTCTTGAACGCTTCAGAAAACTTGCTGGTGTTCGTATAGCCAACTTTTCCGGCAATCACCGTAATCGGCTCATCTGTCTGTGTCAAAAGTGAAGCTGCCAAGTCCATGCGGTAATTTCGCATATAAGTATAAATGGCGGTGCCATACACGCCCTTAAAGCACTGCTTTAGGGCAGAAGTAGAAATATCAAACTTTTCAGAAAGTTCCTCCATCGTGAAATGGCGCTCCGGCTCATTTGTCATAAACGACATGATAGCCTTGACCTTCTCCACCTGAGTCTTATAAAAGTAGGGACGCTCCACGCCTAAAACCGTAGGGTCTACCGTCTTGAGCGTAACCAACAACTCTAAAATTTTTACCCTGAGATATTCGAGGCGGATATTATCCGGCACCTGGTACAACTCCGAAATCACATGGTCGGGAACGGAATTTCCGTGCATAATGAAAGGCCAAACCTTTAAGGAAAATTGCTGTTCAATCTGTTCCAGGTCGATGGAAAACAGGGACAGGAGATCACCCAATCCCTCTACCGCTTCGGGAACAGAAATCGTAATTGTGATCCCGTGGTAATGGCTTACGGGAAAGCTGCAATGATTGTTTTCAGTAACCGAACTATCCAGCATAATATCCCCGGACGCAAGATAAAGATAAGCGCCATTGCTGACTTCCCACTCAATGCGGCCCTCCCTGCAATGATGAATAGAAATGTTGTGGGTATTATCAAAGCGCCTCGGTGGGCAACTGACCATGTGGAAGTCATTATAAATAACTCCCATTCCGGGATACACCTCATAGTAGGTTGCAGTTCCGTCTCCCGTTTCGTTTTTCATCTGATAGACTGAACAAGACTCATCCCGGCAGAGCAACTTCATATTTTGCTGTGAGAAAAAAAGGTCGCTTCTGTTCAAACCGAAATCACCTCGAATCTATGAAAAATTTTTGGAGACGCTGAAGCCCTGCGGCATCTAACGCATATTGTTCCTGGACCATACCATGCTCCAAATGCAGAACATGAGTACAGCAACTGACGATCAGCTCATAATCATGGGTGATGACAAGAGATGTCTTTCCCATTTTCTGTATCGTCACAAGTTCATCGGCCACTTCTTTCATGTGCTGTAAGTCCAGACCGCTGGTAGGTTCATCCAGCACTAAAATCTTACGCTCGGAAACAAGAGCGGTGGCAATCGCCACCCGCTGCTTCTGACCGCCGGAGAGCGCCATCGGGTGTCGCTCCTTAAACTGCAACAAATCCAATCTGTCAAGAACCGCGTCCGCCTTGTCGGGAGCTGGCTCCGCCATACTGATGAGCATTTCTTCCTCTGTGCTTTCCGTAAACAGCTGATGGTTGACATCCTGCATAACCATATAGCACAGAGACAGCCTTTGTTTTCTATTATACGGCTTCCCGTCCACTTTCACAATGCCCTTGCAGTGTTTCTCCAGACCACAGAGACAGCGGGCCAGAGTGGATTTTCCCGCTCCGTTATGGCCGATTACTGCAATCACACCCGCCTGTGGCAGCGAAAGACTGTCAATATCCAGCGCATCCCTCTGCTTTGTATAAGCAAAATGAAAGTTCTCACATTCGATAGAACCACTGCTTGCAACAGGATGTGCTGTCACAGGGAATGCGCCCAGGTCAAAAGGCCGCAGCCCCATTTCTGCCTGTTGCGTCACGGACAGTTTAAGTGCATCCAGAGCCGAGTAATCTTTTTCAATTTTCCCATCTTTTAGATACACAACACGGTCTATCAACTCTTTCAGATAATAGAGCCGGTGTTCCGCAATAATAACTGTTTTCCCTTCCTGCTTCCAAATCTGGATCATCCGGCGTAGATCTTTTGTGGCTGACATATCCAGATTAGAAGATGGTTCGTCCAGCACGATGATGGGTGGATCACTGGCCGACACAGAGGCACAAGCAATTTTCTGCTTTTCTCCACCGGAAAGAGAAAAGATATTTTTCCCCAGCAGGTTCTCCATTCCAAACTGCTCCGCAGTCGATTTCACCCGCTGAATGATTTTTTCTTCAGGCAAGCTCTGATTTTCACATCCAAAGGCCAGTTCGCTGGTGGAGTCCACCGTGAAAAACTGCGTCCGGGGATTTTGAAAAACACTGCCCACATACTTGGCTGTTTCATAGAGCGGAAGCCGGCTGATGTTTTTGCCATCCAGCAAGACCTCTCCGGACAGCTCCCCCTCATAGTAATTGGGGATCAGCCCATTTATCAGGCGGGTCAGCGTGGTTTTTCCGCAGCCGGACCGGCCACACAGGAGAACTACCTGTCCGTCAGGAATTTCAAGATTGATTTGCTCCAGACGGCCTGCGTTTTCCCCGCCTGCGTAGCAAAAATTGATATTCTTTAACTGGATCACAATAGTCACTCCCTTACTTTAAGAAAAAACCTGCCCATCCGAAGATTGAAACAATGGCAAACAGGACATCCAGCGGCCCAAACCCAATTTCACAAATATTCGTGCGCTTCCGGGGAGCACCCAACCCTCTTGTCAAGGCGGCTGCCGACAATTCCTCTCCTATTTTCGCAACCGACATCATGAGGGGAACGATGCGGTACTCCAGCATCTTCATAGGGCTGCGAAGCGTTGTGATCCCGCGCATTTTCATGGCGTCACGGATAGCGGCATACTCCTCCCGGACGGTAGGGAAAAAGCGAAAAACCACAGATACAGGGATTACAATTTTCTGTGGGATGTGCATCCGCTCCATGGCCGCCACAAATTCACTGACAGTTGTTGTGCTGATGAGGTAGTATCCCATCACAAAACCGGGGAGCATATGCGTATAAATCCCGCTGGCTGCATTCAGGATAAAATTCCACATACCCGTGAGCATGGGGATAACTGTCAGCTCCAGGCCGTAGAGGACTGCGTATGTAATTGAAAATCTTGCTGCGGCTTTCCACCGCTGCGACAGTAGCAGAAGGAGGACCGGCAGGGCAACCAAGCACGGGCGGATGATGTCCATCATTCCGCCCGTTCCGCCTGCCATCGTAATCGTACTGACTGTGACTGTCAGGAATATCTTGGTTCTCGGGTCAATCGGGATAAGGGAATTTCGTTCAAACTTCAATTCTCCTGCGGCGCTCATTTAAGCAATCCCCGCTTTTTCAAAGTGCTTTTTCAGCACCGCTTTTCCAAGCAGCGCCCCCAGTATTCCGCCGATGAAGGTCACAACAAAAAGAACGGGGAACATCCAGTTGGGGGTGTAAGAAGCAAGTGTGGCGGTATATTCGGCTCCATAATTACTTTCCAGGAAAGTGAAGAACTCGGTGCGGGTGAGGAACATGCGGCTCACATAGCCCATGATCCAGAGGGAGAACACACCGTTGCCCAGGAGGGTGCATTTCCAGCTCTGGTATTTCCCGGCTTTCAATACCAAATCGCCAAGAATGCCAAATACCACGCCGAAAATCAGCACCAGAACACCAGCCCCGATTAAAACATTCAGCAGGCCAAGGATGATACCGGTCAGGGACACCATACCGAACTTCTTGACCTTTGTTAAGTACAGCATGAAGGGAATACCGCACAGGATGGGGCAAACTAATCCGAGCAGCGGAATAAAAATAGGGATGTACCCCAGCATCATACCCGCAAAGAAAATGACAAAATAGATGGCGGTAAAAATACCGACGTTGATCAGGTCTTTTGCTTGTAGTTTGTTGTTTTTTACTTCCATTCTCTACATACCTCCATTTGAGTTAGATTTGGCTAACCGCTTGTGCTAAAAAAAGCGAAACGGAATTTCGCAGGAGGTATTTTATCATATTCCAATTGGGGCATACCACTCCATACGGTTGCAGATTGCTCCATTTAGATTTTTATTTGTATGCTGTTGCTATTATAAAGATATTCTTATCAGTTTTACCATGCAGAACCGGTCTGAAACCGCCATGCTAATCTTGGTGGACAGTTTCAATCCGGTTCGGGGGATATGGCGGTAATAAGGCTCCTCAGCCAGCACCCTGACCCCACTGCCGATTTTCCCGGCCAGCACCGATGCGGAATCCACATAGAAGAACATCTGCGCATCCCCGTGGCCCACTTGCTTCATGTACTTTTTTCGCATCATGGCCATACCGCTTTTACTCACGGAGTCAAAGACGATTTCAATCTCTCCAAACCCCGTGAGCATCCGCAGGAGGCCCACAACCTTGCTTTCCTCAAAATAGTGGAACAGGCCTCCGGCGGTGACCAGAATAGGAGCATCCGGCACATCGGCACGGATCTGCCTGATCCAGTCCTCAGCAAAGGCATCTCCGGCAAGATAGGTCTCCCGCTCCGGCTCCGGCAACAGCTCCCGCCGGTACTCCACCACATGGGGCAAATCCACGGCATACCAGCGCGACCTTCCGTTGTCGCAGCGGGAATATGTCGTCTCCAGACCGCAGCCGAGCTGAACGACCACGCCGTTCGACCTGTGCTCCAGAAAGGTCCGGATGATCCGATCCATATTGGCAGACCGAGCGGCGGAAGCCAGCAGGGTATACTGACTCTGGCCGTTCTGCTCCGGCAAGCCGGATGGCAACCTCTTTTTCAGTTCCAGCGCCTTTGGATCGTACAGGATCTGCGGGCAATACTCGCTGGCATAGATCCTACCCAGCATGGGGACAAACAGCGTGTCCTCTACAACGCCCAACTTGGACATGGTCAACCCTCCTATTTGGACGAATTACTTTCTGCCCACAAGTAACCGAGATGAGCCCAGCATCATCATAGCTGCCCGCCGGCGGGAGCCAAAGACTTCTTCGGCTGTATCCACCAGCCGTACCTCCTGATAGCCCATGTCCCGCAGCTCCTGGGCAAATTCCTCCACATCCCCATACATCCGGGGCTTCATCTCATCGTTCAGCGCAAACACGCCGCCCTTTTTCAGAACCCGCAGCGTTTCCATCAGAAGCGCCCGCTTGTCCGCTCTGTTGATGTTGTGATACACATAGTTGCTTACCACGGCGTCAAAGCTCTCATCCGGAAAATTCAGATGGTTGGCGTCCCCATGCTGAAACTGGCACCGGGCCGCTACGCCTTCACCGGCGGCATTTCTCTCGCACATGATCTGTCCGTAGCCATAGGCTGCACCCCAATAGTCGATACCTGTGACTTGGGCATCCGGCCAGATGAGCGCCGCCCGGATGGACAGTGCGCCGGAGCCGCAGCCCACGTCCAGAAGCTGTCCCTGTCCGTCAAAATCCAGATAGGAAAGGACGGTGTGGTGGACGCGCTCCATCATTCCTCCACCGCCGAACGCGTACTGCCGCCGGATCCAGCCGCACCAGCAGAGCAACAACAGCAGTGAAATCGCGGCGATTAACGCCAATCTGCTCAGCACCGTGACATGAAACACTGTGGATGCCAGGGAAGCCACCGCTCCCGTCACCACGAGAAGCCCTCCGATTGTATATAAGACCGGGTTTGACATCCAGTTCCCGTAATCTTCACCATGGGTGCCAAGGTGGATCATGTTTTGCTGCTTTTGCTTTTCTTTCATTGGGAACATCTCCTGTTCATCCTATTTTTTGCAACAGCAGGCCCAGCCCCGCCTGAGCCGCCGCCAGGATTGGGCAAAGGATGAGCGGCCACTGGAGCAGGTGCTCCGGCAGAGCGTAGCTCTTCATCCATGCCTTGAACCCATAGCCGGGATGCCCCTCCGTACCGGGGATGACAAACCTGGCTTTCGCTTTTCCCTGGATCAGCCAGAAATCCAGAAAGAACAGGTCACAGAAATTGACCATCATCCACTGGATATAGGCCCTCAGAACCAGAACCCAGAATCCGGTTTTCCCGCCCTCCACAGTACTGACCGCACCATAAAGAAGGAGAGGCAGCAGCTCTCCAAAGCAGATCCATAGCCAGTAAAAACGGTTTTCCACCCCGGTGGGCGGATCTTTCGCCGCCTTGATGATGGCTGGCGGATAACAGGGGAACATCAACCGGGGTCGATAGAGTACTACAAACCCAGCGAACAGGTTAAAGTAGGCCGCCATAGCAAGCCCGTCTAAGATGGTGCGTGTCCAGTTCATACACATCCCCCATCACTATCATTTATTCGTATTCCAGGCGGGGAAAAATTCGGTTAGGTATCATCGTACTCAAGCCCCCAGTGCCACATCCAGCGTCATCATGAGGGTAAAACCGACTGCAAACAGAATAGTCCCTATATTGGAGTGCTTTCCCACTGACATCTCCGGGATCAATTCCTCTACTACCACATAGACCATCGCTCCGGCGGCAAAGCTCAGCGCATAGGGCAGTACCGGAACCAAAATCCCCGCCAGAAGGATGGTCAGAATCGCACCTATTGGCTCCACTGCGCCGGACAGCGTCCCATACAGGAAGGAGCGGGATTTGGAGAACCCCTCCGCTTTCAGGGGCATGGAAATGATCGCACCCTCCGGGAAGTTTTGAATGGCAATCCCCAGAGAAAGAGCCAGCGCCCCCGCCAGCGTGATACCGCTGTCTCCGTAGAGCCACCCGGCATAGACCGCCCCTACCGCCATTCCCTCCGGAATATTGTGCAGCGCCACAGCCAAGGTCAGCATGGTCGTCTTTCCAAGACTGCTTTTGATGCCCTCGGCCTCCGCGTTGCCGCGGTGCAGATGCGGGATCAGCCGATCCAGGCCCAGCAGGAACAGGATGCCGAGCCAAAAACCTGCAACGGCGGGGACAAAGGACCACCGCCCCATGTCCGCCGCCTGCTCCATTGCGGGCAGCAGCAGGCTCCAGATGGAAGCCGCCACCATGACTCCTGCCGCAAAGCCGGTGAGCGCACGCTGTACCATCTCACCCAAATTGTTTCGCATAAAAAAGACGCAGGCCGCCCCCAGCGTCGTCCCGGCAAAAGGGATCAGCAGCCCTTGCCATAGCTCAATCGGCATATTCTCCTCCAATCTAACCGTGACTGTATTCCGCAAAGTCGATCCGGATGATTTGCAGGTGCATCGGTCCGTCGGCCAGCTTCGCCAGCAGCTGACGGACGCAACCAAGAACCGTATAAGAATCTCCGGCACGGAGTTTTTCTCAATCTTGTATTTCTCCATAGATCCTCAGCAAAAGGCGTAGCGTCCTATGATTGATTATAGTTAGCTATCGCTAACCCGTCAAGTCATTTCCCATCTGGTCGATAAATTTCCCTCACAGCTGCAATGAAACATCCCACATAGGAATCAGGTGGACGCTCTTTTGAGATCCCGAAAATATGCAAGATTCAGAATCTCTTTGTCCTTTCTCTGGGCGTAGCGCAGTGTTTGATATGCTCCGCCGCTGGAATGATCCACATAAAATACCACAAGGTCGCTTCGATCCACCATCTGCCTGTTGCGGATCTGAATTGCACCCTTCGGATGGCTACCAGCGGCGGCGCTGCACAGTTCGATTTCATCATAATATGCTTCAAAGCTCTCCAGATTGTCCCGCAGTTCTGCCGTCGGATAGGGAAGCACCCAAATCAGGGCGCTGTTATCGTCCCGTACACAGCGCTGTTGGCGCTTGACGGCAGAGGAAACAATCTGATCAAAGTCTCCATTACGGCCAACCAGAAACTCCACATATTCCTTTTCCAAAAGCAATGTGTGGATCAACGACTCCACACGCTCTTCCGCTTCCCGAAATTCCGGAACGATCCGATGTCCAAAGAAACTGACGGTAAATAGATCCATGTCGTTCTCGTTGGCATTTTCTGACCAACAGCTCCCTTAAGTAAATGTTTCACCCATTATTATATATAAACATTTACTTGAAGTAAATAATCCTCTAATTAGTTTCAATTATATTTTACCTGTTCTGTTGGTAGCATAATGTCGGGAGGTGAAGTGATGCAGACAGAGTTTCCGGAACGATATATCACTCTGGGCTTAAAAATCGCCTATTACAGAAAAAAGGCGGGATTGACACAGGAGGTTCTTGCTGAAAGAATCGGGAAAAGCGTCAATTTCGTCGGTCAGGTGGAAGGGACGGGTACAATTCGAGGTGTATCCTTGGAAACCTTGTTTAAGATCGCCCAAGTACTGAAAATCCCGCCCTCCAAGCTGTTGGAGGACGACTGAGCAACAACGGAAAAAGAACAGGAGAGCCGCCACCGAAACACATCCGGTGGCGGTGCCTTATTGCTGCGAAAGAAAAGATTCAAAAGATTCATGAAGCGCAAAATAGCCTCGTGCTGTGCATGTTTGCAGCCTATCGGCAAAAAGTCATGGTCATAACATCTTGCAATTTCCCATGATAAAGAGTATGATTTGGTTAGCGTTAGCTAACCTATGTCGAGGTGACTCTTCTGCCATGGATGACAACAAGCAGTTTTGGGAGCGGTTTTCACGGCATTACTCCGGTTTCATGCGCCGCTCTCAGGCAACCTATCAGCAGATATGCAAAGCAATGCGTCCTTTTCTGAAACGGGACATGGATGTGCTGGAGTTAGCCTGCGGAACAGGTCAGCTGTCCGTGCCACTGTCTCCATGTGTCCGGAGCTGGGAGGCAACCGACTTTTCAGCTGAAATGATCCGTCAGGCCAAAAAGCAGGTGCATTCGTCTCGGCTCCATTTCTCCGTCCAAGACGCCACCAAACTGCCCTACGGCCCGGAGAGCTTCGATGCGGTCGTGATCTCCAACGCCCTCCATGTCATGCCTCACCCGGAAAAAGCTCTGGCGGAAGCCTGGCGGGTTCTGAAGCCGGGGGGATGGCTGTTCGCCCCCACCTTTGTCTGGGGCAAAAGCCGAAGCGCCAGACTCCGGCTCTGGTTCATGGAGCTGTCAGGCTTTCGGGTGTATCATGTCTGGACTGCCGGGGAGCTGATGGCATACCTGTCCGAGCGCGGCTATTCCATCATTCGCCATCAGCTTCTCGGAAGTTCGTTGGCACCGCTGTGCTGTCTGATGGCCAGGAAGATCCCGGATGAACGGACTGCGGCACGGCAGACCACCGTCCGGTCCGCGCAGCTCGATGATCCAAAAGTCAAGGAGGAATGAGAAATCATGTGGAAGTACACAGTGGAAGTCAACGGAATGATGTGCGGGATGTGCGAGGCTCATGTCAATGACGCTGTTCGCAAAGCCTGCCCGGTCAAAAAGGTGATTTCTTCCCGAAGCAAAAACCAGACCGTGATCCTCTCTGAAACAGAGCTGGACACAGAGGCTGTTATGAACGCCATTCGCAGCACGGGGTATGAGGTCGGCACAATCCAAAAGGAGCCGTACAAAAAAAGAGGATTGTTCGGTTGAGTTCATTGGCAGCAGCGGCCAGAAAAGAGGCATGAACATGAACACGGCAACGCAGTCGTTTGGATATGGATTAGCGGCTCTGCTATTTTGCATCGCTATTCTTGGCGTGTGCCATAAAATCAAAAAAGCCGCCCGAAAGGTTTTGAAAAGCCAGCAGACACATAAGGATGAGCTACCGTAAGCGTTTGGAGCTATGGAGCAGGTACGCTTGGCGGTGAACTTACACAGCAGGTCGCTCCTGATTTAAAAGCGCAGATCACATAAAAATGAGGTGGAGGCCATATCAAGGCTCCACCTCATTTGATATTCCGTGCCAAATGGCAGGTATTCACTTATCGCGTTGCCGCTCGATAGCAAAGTCGGCCAAATTTGCATAGGCTCACTGCCCGTGAGCATCTTCCCGCATTTTCGTTACCTGCTCCAAGTGCGCCTGCACCGCCGCAAAGGATTTTTCGCTGATCACATGCTCGATCCGGCAGGCATCTTCGGTCGCAGTCTCTTCGTCCACGCCTAATTCCATCAGCATCTGGCTCAACACCGTGTGGCGGGTGTACATCGTCTTAGCAATGGCAAGCCCGGTCTCCGTCAGGGTAATTGCTCCGTCAGCATCCACATTCACATATCCGTCCTTTGTCAGAATGGACATGGCTCTGCTGACGCTGGGCTTGGTAAAGCCCAACTGCTCTCCCACATCGATAGCTCGAACAAAGGTGCTGTTCTGTGAAAGAATATAGATAGTTTCCAGATACATCTGGCCAGACTCGTGAATCGCCATAGGAACCTCCAAAAAAACGGGCGTCTTGTTTATTATAACACAGGCGTCCGACAAGCGCCATTTTTTCTGTCAACAAAATCCATCCGTCCTCTTGACAAGCGAATTTGTCCTGTATATAATTGCGTTAGTTAGCTACCGCTAACCAAAAGCGGCAGCTATATATTTAACGCATAGGTTAGCAATCGCTAACCACATTTACTGTCAGTTTTTCTATTTCGCCGTACAGTCTTCGAATGGACATGTTTTTGTGAGGAAAACGCTATGTCAGAGGATCTGCTGATTCGCCATTGTTCTCCCACCCTGGCCGGGATCAAGACGGGAAACCTCTTTTCCTGCGCCTGCCCCAGCCGGAAGGATCTGACGAGAGACTTATGTCGGCTGAACAAGAAACTGGTGCCCAAGGGCATCCGCGTTCTGCCGCTCCGGGTTTGCAAAGGCCGCGCTTTGATTTACGCCTACCGGCCCAATGCGCTGGAGAGCGATCTGACCGATCACCGCGCCAGAGCCTTGCTTCTGAAATACGGCTATGTGCCGGAAAACCCCAATGGCTGTGTGGTTCACCTCATCCACCGGCTCCGGAGCGAGGAGGAATTTCCCCATGAGATCGGCCTGTTTTTGAGCTATCCGCCGGAGGATGTCCTGGGCTTCATCTGCAATCGGGCGTGCAATCACAAGTGCGTGGGCTGCTGGAAGGTCTACGGCGACGAGCAGACCGCCAAAAACATCTTTGAAAAATATGAGATGTGCAGCAAGATCTACTCCCGGCAGTGGCAGCAAGGGAAATCCATCGAGCAGCTCACCGTAGCTGGTTGATGTTTCTACCATAACAAATCCAGAAAGAAAGGTCGCTAAAGTCTTATGAGTAAAGTTGCAGTTGTGTATTGGAGCGGCACGGGAAACACCGAGGCCATGGCCATGGCGGTAGCCGAAGGCGCCAAAGGCAAGGGCGCCGAGGTATCTGTGATCACCGCCGCAGAGTTCTCACCGGAGCAGGTCGGCGAGTATTCCGCCATCGCTTTCGGCTGCCCCTCCATGGGGTCGGAGCAGCTGGAGGAGAGCGAGTTCGAGCCTATGTTCACCGCCTGTGAGGGCAGGCTGAGCGGGAAGAACATCGCTCTGTTCGGCTCCTACGGCTGGGGGGACGGCGAATGGATGCGCAGCTGGGAGTCCCGCTGCAACGACGCCGGCGCCAATCTGGCCTGTGAGAGCGTGATCTGCAACGAGGCTCCGGACGATGACGCTCTGGCAGCCTGCCGCGAGCTGGGCGCATCTCTGGCCTGACAAAAACACCGCAGAAGGCAGGAGGATCTCGTCTCCTGCCTTCTCTCTGTATCCCCAGCCAGCATAGGCGAAACCAATTTCGAACTCAGAGAAACAGGTCGTGAGAAATCATGCTGAAGGAATATTTATTGAGCCAGGGCTCCGGCACGGGCCGCTGGAGCCACGGTATGCCAGGGGTGCAGATCTGCCGCTTTTCCCTGCCTGAGCCGGTGCAGGAGCCCTTGCGGCCCATCCCGGTGTGCGGCGCACCGCTCCAGTTTGAGGTGCTGTTCTGTTTGACCGGCCGCCTTGCCGTCCGGCCATTACAGGGGACTTCCTACACGGTGGAGGCTCCGGCCATTTTCCTCCTCTCCGACAGCTCCGCTCTCCGCTCGTGTCAGTATAGCGGAAATCTGGGCGGCATTTTGATCGCCGTAGACGCCAAAGCCGCAAAAGAAAGCCTTGTGACGGTCTGCTCCACCCTGGGGATGAGGTTGGACACCAGGATCGTCAAGGAGAAGATGACGGCGAGGAACGGCTGCATGGCCCTGTGCGGCACACCTTGGACGCAGTCATTTTTTGAAACGGTTCGCTATCTGTCCGAGCTGGAGCAGGAACGCTACTCTGTTTTCAAGTCGGTGGAACTGCTGTATCTGCTCTGCACCGAGGTATCTGAATCGGACGAATCTTTCTCCAGCTCAGGCTGCCCAGTATCCCACAGTCTGTTGGAAGTCAAGGTATACATCCAGACGCATCTGTCTGATAAGCTCACCATTGCGTTCCTCTGCAAACAGTTTTCCCTTTCCCCGACCTTCTTGAAAGAAGGTTTCCGCCGCGCCTATGGCATGCCGATTCACAGCTTTTTGGTTCAACAGCGCCTCCGTCGGGCACAGGAGCTGATCTGCACCACCCGGATGCCCATTCAGCAAATTGCGCAGGCTGTGGGGTATGAGGGTATGAGCCAGTTCAACGCAGCGTTCAAGCGGGAGTATGGCATGACTCCCGGCCAGTACAGAAAAATGTCGGAAACCGCAACTCTGCGTCCGTTTTGACAGCGACAAACACCCACCTTTTCTGCTACAATAATCAGACATTCCAAAGCATTCAAAGGAGTGACAGCGATGAAACAGCATCGTTTTTGGGCGTGGGGCGCTGTGATCTGCATGATTATGGTCATGGTCACCGGCTACAAACGGAAATAAGGGAAAGGAAGGATCACAATGAGCGTTTATACGAAACTTGCCTGCTTTGCGGGTGGTGCGTTGTTTGGTTCTTTTGGCATCAAGCTGCTGTCCAGCAAGGACGCCAAGAAAGCCTATGTCCATGTCACGGCCGCCGGCCTGCGGATGAAGGACTCGGTCATGGGGACTGTGACCACGGTGCAGGAAAACGCCGCGGACATTCTGGCCTCCGCCAAGGAGCTGAATGAGGACCGGGCTGCGAAGGAAGCGGAGGAAGCCGCCGCTGCCAATCTGGAGAGCGAAGAAGCCTGATTGACCCAGAGGGAGCCGCCAGCGGCTCCCTCTTTTCGTGAAGGAGGAACCTATGAACGCAACCATATTGCACGAAAGCCGGGGGCGCATCCGGTTCCGGCTGCGGCAAAAACAGATGACACTCGCTCAGGCGGATCTGCTGGAGGCATGGATTCAGGGAAAGTCCTGGTGCCGGCAGGTCACCGTCCACGAGCGCACCTGCTGCGTCATCCTGTACTACGACGGGACTCGCCAAACCGTGCTGAACGAAATTCGGCATTTTTCTTGGCAGGAGGCGGAGCAGACCACCGCGCTTCCCGCCCACAGCAGCCGGGCGCTGAACCGGGAATTTGAGGAGAAGCTGGTGGCAAAGGTGGTGTGCAAGGCCGCCTGCACCCTGTTTCTACCGCCTCCATTGCGGATTGCCCGCATACTCTGGCACATGATCCCCTTTGTACGAAGGGGACTGCGCTGCCTGCTGCGCCGCCGCGTCAAGGTGGAGCTGCTGGACGCCCTGTCCATTTCCATCTCGGCGTTCCGGGGCGACTTTGATACCGCCGGCACCGTCATGTTCCTGCTGGAGGTGGGTGAGCTGCTGGAGGAGTGGACCCGAAAGAAATCCGTGGCGGATCTGGCCCGGTGTATGTCCTTAAATGTGGATCGGGTCTGGCTGCGCACGGCCCAGGGCGAGGTACTGGTCCCCGTGTCCCAGATCCAGCCGGGGGACGCCGTGGTGGTTCGTGCCGGCGGTATCATCCCCGTGGATGGTCTGGTTCTGGAGGGGGAGGTCACCGTCAATCAGGCGTCCCTCACCGGAGAGTCCATCCCGGTACCCAAGCGCCCCGGCGGCGCGGTCTATGCCGGCACTGTGGTAGAGGAGGGCGAATGTGTGCTGGAAGTGAAGCAAGCCTCCGGCCAGAGCCGCTATGACCAGATCGTCCACATGATCGAGCAGTCGGAGCAGATGAAGTCGGAGGCTGAGAGCAAGGCCGCCAATCTGGCGGACAAGCTGGTGCCCTATACCTTTGCCGGGAGCCTGCTGAGTTTTGCCCTTACTCGGAATGTGACACGGGCTCTGTCGGTACTGATGGTGGACTTCTCCTGTGCGCTGAAGCTGGCCATGCCTCTGGCCGTCCTCTCCGCCATGCGGGAGGCGGGACGCGCCCACATCACCGTCAAGGGCGGCAAATTCCTGGAGGCTGTGGCGGCTGCCGATACCATCGTCTTTGACAAGACCGGCACCCTGACCCACGCCTGCCCCCGGGTGGCTCAGGTGGTATCTTTCGGCACCAAGGAGGAAGCCGAAATGCTGCGGCTGGCCGCCTGCCTGGAGGAACACTTCCCACATTCCATGGCCAACGCCGTGGTGGAGGAGGCGAAGCGCCGGGGCCTGCGTCACGATGAGTACCACTCCAAGGTGGAATATTTGGTGGCCCACGGCATCGCCAGCACCGTAGATGGGGAGCGGGTCCTCATCGGCAGCGCCCACTTCGTCTTTGAGGATGAGGGCTGCGTCATTCCGGAGGGCGAACAGGATCGCTTTGACGCCCTGCCGCCGGAGTATTCTCACCTGTACCTGGCCGTAGGCGGACAGCTGGCCGCCGTGATCTGCATCGCCGACCCGCTGCGGGAGGAGGCGGAGGAAGTCCTCTCTACCCTCCGCACTTTGGGGATTACCAGCACCGTTATGCTCACCGGAGACAGTTACCGCACCGCCGCAGCCATTGCCGCCCAGGTGGGAGTGGATGACTTCCGCGCCGGAGTCCTTCCGGCGGACAAGGCGGAGTATGTGGCACGGCTCCGCCGGGAGGGACACACCGTGTTGATGGTAGGCGACGGCATCAACGACTCGCCGGCCTTGTCCGAGGCGGACGCGGGCATCGCCATCAGCGACGGCGCCGCCATCGCCCGGGAGATCGCGGACATCACCATCGCTGCCGATAGTCTCTGGGAACTGGTAGAGCTGCGCCGGATCGCCATGGCGCTGATGGCGCGCATCCACTCCAACTACCGCTTCGTTATCGGCTTCAACGGCACCCTGATTGCCCTTGGTGTGGCCGGTGTTCTGCCGCCCGCCACCTCTGCCACGCTGCACAATCTCTCCACCCTGGGCGTCAGCCTGCGGAGCATGGGCCGGCTGGCACTTCCGAAAATGTAGAGTGCAGAACTCTTTTGAAGGAATAAATACATAATGAGACTCGTAGGGGGAAAGGAAATTCCTCCTGCGAGCCTCATTTTTCTATCTTTTCTGGTGGTATAAATTCTAATAGATCGCCGATCTCACAATTCAACACCGTACAAAGCCTTGCGAGGACATCTATATCTAAACGAGTAATTTGGTTTTTACAATAATTATTGATCTGCGTCCGCTGCATCTCAGCTCGATGGCTCAGCATGTTCTTGCTAAGACCAGATGCCTTCAACAGCTCGTCCAGCTTAATCCGAATCGTTCCATATTCCACTTGCCAACCCTCCGACCACAAGAAATATGTTGACAAGTTTAGTGTACCCTTGGTAGAATAGAAAAATAAGATATAGAAAGTCTTGTCAGACTAATTGCACATATATAATGCACAGTTTTGGCTTGTGCTTTTTAGCCAATATGAATATATAATAATACAAAAAGCGGATAATCTTCAAATTTCAGCAAAACTGCCTAAAACCTAAGCGATTTCTAAGAAACCCCTAAAAATTCCCTATTATAATACCCCCATCGAAACGGTGAGGGGAAACGCACTTTTTGTCTGTTATCCCCGCAAGGGGAGAATATGGCAGGAAATCGTATAGGGAGCAATGAACACCCGCCGGGGGTCAGGGAAAAAAGAACAACATTACATACCGCAATCCTCCAAGGGGTTGCGGTTCTTTTTTATTCGACACCATTTGTCCTTACTCACTATATACCGCTAAAGCTCGGCAAATATTTCTCTTCGTATGCACTCACCGCACGGTGGGTGCATTTTTTGTTTGTCGAAAAATGGCGGCCTCTGCTCAGCGTCCGGTATGTCCGGTCGCTCCATTGCCGCGACCCACCGCTCCGAAATTTGGTTCGCATCCAAATTTCAGAAGACGGAGTAAATCACCATGTACTTTAATAGAGAGGACTATGGTTCAAGGATCAGGAGCTTGCGAAAAAAGCGTGGGCTCACACAGGAACAGCTGGCAGAAAAGATGAATGTCAGCACTCCTTACATAGCAAAAATCGAAAATGGGAAACAAACCGGCCCAATCGAACTGGCTGTAGAATTTGCAGAATTCTTTGCGGTTTCTCTGGATTATCTCCTGGTGGGAAAAGGAGATTTTGCAGAGGAACAAAAGCGCGGACTGCGGATGGCCATTTCTCTTCTGTCTGAATTGGAGGCATCTCTCTAAAAACTTTCCATTTTGGGTTGGGGAACTTTCCATTCTGTTTCTGTTGGAGGAATTGGTGCAGAGTTACAATCTTCATGAGATCAAAACATCTCATCGAACCTTGAAAAACACTGCCTCATTGGCGGTCATATCCGGTAACTTGAATACGTTAGCTGACAGAATGAGCGTCAGGCCGAGTGCGCGAAGACCACCTGTGCGGAGCATTTCGCATCAAAGGACGGCCAAATAAGGTGCAGAGCGACACCCACTCAGGACAAGGCAGCCTTGGCAAGCTGTCCCCGCCATGACCCCGTCAGCCTACAATGATACTTCTGCTTACGCAGCTCGGAGAGATCCTCGGAGGGGTGAGAGTCCCATGATGTGCGCCAGCACAGTTCAAGTTGCCGCCCTGCCTGGGGAAGTAGTGTCGAATACAGGCGACTAAGTAGCATCAAGAAACAAAGGGCCGCTCCAGACTCGGAGCCTACACTCGCTCACCTGACCTTTGGGAGCGGCCCTCTGTTTTTCTTTTGATAGCAGAAATATGGGATCTGATCACAGTACATCCTCTTCTTCTCCTCAACCTCCGTTCCTCTGAGTTCTTCATCTTTCCCCCTCTACACTCCTCTTCCTTTTCTCCTCAAACTCCCTGATTGGGTCCCATATTTCTGTTATCAAAACAAATCCACGAAAGCGAGGAACCGAGATGACAAATATCGATTTGTGTGGCATTGCCCAACTGCTCCGCACGCTGATAGAGCAGAAGAAA
This sequence comes from Pseudoflavonifractor intestinihominis, assembly GCF_040096055.1. Lineage (NCBI taxonomy): Bacteria > Bacillati > Bacillota > Clostridia > Eubacteriales > Oscillospiraceae > Pseudoflavonifractor > Pseudoflavonifractor intestinihominis. The sequence goes on from NZ_JBBMFK010000015.1 coordinate 35,263, forward strand.
ACTACAGAAAGAGAGGCCCGCAAAATTTTGGCCAGAATTGCCGCACAGACCGGTGCGGACATTATCCTTTCTTTCTGAAATCGCATTCTTTTCAATAGCTATTTCAAAGGTGTTGTGGTATTGTTTGTGTTGCAAAAAAGGAGGTGAACTGACATGGCGGAAAAGCTGATGACCGACGGCAGCATGGCACTTCGAGAAAAGCAATACCGGGTCATCACCATCGAGGCAACTGAAAAGCCCCAAAACGCCAAATTGCGGGTTGCGGCATACGCCCGTGTCAGCTCCGCCTCTGATGACCAGCTCAACTCCTTCGCCGCCCAGAACCGTCACTACAGCAACCTAATCTCCAGCAAGGAAAACTGGAGAATGGTTGACATATACGCAGATGAGGGTATTACTGGGACATCGGCTGAAAAGCGTGAGGACTTCCAGCGGCTCTTGGCAGATTGCCGCAGAGGGCTGATCGACAGGGTTCTGGTGAAATCCATCTCCCGCTTTGCCCGCAATACCAAGGAATGCCTGGAAACCATCAGAGAGCTGAAATCGCTCGGTGTCGGCGTCTACTTCGAGAAAGAGAACATTGACACTGCGACGATGTCCGGCGAAATGATGACTGCGCTCTTCGCATCCTTCGCCCAGGCCGAGAGCGAATCCATCTCCGGCAATATGAGGTGGGGCATTCAAAAACGAATGCAGGCCGGAACATATATACCCGCAAACTTGCCATACGGATATACTCTACAGGATCATTCCATACGCATTGTGGAGGAACAAGCTGTTATCGTACAACGGATATTCAAAGAGTATCTTTCCGGCAAAAGTACAGAGCGGATAGCATCTGACCTGCGAGAAGAAGGCATCCCGTGTAAATCTGGTGAAGTCGCTTGGGATTCAACTGCTATTCGATATATTATCTCGAATGAAAAGTACATTGGCGATTCTGTGTGGCAAAAATACTTCTCAACAGATACGCTTCCATATAAATGCCGGCTGAACCGAGGACAGAAGGTTTCTTACTACGCATACGGAACACACGAAGGAATCGTGCCAAAAGAAGATTTTGAGAAAGCAAATGCTTTGATGAAATCTCGTGCTCAGAAGATTACATTAACGAAAAACAGTCCGTATGCGTTTCGGAAAAAAATAGTATGTGGCGACTGCCAGTCACTATTTCGTCGCAAGGTTGTGCGCGGCATCACATATACAACCCGTCTTTTAACCGTGTCGAATTCGATGCGTTTAGGAGTCAGGCCGGTCTGAACAGTTTTGTGATGACTCCCCAAAAGTGGGTAGAGGCAACCGGCGCTATCGGCATCGTTTCAAAAGCTGGTCGATACGGCGGCACTTATGCACACAAAGAGATTGCCTTTGAGTTTGCCTCCTGGATTTCTGTTGAATTCAAGCTGTATCTGGTCAAGGAGTTTGAGCGGCTCAAGACCGAGGAGATGAAACAACTTGGCTGGGACATCAAGCGAAACCTGGCAAAGATCAACTACCGCATCCACACGGACGCTATCAAGGAGAACCTGATCCCGCCGGAGCTTTCCGCAAAGCAGGTTTCCATGGTGTATGCCAGTGAAGCCGATGTGTTGAACATGGCTCTGTTCGGCATGACTGCAAAGCAGTGGCGGGACAGCCAACCGGACCTGAAAGGAAATATTCGCGACTATGCCAATGTCTCTCAGTTGGTCTGCCTGTCCAATCTGGAAAACCTGAATGCGGTGTTTATCAACGAAGGTATGTCACAAGCCGAGCGGCTGGCGAAACTCAACGCCATCGCCATCAGTCAGATGGAAATCTTGACACAGGACCATCGGATCGAAGCTTTGGAGGCTCACAGCGGAGAGCCATCTCCTGCGGAGTAAAAGATTATAATAGACAGAAAGCTTTTGAGTGAGGACTTTGAATCCAAGTATAAAAAAGTGCTTCTGGAAGGCTGTCGCTTCCGCAAATCTCAGTATCAGACTTGCTGCTGTAATGGAGACTGACCAACGTTCGCATTTTTCTCATTGTGACGCATTGTATAATCTCCTTCACTTTATTTCGCCTTTTATAGCACTTTAAGTATATAGGGAGTTTACAAAATGCGGCAATAGTTTAAATGGAATAGCGTTTAATCTGATTGTCGTTGCTCTTTTTGATGGAAAAACAAAGCAAGATCATTTAAGTCATGGTCGTGTGTCATATAGTCAAGGTTAAGCAGCGCATATGTAACACCCATGATATAAATAAACGATGTCGTTGCAAACCACAGCGGCAGCGAATGCCCCTTTATTGTAGGAGAAGTATCTATTCCAGCAAAATCAGGGTCAACACCTAATCTCAGGGTATTCCCAATACAGCTGGAATGTATAGCTACACAAGCTCTTTTATATGTAAAGTGCAATCCATGTAAGAATCGTTTCCCTCGCTCATCTGGAACAGATGCTATTGCTGCCTTCACAAGTTGACCAAAGTTAGAACTACCTGACCACCAGTAATCCCCGGCCACCCGATGATGCGCTGTCTGTTTGAGCTGATCAAGTTCATTTTTGAGAGCAGTCAGTGCCTCAGCATCTTGGGTGCAGTTTTTACTCTCATATTGCAAGGCCTTGTTGCGCTGAATATCATAGTCAACATAGTAGTCATCTACATAGTTACCAAAATCATTGTCGGATTTGTGATTTTCGAAAAAAGCCAATATTATAACATGCTCGTATATGTTTCTCGCAAGTGACAATGCTCCATCCGGGTAACCGAAAGCAGATAAGTGAATAATTTCCCTCATACTGACAATGGATTTTCCAGCCGTACGCAGTATAATATTAGTATAGTCGTGACCTGTTTGAATTTGTTGCTGCGTAATTGCCGCTTCGATTTCATTTTCCATAGAATCGATTATTTTGTCCAACTCATCCAGCCTCCACTGTAAGCTACAGGGAGTTTGAATGCATAGTGCCACAGATACCGCCTCCACACAGAATACTTGTTGTTTTATATTATCACAAACATATTATCTTGCAACATCCGTATCAAAGTCAATGCGATTAAGGTGGCAACTTCTGCATCTATAGTGTTGCGATGTTCCAAACAAAACAAATCCGAACCTTGCGCCGGTCGGCGATGGGTTCGGATTTGTTTTTATGCTGTGTTTCACACATCAAATTGAAACGTCACGGAATTCTGCCAGCTCTCCTCATTATTCAAATCCTGTTTGACCACTTTCCCTCCATTGCGCTGATAAAAGGCCATAGCATGCGCATTATCCGGCTGGCACTGGCAGGTAAAACGCTTCGCTCCTTGTGCCTTGAAATGGATCTTTACAAACTCCATTGCTTTATGTCCGATGCCGCAGTTTTGGAATTCATCTTCCAGATAGAGGGACAACAAGTGCGGAGGTTGGCTGTTATGGAGGGTGATGTAGCCAATGACTCGCTCTTCCCGCTTAATCAAATAGACCGCATCGTCTGGATTTTGAATTCGCTGGGCATCTTTCTGCGTGTGCCATTCCAAATCAAACTGGTCAATCATCTCATCTGGATAAATCCCTCGATAGGTGGTCGACCATATTTTTTTGCGAAGCTGTGCGATTGCCGGAGCATCTTCCACCTCTGCCGAATGAAACTCCACATGTTCATACAAGTTCGCCTTCATGCGGGTCACCTCACGAAATCTCTTCTGCATCTCTCATAGCACATCCTCAGTTTTATCTTTATTATACCAAACTCTCACAGTCCCAACAATCGAAGGTGTAATTGAGTATTATATCACTTCTTCGGATGACATTTTCAGCACGGGTGTCTGGTACGCTTTTGCGCCGGACACAGAAGCCTCTATAGTGTTTCGATGTTCCTCGTCGGAGCAAGCTCATTCTGCTGCTCCCCCTCTCCAAAGCGGACCCGCTGCGCTGGGCCCCGGCTGGGCTTTAGACGCAGACTAGAGCGCGTCTTCAAAACTGTTCACCGCAATTTTTAAAAGAGCGCCTCTGTATTGCCGGAAAGGCAACGCAGAGGCGCTCTGTGCGTTTTATTGCGGGATTACAGATTCGTATACCCCATCAGGAAACGGTCCACCACAGCGGCCGTATCGCGGCCTTCACGCAGGGCCCAGACAACCAGGCTCTGGCCGCGGCGCATGTCGCCGCAGGCGAAGACGTTGGGAACATTGGTGGCAAAGTTGTGGTCGGCTACACAGCCGCGGGGCGTCAGTTCCAGGCCGAAAGCCTCGGCAGTGTAGCTCTCGCAGCCGGTAAAGCCGGCGGCAATCAGAACCAGCTCGCACTCCACCGTCTCTTCCTCGCCGGTGGGGACCATGGCGCGGCGGCCGGTGGCTTCGTCCACTACACGGCTCTCCAGCTTGGAGATCACGGCGCCGCAGACCCGGCCGTCCTCCCCCTTCAGGAATTCCTTCACCGTGGTCTGATAGACGCGGGGATCGCGGCCGAACATGGCGATGGCTTCCTGCTGGCCATAGTCGGTCTTGAGGACCTTGGGCCACTCCGGCCAGGCATTGCCGGGCGCGCGCTGGACCGGCGGGCAGGGCATCATTTCCAGCTGCAGCACATCGGCGCAGTGCTGGCGGATGGCAGTGCCCACGCAGTCGTTGCCGGTATCGCCGCCGCCGATGACCAGCACACGTTTGCCCTCGGCAGAGATGGCGCGGCCATCGGCAAAGTTGGAGTCCAGAAGGCTGCGGGTCACGCTGGTCAGGTAGTCCACAGCAAAGTAGATGCCTTCGGCTTCACGGCCGGGAACAGACAGGTCGCGGGCCTGCTTGGCGCCGCAGCACAGCACCACGGCATCATAACGGCTGGCAAGTTCTTCTTTGCTGATATCCACACCCACGTTGGTATTCAGCACAAACTCGATGCCCTCCGCCTTCATGATGGCCACACGGCGGTCGATTGCGGACTTCTCCAGTTTCATGTTGGGGATGCCGTACATCAGCAGGCCGCCCACACGGTCTTCCCGCTCAAAGACGGTCACGCTGTGACCGCGGCGGTTCAGCAGTTCGGCCGCAGACAGGCCGGAAGGGCCGGAACCTACCACGGCCACGCTCTTGCCGGTGCGGACGGCGGGCGGGGTGGGCTGGATGAGGCCATGGGCATAGCCGTACTCCACAATGGCGTGCTCGTTCTCCTTCACGGTGACGGGGTTGCCCGTGGCCATACCGCAGGTGCAGGCCGCCTCACACAGGGCGGGGCAGACCCGGCTGGTAAACTCGGGGAACAGGTTGGTGGCCCGCAGACGATGGAGCGCCAGATCCCAGCGGCCCTGGTACACCAGATCGTTCCACTCGGGAATCAGGTTGTTCAGCGGGCAGCCGCTGGCCATGCCGCCCACCATCATGCCGCTCTGGCAGAAGGGCACGCCGCAGTCCATGCAGCGGGCGCCCTGGGCCTGCTGTTCATCAGAGGGCAGGGGAATATGAAATTCGTTAAAGTTGCAAATACGCTCTTCAGGCGGCAGCTCGGTGCTGGTCTGCCGCTTGATCTCCAAAAATCCACTCAGTTTTCCCATGGTTAGCCCTCCTTATTTGGCATTCTTCATCGCGTAGAAGGCTTCAATCTGGGCCTGCTCGCTGTCCTCGCCCTTCTCTTCCATCTGGGCAATCAGGCGCAGCATCTTGTCGTAGTCATGAGGCAGGACCTTCTTGAAGCGCGGCAGATAAGACCCGAAGTCATCGAGAATCTGTTTGCCGCGGGGCGAACCGGTGCGCTCCACATGTTCGCGGATCAGATCTTTCAGCAGAGCCACATCGTATTTGTGTTCCACGGGTTCCATGCTGACCATGTCTTTGTTGACGCGCTGGTAGAGATCCCAGTCCTCGTCCAGAACGTAGGCGATGCCGCCGCTCATACCGGCCGCAAAGTTCTTGCCGGTCTTGCCCAGCACCACCACGGTGCCGCCGGTCATATATTCGCAGCCATGGTCGCCCACGCCCTCCACCACGGCGGTGGCGCCGGAGTTACGCACGCAGAAGCGTTCGCCGGCCACGCCGTTGATGAAAGCCTTGCCGCTGGTGGCGCCGTACAGGGCCACGTTGCCGATGACAATATTCTGGCTGCGGTCGTAGGTCACGCTCTTGGGCGGATAGACCACGATTTCGCCGCCGGACAGGCCCTTGCCCAGGTAGTCGTTGCAGTCGCCTTCCAGCTCCAGGGTCAGGCCCTTTGGCAGGAACGCGCCGAAGCTCTGGCCGCCAAAGCCGTGGCACAGCACATGGAAGGTATCATCGGGCAGGGTGTTGCCGAACTTGGCGGTGATCTCGCTGCCGAAGATGGTGCCGAAGGCGCGGTCGGTATTGCCCACGGTCAGCTCCACCCGGGCCGGCTTGGGCTCGTCCATATCGAAGCTCTTCTTGAACTTCTTCATCAGGATCTTCATGTCGGGGGTCTTTTCCAGGCCGAAGTTGTAAACGTCCTCGGGCTGGAAATGGATGCTGCTGTTCTCGATGAGGGGGTTGCTCAGCAGCGGGGTCAGGTCCAGCTCGCTGGCGCGGCTGCCGGCAGGCTCTTCCTTGATGGCCAGCAGGTCGGTGCGGCCCACCAGATCCTCCAGACGGCGCACGCCCAGACGGGCCATGTACTCCCGCAGTTCCTGGGCCATAAACCGCATGAAGTTCATGACGTATTCCGGCTTGCCCTTGAAGTTTCGGCGCAGCTCGGGGTTCTGGGTACAGATGCCCATGGGGCAGGTATCCAGGTTGCACACACGCATCATCACGCAGCCCATGGCCACCAGGGGACCGGTGCCGAAGCCGAATTCTTCGGCGCCCAGCATGGCGGCAATGGCCACATCCCGGCCGCTCATCAGCTTGCTGTCCGCCTCAATGCGAACACGGCTGCGCAGGCCGTTCATGATCAGGCACTGATGGGCCTCGGCGATGCCCAGTTCCCAGGGCAGGCCGGCGCTGTGGATGGAGTTGTTGGGCGCGGCGCCCGTGCCGCCGTCAAAGCCGGAGATCAGGATGACCTCGGCGCCGGCCTTGGCAACGCCGGCGGCAATGGTGCCGACACCGGCTTCACTGACCAGCTTGACATTGATGGCCGCCTTGCGGTTGGCGCACTTCAGGTCGTAGATCAGCTGAGCCAGGTCCTCGATGGAGTAGATGTCGTGGTGAGGCGGAGGGGAGATCAGGCCCACGCCGGTGGTGGAGTGGCGGGTCTTGGCAACCCAGGGATAGACCTTGCTGCCGGGCAGCTGGCCGCCCTCGCCGGGCTTGGCGCCCTGGGCCATCTTGATCTGGATCTCGCTGGCGGAGACCAGATACTTGCTGGTGACGCCGAAACGGGCGGAGGCCACCTGCTTGATGGCGGAGTTGCGTTCGGTGCCGAAGCGCTCTTCCGCTTCGCCGCCCTCGCCGGTGTTGCTCTTGCCTCCCAGGCGGTTCATGGCAATGGCCATGCACTCGTGGGCCTCGGCGGACAGGGCGCCGTAGCTCATGGCGGCGGTCTTGAAGCGGCGGACCAGGCTGTCCACGCTCTCCACCTCGTCGATGGGCACGCCCTGCTCGGGATAGCGGAAGGTCAGCAGGCTGCGCAGGTGCATCTCATCGGAGCCGGTGTTGTCGATGGCCTGGGTGTAGGCCTTGAACTTGGAGTAGTCGCCGGTCCAGCAGGCCTGCTGCAGCAGATGGATGGTCTGGGGGTTATAAAGGTGCTGTTCCGCCTGGGGACCGCTGCGGAACTTGTGCAGGCCCAGGCTGGGCAGCTCGGTGTCGGTGCCCAGGCCCAGGGGATCGTAGGCCTTCTGATGGCGCTCCTCCAGGTCGTCCTGGATGTCCTTCAGGGTGATGCCGCCCACACGGGTGACGGTATTGGTGAAGTACTTGTCCACCACTTCCTTGCTGATGCCCAGCGCCTCAAAGATCTGGCTGCCCTGGTAGGACTGGATGGTGGAAATGCCCATCTTGGACGCGATCTTCACGATGCCGGCCAGCACGGCGTGGTTGTAGTCCTCCACGGCGGCGTAGTAGTCCTTGTCCAGCAGCTTCTCGTCAATGAGCTGGCGGATGGTCTGCTGTGCCAGATAGGGGTTGATGGCGCAGGCGCCGTAGCCCAGCAGGGTGGCAAAGTCATGGACCAGGCGGGGTTCGCCGCTCTCCAGCACCAGGGCCATGGCGGTGCGCTTCTTGGTGCGCACCAGGTACTTGGAGACAGCGCCCACGGCCAGCAGGCTGGGGATGGCCACATGGTATTCGTCGATCTCCCGGTCGGAGAGGATCAGGATGTTGGCGCCGTCACGGTAGGCCCGGTCCACTTCCACAAACAGCCGCTCAATGGCCTTTTCCAGATCGGTGTTCTTATAGTAGCAGATGGAGACGGTCTGCACCTTGAAGCCGGGCACATTCATGGCCTTCAGCTTCAGCACGTCGGTCTCGGTCAGGATGGGATTGTTGATCTTCAGGACCTTGCAGTTCTCGCTGCTCTCCTCCAGCAGGTTGCCCTGGGCGCCCACATACACGGTGGTGGAGGTGATGACCTTCTCACGCAGTGCGTCAATGGGCGGGTTGGTGACCTGGGCGAACATCTGCTTGAAGTAGTCAAACAGCGGGGGATGGGTGTGGCTGAGCACGGCCAGCGGGGTGTCCACGCCCATGGCGCCGGAGGGTTCGGCGCCGTTCTTGGCCATGGGGAGGATCATGGTGGTCACATCCTCATACCGGTAGCCGAAGGCCTTCTGCAGCTGGACCAGCTCCTGGGGGCTGGGCTCAGGCGGACGGTGGTTGGGGATCTTCAGCTCCTTCAGGGTGACCAGGTTGCGGTCCAGCCACTCGCCGTAGGGCTGGCGGTTGGCGTAGTCCGCCTTCAGGCGCTCGTCGTCCACCAGTTCGCCCTTCACGGTGTCCACCAGCAGCATCTTTCCGGGGCGCAGACGGTCACGGGAGACCACCTCGGCCGGGTCCACATCCAGCACACCCACCTCGCTGGAGAGGATCAGGCGGCCGTCACGGGTGATATAGTAGCGGGAGGGGCGCAGACCGTTGCGGTCCAGCACGGCGCCCATCACATCGCCGTCGGAGAAGAGGATGGACGCGGGGCCGTCCCAGGGCTCCAGCATGGTGGCGTAGTACTGGTAGAAGGCGCGCTTCTTGGGGTCCATGCTGTCGTTGTTGCTCCAGGGCTCGGGGATGGTCACCATCACGGCCAGGGGCAGCTCCATGCCGTTCATGACCATGAATTCCAGGGTGTTGTCCAGCATGGCGGAGTCGCTGCCGTCCTGGTTCACAATGGGCAGCACCTTGGCCATGTCGTCCTTCAGGCAGTTGCTGGAGATGCTCTCCTCCCGGGCCAGCATGGTGTCCACGTTGCCGCGGATGGTGTTGATCTCGCCGTTGTGCAGGATCATACGGTTGGGGTGGGCGCGGTTCCAGCTGGGCGCCGTGTTGGTGGAGAACCGGCTGTGCACCATGCCGATGGCGGATTCATAGTCGGTGTCCTGCAGGTCGGGGTAGAACAGGCGCAGCTCCTTCACCAGGAACATGCCCTTGTACACAATGGTCCGGCTGGACAGGCTGCACACGTAGGTCTCGGAGCTGGACTGCTCAAAGACCCGGCGGGCCACGTACAGGCGGCGGTCAAAGTCCAGGCCGGGCTGCACACGGGCGGGCTTTTCCACAAAGCCCTGCCAGATGCTGGGCATGCAGGAGCGGGCCTTGTGGCCCAGAATCTCGGGGCACACCGGCACGGCACGCCAGCCCAGGAAGTTCAGCCCCTCCTTGCGGCAGACGATCTCAAACAGCTTCTTGGCCTGATTGCGGCGCAGTTCTTCCTGCGGGAAAAAGAACATGCCCACGCCGTACTCCCGCTCTCCGCCCAGAGTGATGCCGGCTTCCGCCGCCACCTTGGTGAAGAACTTGTGGCCGATCTGCAACAGAATGCCCACGCCGTCGCCGGTTTTGCCCTCGGCGTCCTTACCGGCGCGGTGTTCCAGATGTTCCACGATCTGCAGCGCATCGTCGATGGTCTTGTGGCTCTTGCGGCCCTTAATGTCCACCACGGCGCCGATACCGCAGTTATCATGCTCAAATCTCGGATCATACAGCCCTGCGGGCTGCTTCCTTGTGGTAAAGTCTTGCACTGCTACTTCTCCTTCCCGGCGTAAAACGTCACGCTGCGGCGGCCTTTTGGGCCGGCACCGCAACAAAAAAGACGCTCGCATGCGGAGGCATACTCCCTCCGCAAACGAACGTCTTTGTTCTTCCTTACACTATATCATACTAAAGCCCGCTTGGCAATCGAAAAGCAAAAGAATCTTATAAAATTAAAGTCAAACCCTTTTCAAATTCAAAAACGCGCCATGGAACTCAATTTAATTTTGCACTTCCGGCGGTATTTTGTCCCTTGACCTCGTCCGGAACCTTCTTGGACGTCTCCGGCCCCTGCTGCGCATCCAGTTTTTCCCGTACAGGCACGGCAGCCTCCCGGTGTCACTTCAAGCAGGGTAACCATAGCCTCGGCAGCGCCGGCCAGATGATCCCCGGCGAAGGCCGCGATCATGAGCGCCCCCAAAAGCGCCGCACCTGCCGGAAGCGTACGGTTCATAAGTAGCGGATTGGACAACTGGTGTTGGAAAGGGCCAAGTCCATTGTGATGCGCGGCGCGACAATTGACTTTATCGCGGAAAAACCCTATAATACTGCCATTGCGCTGGGTTGCGATCTGGGTTTGGGCGCGGACTTGAACATGGGGCAAGGTTCGCATTGATCCGACACTGTTATACGCACGCACAAATGCGCCATCCCCCTTCCCTGCTCTTACATGGAATTTTTAACGGAGGAAAGATGATGGAAACGATTCAATACGAAAATTTAACCATCCGACAAGCCGAAGCCGCCGATGCAAAGCAGCTCGCCGCCTGGTGGAACGACGGTGCTGTGATGGCGCACGCAGGCTTCCCCAATGGCGTGGGGACGACTGAGGACGAGGTCATCAAAGGACTTAACAAGGGTTGCATCATCATTCAGGAAGACGATCGTCTGATCGGTGAGTGCAGTTATAGTAATGCAGGCGTGGGTGTGGCCGAAGTCGGCATCAAGCTCTGTGAAACCGATTGTCAAAATCGTGGTGTGGGCAGAAAAGTCCTGAGTCTGCTGATTGGCTGGCTGTTCAGAAACGGCTATTCCAAAATCATTCTCGACACGAATGTGAAGAACACACGGGCACAACATGTCTATGAATCCCTTGGTTTCCGCAAGGTGAGAACGAACGTGGATGCTTGGAAAGATCAGCTTGGCCGCCTTCAGTCTTCTATTGATTATGAATTGGTTGAGAAGGATTTTATAAGCTACGTAAAGGACGCATTTCAGTCTTAAGATCCCCTGCGCTTACACCGCAGCACCGCAAAAAGCCCGTGTGTTGTCCGTTCTGCTATCCTATTTTCCAAAGAGAGACGTGCTGAAAAGCCCGTCTCTCTTTTTGCTTTATTGTAAATTTCAGACGTCCATGCTAGAATAAATTTACATTATAATTTATAGAGGTGCTCCGATGAGAAAATTTTCCGTGCTATTATATCCCGACTTTTCCCTGCAAGAGATTACCTGTCTGACCTCTGCCCTGACGGTCTGGTTCGGCGAAACAGTCGATTATATTGCAAGCGAGAACAGAGAATACCGCAGCGAAGAAGGCCTGCGTGTTTTCCCTACCAAAACAACAGCAGACGTGACTATCACGGATTATGACTGCGTCATTCTCCCTGGAACCATCAATCCGATGCCCGCTTTGTTTGATGAAACGCTGATCGATTTTCTCAAAGGCGGAGTTAATACCCCCGTTGTCTTTGCGGCAATCTCGTCCTCTCCAGCCCTATTGTCAAAGGCAGGTATTTTAAACGGTAAGAAATTCACCGCAGGGTATTTTATGCAGTTTGCAGATACCTTCTCCTTTATCCAAAAAGAAAACTTTATACACAAGCCCATCATGGAAGACGGCAATGTCATCACTGGAATCGGAATGTTTTTCCGCGAATTTGCAGAAGCTGTGCTGAAAAGATTTGATTACGATATTGGCAGCAACTTTATGCGAGACACTCCGGCGGAGTACACGGAAGACGAATTGACATTTTATTGGTCTGAAGAAAACTATCAGGAATTTTTGAACGAACTAAAGGAATATCCCGTGTAGCCGCTCCTCCCTTTTTAAATCTGAAGTCTGACAGATCCGCAATATCTGTACATCGAAATTTACACACGGATTTACACATGAAAACAGCCATCCCTGGAGGGATGGCTGTTTTTCTTTTCCGGTGTTCAGTTCTGCTGTGCCAGCGCCCAGCGCTCCACACCCTGGGCCACGCCGGAGTCGGAGTTGGTACCGGTGAGCCCTTTGGCGGCCGCCTTGGCCTTGTCCGTACCGTTTGCCATGGCAAAGGAGCAGCCCGCCCAGGCCAGCATCCCCAGGTCGTTGTCCGCGTCGCCGAAGGCCATGACCTCCGAAGCATCAATGTCCAGCTTCCGGCACAGCTCCTTCAGCGCCTCTCCCTTGTCCACGCCGGGAGCCGTGATCTCCATGTTGGACTCATAGGCGCAGGCGGACTCATAGGGGCCCACAGCTCTGAGCTCCTCCTCAATCCGCCCCTGGGTGCCCGGCTCCACATGGAATACATAGAGCTTCTCCACCAGCTTCTTCTCGATCACCGGCCGCAGGTCGTCCACGATCATGGCCTGCCGGCGGAACATGGCCCCATACGCAGCGGAGGGCGCCTCCTTCATGACAAGCGCCTCATACCGCCGGTCGACGTAGTTCTGGCCCTCGCAGAAGAGCTCAAAGCCCGCGCCGTACCGGAGCAGGATCTCCACGAATTTCAGCGCCTGCTCCTTGGGCATGCCCTTCTGGAGCACCCACTCCCCGGTCTGCCGGTCCAGCACGGCCGCGCCGTTGGACATGACCACATAGCGCACCACGCCCAGCTGGTCCGCGATCTCCTTCAGCAGGCTCCAGGTCCGCCCGCTGGAGATGACCACCTCAATGCCCTGCTCCGCCGCCCTGCGGAGGGCGTCCACGTTGCGCTGGGACACCATCGCGTGGTCATCATTCAACAATGTGCCGTCCATGTCAGTGGCAATCAGTTTGATCACAGCACATTCTCCTTTCTTACCGCCCGCTCGGGCATTGAAAGCGGCAGGCCGCAGCTGCGGCCTGCCGCTGGTTTTGGCATCGTCTCTGTTCTTACCGGTTCTTCAGGCTGACAGCCAGCCGCACCTTCTTGGCCAGGCCCTCGGCGTTGAGGCCGTAGGCGGCCAGCACCTTCTTGGCAGGGCCGGAGCGGCCGAAGCAGTCCTCCACGCCGTGGCGCACCACGGGCACAGGGCAGGCCTGGGACAGGTACTCGCACACGGCGGCACCCAGGCCTCCCACGATATTGTGCTCCTCGCTGGTGACAATGGCGCCGGTCTCCTTGGCGGCCTGGAGCACCAGCTCCTCGTCCAGGGGCTTGATGGTGTGCATGTCGATGACCCGGACGGAGATGCCCTCGCCGGCCAGGGTCTCGGCGGCCTTGAGGGCCTCCTGGACCATGAGGCCGCAGGCGATGACGGTCACGTCGCTGCCGTCGCGCATGGTGACGCCCTTGCCCAGCTCGAACTTGTAGCCGGGCAGCTCGTCGGTGACGTTGTCCACCGCCATGCGGCCCAGACGCAGGTAGGCGGGGGCATTCAGGTTCAGCAGGGCCTCAGTGGCAAAGGTCATCTCGTTGCCGTCGCAGGGCACCACCACGGTCATGCCGGGGATGACCCGCATGTTGCTCAGGTCCTCGATGCACTGGTGGGTGGCGCCGTCCTCGCCCACGGAGAGGCCGCCGTGGGACCCCACCACGGTGACGGGCAGGCCGGGATAGGCGATGGAGTTGCGCACCTGCTCCCAGGCCCGGCCGGTGGCGAAAATGGCGAAGGTATTGATAAAGGGGTGCTTGCCGCAGGTGGCCAGACCGGCGGCCACGCCGGTCATGTTGCCCTCGGCAATGCCCATGTCAAAGTGGCGGTCGGGATACTCCTGGGCGAACTTGCTGGTGTTGACGGCCTGGGCCAGGTCCGCGTCCAGGACCAGCAGCTCCGGGTGGGTCTTGGCCAGCTCAATCAGGGCCGCGCCGTAGGCGGCTCTCGTCGCGATGCTTCCTGCCATCTTACTTCCCCTCCTCTTCCAGCTGCTTGAGATGTGCTTCCAGCTCGGCCTTGGCCTGGGCGTACTGCTCGTCGTTGGGGGCCTTTCCGTGCCAGGTGTACACGCCCTCCATGAAGGACACGCCCTTGCCCTTGACGGTGTGGGCCAGAACCACGGTGGGCTTGCCCTTCACAGTCTTGGCCTGCTCAAAGGCGTCGGCCAGGGCGGCGTAGTCGTGGCCGTCGGTCTCGATCACGTTCCAGCCGAAGGCGGCCCACTTGGCGGACAGGTCGCCCAGGGGCATCACATCGTCGGTGGTGCCGTCGATCTGCATTCTGTTATAGTCCACCACGGCGCACAGGTTGTCCAGGCTGTACTTGGCGGCCGACATGGCGGCCTCCCACACCTGGCCCTCGTCCAGCTCGCCGTCGCCCAGAATGGCGTACACCCGGTAGTCCTTCTTGTCGATCTTGCCCGCCAGGGCCATGCCCACGGCGGCGGAGATCCCCTGGCCCAGAGAGCCGGTGGACATATCCACGCCCTTTACGTGGACCATATCGGGGTGGCCGGAGTAGTGGCCGTCAATGCTGCGGAAGAGCTGCATGTCCTCCACGGGGAAGAATCCCCGCAGGGCCAGTACCGAGTACAGAGCGGGGGTGCAGTGGCCCTTGCTCAGCACCAGGCGGTCCCGGTCAGGGTCCCTGGGCTGGTCGGGGTTCACCTTCATCTCATGGAAATAGAGGACGGTGAGGATGTCCATCACGGACAGGGAGCCGCCGGTGTGGCCGGAGGCGGCGCGGTAGATGGCCGACAGGCCCAAAAGCCGGCCCTTGGTGGCGGTGATTGCCAGCTCCTGGATCTCTTTGGGTTCCATGGAATCCTTCCTTTCTTCATTTTCCCTTTTTCTTCAGACGTCAGGGAAAGTAAAATACAGTCCAGCTGCGGACGGGTAATATTGCGTCAAAGTTCCGGCACAATATGCCAATTCACATCCATTTTAGATTATATCATGGCGCAGAGCACCGGTCAAACAGAATATACGCCGTTCCTCCTCACATGCCCGCCGCCGGGGCGCATATACTGGTGATACAGGCGCGGAAGGAGGCGGCGGTGATGGAGCGGAAGGAGAACAAGCGGGACACGGCGGTGCGGCTGGCGTGCTGCGCGGTCATTGCCCTGATCATCTGCTACGGCGCGGAGAAGCTGGGTGAGGGCCTCAGGCTCCCCCTGTGGGAGGAGTACGGCCATCTGCTGAAGGAGAACAAGGTGCAGGCGGTGGCGATTCTGGCGGCGCTGCTCTTCGGGGCGTCCCTGGCCCTGTTCCCGCCCCAGGACGAGGAGGGCCATGAGGCCTGCGGCGCAGAGGCGTACACCCAGGTGGAGTGCGAGTGACAAAACAATCCCCCGCTCAGATGAGCGGGGGATTGTTGTAAGGCAAAATTACATTTTCTCGGGGGCGGTGACGCCGATGAGGGCCATGCCGTTGGCCAGCACGGACCGAACAGTGTCCGCCAGCTTGAGCCGGGCGGCCAGCACGTGCTTCTCCTCGCCCTTGATGCGGCAGGAATTGTAGAACCGGTGGAAATCGCCGGCCAGGGTGAGCAGGTAGCGGTTGATGTGGGAGGGGTCGTAGTCCCGGCTGGCCAGGCGGATCTCCTCAGGGAAGAGGGAGAGGGTCTTGACCAGGGAGAGCTCCTCGGGGGTGGTGAACACAGAGGCGTCGATGTCGGCGGCAGCGGACACGCCGGCCCCCTCCTCCTTCATCCGGGCCACCAGGGAGCAGATCCGGGCGTGGGCGTACTGGACGTAGTACACCGGGTTGTCCGAGTCCTCCTTGACGGCCAGGTCCAGGTCAAAGTCCAGGGGGCTGGTGAAGGAGCGGGAGTTGAAGAAGTAGCGGCAGGCATCCACGCTCACCTCGTCCAGCAGGTCGTGGAGGGCGATGGCCTTGCCGGAGCGCTTGCTCATCCGGACGGGCTTGCCGTCCTGGAGCAGGTTCACCAGCTGCATGAGCACCACCACCAGGCGGTGGGAGCCGTCCAGGCCCAGGCCGTCCAGAGCCGCCTGGAGCCGGGCCACGTGGCCGTGGTGGTCGGCACCCCAGATGTTGATGGCGGTCTGGAAGCCCCGCTTCTCCAGCTTGTTGCGGTGGTAGGCGATGTCGGCGGCAAAGTAGGTGTAGAACCCGTTGGCCCGGCGGAGCACGTCGTCCTTCAGGTCCAGCTTGTCCACCTGCTCCCGGGTCTTGCCCTCCCGCATGTACTTCTCCTTGAGCAGCTCAATGGTATTGAGCCACAGGGCGCCGTCCTTCTCGTAGGTCCAGCCCTTGTCGGTGAGCAGGCCCACGGTCTCGGCCACATAGCCGCTGTTGTGGAGAGAGGACTCCAGGAACCACTCGTCGTACTCAATCTTGTACCGGCGCAGGTCCTCCTGCATCTTGGGGATGTTGCGCTTGAGGCCGAAGTTGGCCATGGCCTCCTGGCGCTCCTCCTCGCTCTTGTCCATCCAGCTGTCGCCCTGCTCCGCCCGGAAGGCGGCGGCCAGCTCTCTGATGTCGTCGCCCTTATAGCCGTCCTCGGGGAAGGGCACGTTCTCCTCCCCCAGGATGAGCTGGCGGTACCGGGCGTCGATGGACATGGCGAACTTGTGGATCTGGTTGCCGGCGTCGTTGACGTAGAACTCACGCCACACGTTGTAGCCCGCCCGCTCCAGCACGCTGGCCAGGCTGTCGCCCAGCACGCCGCCCCGGGCGTTGCCGATGTGCATGGGACCGGTGGGGTTGGCGGAGACGAACTCCACCATCACCTTCTCGCCGTGGCCCTCGTCCACGGCGCCGTAGGCGGCGCCCTCCCGCTCGATGTCCGCGATGACCTCGCCGTACCAGCGGCTGCCCAGGCGGAAGTTCAGGAAGCCGGGGCCGGCGATCTCGGCGCTCTGGAAGTAGGTCCCCTCCAGCTCCAGGTGGTCCAGAATGATCTGGGCGATGGCTCTGGGGGCCATGTGGAGGGCCTTGGCCCCGGCCATGGCAAAGGAGGAGGCGTAGTCCCCGTGGGACACGTCCTTGGGAATCTCAATGGTGGCCTTTACCTGGGCGCCGGCGGGCAGGAGCCCATCGGCGGCGGCCTTCTCGTAGGCCGCCTGGGTCAGGGACGCCACCTGGTCCTTGGCGGACTGGATCATGTTGGACATCTCAAATCACCTCATCAATATCTGGTAAAGGGCGGCCCCTGCCGCCCGTGAACTTACTGCCGGAGCACCGGGGGCTTCTCCCGGACCTGGATCTGGAACAGGTTCTGCCCCGCCACGGCATGCTCGATCTCAATGGCGTAGTTGATCTCAATGCTGCCGCCGTGCTCGTCCATGCGGCAGTCCATGTGGTGGGTCTTGATGCCCACGGCCAGGGCCCCGTAGGGGGTGTTGTACATGGACAGGTGGCGGCGGCCCTCCTCGAACACCATCTGGGAGTTAACCTCCCCGTGGCGCATGAGGGTGATGCGGCCGTCCTCGATCTGGAAGGTGGTCAGGGTGCCCTCCAGGCCGGTGAGTTCGCTCTCCTGGTAGCTGAGGGTGTACTCCCCCTCGCCCTCCTTGGCCAGCAGGCCCTCGGTGACCAGCTCGATGGTCTCGTCCTCCACGTTCTCGTAGGACTGCCTGCCTTTGATGGAAATAATGACGCTCTTATCCATTCTCTCGACCTCTGATGTGAACCAAAATGCAAGGTATTATATCCCAAATTGAGGGAAAAGTAAAGGACCGGTGCCCGTTTCTCCTCAATATTTTGTAATATCCACCTGCTCCACCGCGCCGGTGATGTCCCGGCCCAGGAAGATGGAGGCCAGAGAGGCGAAGTCGGCGGCGCTGTCGCTGGCGAAGTAGCGGCGGGTGCCCACGTGGTCGGGGCTGTTGAGGCCGTCCCGCTTCTTCAGCATGGCCGATACCTGCCGGGCGCAGGCCGCGCCGGTGTTGATGAGCGTCACGTCCGGGCCCATGAAGTTGCCGATGACCTGGGACAGGAGGGGGTAGTGGGTGCAGCCCAGCACCAGGGTGTCCACCCCGGCCTCCTTCAGGGGGGTGAGGTACTCCTCGGCCACCATCTCGGTGACCCTGTCCCCGGGGCGGAAGCGGCCGTTCTCCACCAGGGGCACAAAGAGGGGGCAGGCCCGGGCGGTGACCTGGGCGTCGGGCAGCAGCTTGGCGATGTACCGCTCATAGGCCCCGGTGCGGATGGTGGCCTGGGTGCCGATGAGGCCGATCTTCCCGCTGCGGGTGGCGGCGGCGGCCTCCGCCACAGCGGGCCGCACCACGCCCAGCACCGGGATGGGGTTCTCCTGCTCCAGCACCTCCAGCGCCGTGGTGGACACGGTGCCGCAGGCGATGACAATGGCCTTCAGATCAAAGGTGTTGAGAAAGGCCACGTCCTGCCGGGCGTACTTGATGATGGTGTCCCGGGAGCGGCTGCCGTAGGGCACCCGGCCGGTGTCGCCGAAGTAGACGATGTCCTCTTCCGGCATCAGATGGATCAGCTCCCGGACAGCGGTCAGGCCGCCCATGCCCGAGTCAAACACGCCGATTGGCCGACGGTCCACAGCAACAACCTCCAGACAAAACAATTGCGGGGCGGAATTCCTCCGCCTGCCGCTTCCTCTATACTATATGCGAAACTCCGGCGGAACACAAGGGGAAATTTCACCGGATTTCTCCTTTCGCCGGGTTTGACTTTTCCCTATCTTGTTAATATAATATGTGCAAGCGGAGCAGCTCAGCCCCATGCTCCGCAATGTCACGACAGCGAGGAGGTTTCGCGCATGAAGCTGGAACTGACAAAGAAGCAGTACCGCCGGCTGCTTGACATGGTCTATATCGGGAACTGGATCCTCAATTCCACCCGGGGCGACGACCGCTTCGCCGACTACGACGAGGTGGAGAGCCTGCTCTTCTCCAAGGCGGCGGAGGAGGGGATGCCCAGTCTGGCCGAGCTGTGGCAGGGCGAGGTGGTGCCCTCCCGGGCCTTTGTGGACGGCGGCATACACGAGGCCATTATGGAGTACGAAAACAACGTGTTTTTCGAGATTCTCGCCGAGGATTTGGCCCGCCGGGACATGGACGATCCCCCCATCGACGAGACCAACTATGATGAGCTCAACCGCCGCATCGACGGCTATATGGCCGAGTTTGAGGAGCACGGCACGGACAATATCCTCATCGACGCCGACCTGCCCTGATATCAGCCCGCACCATCTGCCGCACCCGCCCGACGGGCGGGTGCGGTTTTGTATCCATCCATTCCCTCAGGAGGTTCCCATGACAGCTTCTCTCTACGCCCGCCTGTCCGCCCCCTTCCGCCCCTACGCCGGAGCCGTCCGGGCGGTGAACAAGGTGCTGACCCTGTCGGTCTACATCGCCTACCCCGCCCTGCTCTTGTTCCTGCTCCTCACCCGGGACCACCGGCTGCTGCGGGCGGTCATCACGCCGGGGGTGTCCTTTATAGCCCTCAGCTTTTTCCGCAAGTGGTGCAACGCCCCCAGGCCCTACGAGGTGCTGGACATCACCCCCCTCATCCCCAAGGACACCAAGGGCAACTCCTTCCCCAGCCGCCATGTATTCTCGGTCTTTGTCATCGACATGGCCTTCTGGTGGGTGTGCCCGCCCCTGGGCGGGGTATTCCTGGCTATCGGGGTGCTCATCGCCCTCATCCGGGTCATCGGCGGCGTCCACTTCCCCCGGGACGTGCTGGCCGGCGCCGTCATGGGCGCGGCCTGCGGCGCGGTCGGCTTCTGGCTGATCCCCTAAATCCATAAAAAATCCACCTTCCCCGGCGGGAAGGTGGATTTTTTGCGTTATCGGATGATGCCGGCCAGGCTCTCCAGCCCGCCGGGATACACTGTACCGGTGCCCAGCGCGTCGGCGGTGCGGACCGCCGCGCCCTCAGGAGGCGTGGTGACAGGCATGTCGCCGGTCTCTTCCACAAGGATCTCCATCTTCATCTCCAGCTTTCCGCCGTAGGCGGCCTTGGCTGTCAGAGTACACTCAAAATTGGTGCTGTCCCCGCTGGCGGAGAAGCTGATATCCATAGGCGTACTGCTCACGGCAAGGGCAGGCACCTTCACCGTCATATCCAGCTCCATATCCACCATCTGGTTATCCCGCACCCGGAAGGTACCATTGCAGTCCACCTTCAGGCCGCCGCTCAGGTAGCTCAGCAGCAGGTACAGCTCCGGGGTTCCCTTCTCTTCTGTCAAGGCAGTAACCTTGTCAGTCAATCCAAGGGTATCCACCTTCAGGGTGTAGGTGGTGGTGCTGCCTGCGGTGGAGACGGTGAAGCAGTCATCCCCCAGGATGAGGGCCAGCATCTCCGCCGTGTCCAGGGCGCTGACGCAGGGCGGCATTCCGTCCCCGCTGACGCCGCTCGCCTTCAGTCCGGCGGTCAGCAGGCTGCCCATCGTGACAGCCTCCTCCATCTGGGTGTCCCCGCCTTCGGTGGGGTCCAGGGCCACCCACTCGCCGCTGGCCAGGGTGCTGCCAGGCAGCTCCCCCAGCTTGTTTCCGGTCATATAGAGTGTCCCCTGGTCCAGGTCGCCCCGGACCTCCATCTCAAAGTCGGACAGCAGGTCCAGCAGTGCCTCCTCCTGGGGCATACCGGCGACGACCATCTCGCGCAGGCCGCCCAGATCCATGTCCACCCCCAGATCCAGATCCACCTGGCCGCCCCGGACCAGGCCGTTCAGGGTCACGGTCTGGGTGGAGGTGTCGTTCTCCGCCTCGGTCTCGCCGTAGAGTGTCACAATCTGGGATGCCAGCCCCGTTACCCGGTAGGTCTGCTCCGGGTCCAGCTCACCCTGATCCAGGGACATCAAGGTGTTGAGGGTGGCAAACTTCTCGTCAATCTGCTCCGCAATCCTGTCCCAATCGGTGAAATGGGCCGCCTGATAGTCCCCGTCCCACTCCACGGCCATGCCCACCGCCTCGCCGGCAAAGCGGGCGGGAATGTAGGTCCGGTTGGCCACTGCGGTCAGGGGCACGTCCATCTCGATCTTGTCAATCTTATCCCCGGACACCCTGGTCATGGTGGTGCTCCCACCGGTCAGCTCCAGGGTGACCCCGTCGGCCAGTACGGCGGTGACCACGTTGTCCGCGTAGTCCACCTTGGCACCCAGCGCCTCCAGGAAGGGACGCACCGGCACCATGGTGCGGCCGTCCAGGGCCCAGGGCTCCAGCCCGTCCAGGTCCAGCCACGCCCCGTTGACCGACACGTTGATGCCGTCCGGGTAGGGCATGCCCAGGGCTTCCTTCACACTCCGAAGATAGGCCTCCCAGTCCTCCGCCCACACATCGCCGTAAAAGGCCTGGTTCCAGGCATCCATGTCCGCGTAGTACTGCTCGTCCTCGGCGCCGCTCTGGACGAAATAGGCGTCCCAGTACTCATACCAGAAGTCCTCGCTCCATTCCGCTGTTGCCGTGTCCTTCTGTTCCTGGGTCCAGGTGTACCAGGGCCCGTACTGCTCATAGGCCTCCGCTCCGGTGAGCGCCGTCTCCGCGGCCGAGGCGGGCACGCAGGAGATGAGCAGAAGCACTGCCAATACGACTGCCAGTTTCTTCATGGGTGTTCCTCCTTTTTTTCCCGGGTTTTGGGTATCCTAAATCCAGTGTACCGCATTTCCTCCCATTTGTCTATTTTTATTTGTATATCCTGTTCAGTTTTCTTGGGACTCCCATAGCGTTACTCGGCGATATTACCAAGAAAACAATCCATCTCTGGCACATTGGAAGGCCAGCACAGCTGGCCGCCGCCCTGAACACCTCGCCTCTCGCCCTGCTGGATGAGGACAAATCCTGGCCCATCGGGGACACATCTGTGCTATAATGATAGCTGCTGAACCGACCCGCTGTGCAAAAATTTCCCCCGGAGGTGCTGTCCATGTGTGAAAATCCGCTCCGCGCCCTGCCCAAAATGGACGTTCTGCTGTCCCACCCCACCCTGCTCGCCGCCCGGAAGGTCCTGCCCTACGCCCTCATCCGCCAGGCCGCCCGGGGCAGACTGGAGGAGGTCCGGCGGTCTGTTGTGAACGGGGCCGCCGTACCGCCTGTGGACGTTCTGGCCGGAGAGATCGCCGCGGCGGCCGGGGCCCTGTGCCGCCCAGGCCTGCGGAAGGTCATCAACGCCACCGGCGTGGTGCTCCACACCAACCTGGGCCGGGCGCCCCTGGCCCACCGGGCGGCGGAGGCGGTCCGGGAGGCGGCAGAGGGCTACTCCAACCTGGAGTACGACCTGGACAACGCCTGCCGGGGCAGCCGCCACAGCCATGTGGAATCCCTCCTCTGCTCCCTTACCGGGGCGGAGGCGGCCATGGCGGTGAACAACAACGCCGCCGCCGTGTTTCTCATGCTCTCCGCCCTGGCGGCAGGCAAGGGGGTGGCCGTGTCCCGTGGGGAGCTGGTGGAGATCGGCGGCGCCTTCCGGGTGCCCGAGATCATGGCGGCCAGCGGCGCGCTCCTCCGGGAGGTGGGCACCACCAACAAGACCCGCTCGTCCGACTATGAGCGGGTCCTGCTCTCCCAGGAGGCCCAGGCCCTGCTGAAGGTCCACACCAGCAATTACCAGATCGTGGGCTTCACCGAGGACACCCCCCTGTCCCAGCTCGCCGGACTGGCGGCGGCCCACAGCGTGCCCCTGCTGTGCGACCTGGGCAGCTGTGTTCTCTCTTCCCAGAGTCTTCCCGCCCTCCCCGCCGCCCCCAGCGCGGCGGCGGCTCTGGCCGACGGGGCGGATGTGGTGTGCTTCTCCGGGGACAAGCTGCTGGGCGGCCCTCA
Organism: Pseudoflavonifractor intestinihominis; assembly: GCF_040096055.1. Classification (NCBI taxonomy): domain Bacteria; kingdom Bacillati; phylum Bacillota; class Clostridia; order Eubacteriales; family Oscillospiraceae; genus Pseudoflavonifractor; species Pseudoflavonifractor intestinihominis. The sequence goes on from NZ_JBBMFK010000015.1 coordinate 58,148, forward strand.
GGCGGGCATCGTGCTGGGGAAAAAGCAGTACATCGACGCCATGAAGCGCCACCCCCTGGCCCGGGTGGTGCGCATCGACAAGTTGTCCCTGGCCGCCCTGGAGGCCACCCTGCTCCTGCTCCGAGACCCGGAGGGGGCCCGTGAGGCCCTGCCCGTGCTGTCCATGCTCAACGCCCCGCCGGACGACCTCCACCGACGGGCGGAGGAGCTGGCCGCCGGGCTGGGGCACGCCCTGGGGACGGCGTACACCGTGTCTGTCCTTCCCTGTGCCGGACAGGTGGGGGGCGGCTCCATGCCCAACGAGGAGCTGCCCGGCTTCTGTGCCGCCGTCACCGACGGGCCCGGTGTGCCCGAGGATCTGGAGGCCCATTTCCGCCGCCATGCGGTGCCCATCCTCTGCCGCATCCACCGCGGCGCCCTTCTGCTGGACGTGCGCACCCTGACAGAGGAAGATGCGGCTGAGATCCTCCGGGCGGCGGAGGCGGTAAGGGGGACACGCCTGTGAATCACCTGATTCTGGCCGTGGCGGGCCACGTGGACCACGGAAAGACCGCTCTGGTCAAGGCCCTCACCGGTACGGACACCGACACCCTGGCCGAGGAGAAGCGGCGCGGTCTGACCATTGAGCCGGGCTTTGCCGTCCTCCCCCTGCCCGGCGGCGGAGAGGCCGACCTGGTGGACGTGCCCGGCCATGAGAAATTTATCCGCAACATGCTCTCCGGGGCGGCGGGGGCGGACGGGGTGCTCCTCACCGTGGCCGCCGACGAGGGTGTCATGCCTCAGACCAGAAAGCACCTGGCCCTGTGCGCCCTGCTGGGCATGGAGGCGGGTGTGGTGGCCGTCACCAAGGCGGATCTGGCGGATGGAAGCCGCCTGACCCAGGTGAGAGCGGCTGTCGCCGCCCTGACGGCGGGCACCTTTCTGGAGGGCGCCCCCGTCGTCCCTGTGTCGTCCAGGACCGGGCTGGGACTGGACGAGCTGCGGGCGGCTGTGGCCTCCCTCTCCCCCCGCAGGCGGCGGACAGACCTGCCCTTCCGGCTGGAGGTGGACCGGCTCTTCTCTCTCCAGGGCCGGGGGACCGTGGCGGCGGGCACTGTGGCCGCCGGGCAGGTGGCCGCCGGCGACACATTAGCGCTGTACCCCGGACATGGGACGGTGCGGGTGCGGGGGCTCCAGCGCCACGGTGCGGAGGCGGAACGGCTGGAGGCCGGGAGCCGGGCCGCCCTGCTGCTCTCCGGCGAGACGGATTCCATCCAAAAGGGGGACACCCTGGCCGCCCCCGGCTCCATGGCCCTCACCGACCGGGCGGACGTAACGCTGACCCTGCTGGCCGAGGCCCCCTTCTCCGTCAAACACGGCGCCCAGCTCCACCTCCACCACGGCGCCGCCGCCTTGCTCTGCCGGTGCGTGTTCTTCGACCGGACCGAGCTGCTGCCCGGTCAGACCTGCTTTGCCCAGCTCCGGCTGTCCGCCCCCATGGCCGCCCGGGTGGGGGACCGCTTTGTGGTCCGCTTTTTCTCCCCGGTGGCCACAATAGGCGGCGGCGTGCTGCTGGACCTGTCCCCTCACCACAAAAAAAAGGACCCAGGCCTGGCGGATCGGCTGGCCGCCCTGGCCTCTCCCGACCCGCTCCGCCGTATGGCGGCGGCGCTGGCTGGACAGGCTGTCCCCAGCGCCCCGGAGGCCCTGGCCATGGCTGCCGGGCTGTCTCAGGCGGAGGGGCTGGCAGCCCTGGAGGCCCTGGCCCGGGAAGAGAAGGCCATCCCCCTGGGCACGGCCTGGCTGTCTGCCCAGGCCCTGGAGGCCCTGGCCGGCCGGGCTGCGGCTCTTCTGGACGGCTGGCATGCCGCCCGGCCCCTGGAGCCCGGCATGGTGGAGCAGCTTCTGTGCGCCCGACTGCTGCCTGACGGCGGCGCCCCGTCTGAAGCCCTGGCGGCCGCGCTGGAGGGGCAGGGCGTGCTCCGGCGGCGGAACGGCCTGGTATTTCGCCCCGGGTTCCGCCCCAGATACACCCCGGAGCTGGCCAAAGTCCGGGACCGGCTGGAGGTCCTGTACCGCAGGGCCGGGCTGGAGGCCCCGGAGGACGCCGCCGTGGAGGCCGCCTTCGGCCCTGACGCCTCCGCCTGCCGCCAGGTAATGACCGCCATGACCCGGCAGGGCATCCTGGTGCCTCTGGGGGAGGGCTGCCGCATCCACCGCCGCCCCCTGGAGCGCGCCCGTGCTCTGCTGCTGGATCTGTTTCAGGACTCCCCCGCCCTCACCCTGGCCCGGTTCCGGGACAGGCTGGGCGTCAGCCGGAAATACGCCCTGCTGCTGCTGGAGCACTGGGATTCGGAGGGGCTTACCCGCCGGGAGGGAAATTACAGGGTTCTCCGGCGGGAAAATCTGTGATATAATTAGGTTTTGACAGCCCGATGGGGGCAGAAGGGTATCTGGTGAGCCCCGCGGTCTTCAAAACCGTTGGGGGCGGCGGTCCCGCCCCGGTGAGTTCGATCCTCACCTGCCCCCGCCACATTGGAATGGACTGTGCTCCATTTACAGCAAAAGACCGTCCCCTCACACGGGGACGGTCTTTTGCTGTGTTTTCAGCTGTTCCAGCTGTTTTCGTTCTCTCAGCCGGTAGAAGCCCAGGCCCACGGCGTCGGCCAGCACCCAGCCAATGGGAATGGCCCACCAGATACCGGGCAGACCGATGGCGGGAATGGGGGCCAGCAGATAGGCCAGGGCCACCCGTGTACCCAGGGAGATCACGGTGAGCACCACCGACATGCCGGGACGGCCCAGGGCCCGGTAGAGGCCGTAGAGCAGAAAGAGGCAGCCGATACCGCAGTAGCAGGCCCCCTCGATGCGCAGGTACTCCACGCCGATGGCGATGATGCCGGTCTCCTCCGGCGCCACGAAGATGGTCATCAGGGGCCCGGCAAAGGCGAACACCAGCACCGAGATGACCACACAGAAGGCCAGGGCGGTGGCTACGGCGGAGCGGATGCCCGCCCGAATGCGGTCCACTCTGCCCGCGCCGTAGTTCTGGGCGATGAAGGTGGAGAAGGCGTTGCCGAAGTCCTGGACCGGCATGTAGGCGAAGGAGTCGATCTTCACCGCGGCGGCAAAGGCGGCCATCACGTCCACGCCGAAGCTGTTGACCAGGCCCTGGATCATCAGGATGCCGAAGTTCATCACCGACTGCTGCACGCAGGTGAGGAAGGAGTAGGAGAAGATCTTGCCCACGGTCTCCCGCCGCAGCCGCATCTCGGACCGGCGCGGGCGGAGCTGAGGCGCCTTGCAGAAGGCGTACAGGGCGATGCAGGCCGCCGAGACCGCCTGGGAGATGACTGTGGCCTCCGCCGCTCCGGCCACCCCCCGTTTCAGCACCAGCACGAACACCAGGTCCAGCCCGATATTCAGCACCGCGCTCACCCCCAGGAACACCAGGGGCACCACCGAGTTGCCGATGGCCCGGAGGAGAGACGCAAAATAGTTATAGAGGAAGGTAAAGGGAATGCCCAGAAAGACCACCCGCACATAGGCCCGGGTCATGTCGTACACCTGGGCCTGGATCTGCAGCGCCCGGAGGATGGGGTCTGTCAGCGCCATGACCACCCCGTTGAGCAGGGCAGCGGCAATGGCGATGACCACAAAGGACACAAAAATACTCTCCCGCAGCTTCTCCTCCTCCCGGCTGCCAAAGAGCATGGAGAAGTATACTCCGCTGCCCATACACAGCCCCAACAGGATGGAGGTGAGAAAGGTCATCAGGGAGTAGGAGGAGCCCACCGCCGCCAGGGCGTCCGGCCCCAGGCAGCGGCCCACGATCAGGGTGTCGGCCACGTTATAGAGCTGCTGGAGTAGGTTGCCCAGGATCATGGGCAGGGCAAAGAGCAGCATGGATCGGGTGACCCTCCCCCGGGTCAGGTCTTGCTGCATGGTATTCTCCCCTTTCCGGCCCTTTGGGATAGGGCCTGTCCTCCCCGCCCTGTCCCAAAGGGCGTGGAAAAACCCCCGGAGGGAGATCCCTCCGGGGGCACGGGCATACGTTGTGCTCAGAAGTACTTCTTCACACCCTCAGTGGCCAGGCTGGCGTCAGCGCTGATGGTGACGGTGAACTTGATGTTGTTCTTCTCGCTGAAGGTGTTGAGCCAATCCAGGAAGTCCTCCACAGCGGCGTCGCCGGGCTCGGAGGGGACGATCTTGGTCAGGCTGTCGATGAAGATGTGGGTGATATCGTAGTCGCCGGCGTAGAGGCCGCTGATGAAGCCCTTCATGAACTCAAAAGACTTCATCTCGTAGTGGGACGCCTCCACCAGGCGGATCTTATAATGAATATCGTAGGTCAGCTTGGGGCCGCGCTCAATGCAGACCACGTTTCCGTTCTCGCTATGCACGGCAGAGTTAATGAGCTCGATCATCTGCTTGGTCTTGCCGGTGCCCTTGACACCCATGATCACTCTCACCATATTAATCACTCCTTACATTGTACGCCGGGACGCTCCCGACCTTGTGCCTCTATGTTACCATTTATCCAACCGGATTGCAACTGCTTTGCACAAGTTCACTAAAATTTCATGTTTCCAGGGGGCCCCATTGGCACGCTTAACCAATACTGCCCGGGCGGAGGAAAATCCGTCCGGGCAGTATGATTTTGGACACAATTTTTTCCTTTTAGCCCTTGTTCAGGCGTCTTGCACTCAGCCGTTCAGCCGGGCCTCCAGCTCGGCCCCACGGAATCCCTGATTCCGCGGGGACCCCGTTTCCTGAATCTGCGGGGCGGAGTGAATCCGCCCTCGCATCAAGGTTTTGCTCCGCAAAACCCTTGGGACGCCGCATCCGCGGCGCACGCAAGGCCGGAGATGGCTCAGCCGTTCAGCCGGGCCTCCAGCTCGGCCTTGCGGTCCTCATAGCCGGGCTTGCCCAGCAGGGCGAACATGTTCTTCTTGTAGGCCTCCACGCCGGGCTGGTTGAAGGGGTTGACCTTCAGCAGGTGGCCGGACAGGCCGCAGGAGTACTCGAAGAAGTAGATCAGCTGGCCCACGGCGTTGGCGGTACGCTTGGGCACGGTGACGGACAGGTTGGGCACGCCGCCGTCCACATGGGCCAGCACCACACCCTGGAAGGCCTTCTCGGCCACAAAGGACAGGGGCTTGCCGGAGAGGAAGTTCAGGCCGTCCACATTGTCGGGGTCGTTGGGGATGATGATCTGGCCGTTGCACTCGGCAAAGCGGACCACGGTCTCGAACAGGTGGCGCTCGCCCTCCTGGATATACTGGCCCATGGAGTGCAGGTCAGCGGTGAACTCCACGCTGGCGGGGAAGATGCCCTTGCCCTCCTTGCCCTCGCTCTCGCCGTAGAGCTGCTTCCACCACTCGGCGAAGAAACGGAAGGAAGGCTCGTAGCAGGCCAGCAGCTCGATCTTCTTGCCGCCGTCATACAGGCCGTTGCGGGCGGCGGCGTACTGCCAGGCGGGGTTGTCCATGCCGGGCTTGGCCAGGGTCTCCATAGCCTCGTGGGCGCCGGCCATCAGGGCGTCGATGTCGATGCCGGCGGCGGCGATGGGCAGCAGGCCCACGGCGGTGAGGACGGAGTAGCGGCCGCCCACGTCGTCGGGCACCACGAACTCCTCATAGCCCTCGGCGTCGGCCAGGCCCTTCAGGGCGCCCTTGTGGGCGTCGGTGGTGGCGTAGATGCGGCCCTTGGCGCCCTCCTTGCCGTACTTCTCCTCCAGCATGGCCTTGAAGATACGGAAGGCCACGGCGGGCTCGGTGGTGGTGCCGGACTTGGAGATGACGTTGATGGACCAGTCCTTGCCCTTGAGCTGCTCCATCACTTCCAGCATGGCGTCGGTGGACAGGCCGTTGCCCACGAAGTAGATCTCAGGGCCGTCCTTCTTGCACAGGTTGTAGTTGGGGGAGCCCAGCAGCTCGATGACGGCGCGGGCGCCCAGGTAGGAGCCGCCGATGCCGATGACCACCAGGGCCTGGGAGTCGGAGCGGATCTTGGCCGCGGCGGCCTTGATGCGGGCGTACTCCTCCTTGTCGTAGTTCTCGGGCAGGTGGACCCAGCCCAGGAAATCAGAGCCGGGGCCGCGGCCCTCCTGGAGCATGGCATGGGCCTCGGTCAGGTCGGCCTCACGGCCGGTCAGCCAGTTTTCGGGCAGGAAATTCAGCGCATTGGATGCGTCAACCTTGGGCATATCAAACAGCCTCCTCATCAGTATAACAGGGGATATCCCAGTGGCAAAAGTATACACCAAACCGGCCCGTTTTCCTAGAGGAAAATGAGCCGAAAATAGCACTCCGGCGCGGAGCATTTTCAGCGCCGCGCCGGAGCTTATCCCGCTCCTGCGGGACGTTTTTCAGTTCTTCAGGCTCTGCATGGGCACCGGAATCCGGCCACTCCCAGCCGGGCACGCCCGGCTGGGAACCCTGAATTGATTTCACCTGCTCGGCGGAAGTAAATTCCGCCTGCGCCCAGGTTTTTCCCTCCGGGAAAAACGCTTGTACGGCGCAAGCGCCGCCCCATCACAGATGGGGCCCCCGCGGCGGCCGTCTCAGTTCTTCAGGCTCTGCATGGGGGCCGGGATCCGGCCGCCGCGCTGGACGAACTTGGCCGAGCCGAAGGGGTGCACCGGCATCACCGGAGCGGAGCCCAGCAGGCCGCCGAACTCCACCGTGTCGCCCACCTTGGTGCCGGGACCGGGGATCACGCGCACGGCGGTGGTCTTGGAGTTGACCATGCCGATGGCGGCCTCGTCGGCGATGATGGCGGAGATGGTCTCGGCGGTGGTGTCGCCGGGCACGGCGATCATATCCAGGCCCACGGAGCAGACGCAGGTCATGGCCTCCAGCTTGTCCAGGTGGAGGGCGCCGGAGGCGGCGGCGGCGATCATACCCTCATCCTCGCTGACGGGGATAAAGGCGCCGCTCAGGCCGCCCACATGGGAGGAGGCCATGACGCCGCCCTTCTTGACGGCGTCGTTGAGGAGGGCCAGGGCGGCGGTGGTGCCGTGGGTGCCGCAGACCTCCAGGCCCATCTCCTCCAGGATACGGGCCACGGAGTCGCCGATGGCGGGGGTGGGGGCCAGGGACAGGTCCACGATACCGAAGGGCACGTCCAGCCGGCGGCTGGCCTCCTGGGCCACCAGCTGGCCCATGCGGGTGATGCGGAAGGCGGTCTTCTTGATGGTCTCGGCCACCACGTCGAAGGGCTGGCCCTTCACGTCCTGGAGGGCGTGGTACACCACGCCGGGGCCGGACACGCCCACGTTGATGACACAGTCCCCCTCGCCCACGCCGTGGAAGGCGCCGGCCATGAAGGGGTTGTCCTCCACCGCGTTGCAGAACACCACCAGCTTGGCGCAGCCGAAGCCGCCCCGGTCGGCGGTGCGCTCCGCCGTGGCCTTGATGATGCGGCCCATCTCAGCCACCGCGTCCATGTTGATGCCCGCCTTGGTGGAGCCCACGTTGACGGAGGAGCAGACGAACTCAGTGGTGGCCAGGGCCTCGGGGATGGAGGCGATGAGCCGCCGGTCGCCGGAGGTGGCCCCCTTCTGCACCAGGGCGGAGAAGCCGCCGATGAAGTTGACCCCCACCGCCTTGGCCGCGTCGTCCATGGCCCTGGCGAAGGGGACAAAGTCCTCGGTCTCGGAGGCCCCGGCCACCAGGGCCATGGGGGTCACCGAGATGCGCTTGTTGACGATGGGGATGCCGAACTCCCGCTCGATGTCCTCGCCGGTGGACACCAGCTTCTCCGCCCGGCGGGTGATCTTGTCGTAGATCTTGCGGCAGGCGGCCTTGGGGTCGGGGTCGGCGCAGTCCAGCAGGGAGATGCCCATGGTGATGGTGCGGATGTCCAGGTGCTGCTGGTCGATCATGTTGATGGTGGACAGAATGTCGTGTTGATTCAGCATGGCAGGCACCTCAAATGGTATGCATGGCGTTGAAGATCTCTTCCCGCTGGGCGTGGATCACCACACCCTTCTCCTTGCCGGCCTGCTCCAGATCGGTGACCAGCTGGGCGAAGGGGACGGTGGTCTGGGAGGCGTCCACCAGCATGATCATGGTGAAGTACCCCTGGAGAATGGTCTGGCTGATGTCCAGGACGTTGACATTGTGCTCGGAGAGCAGGGCGCAGACCGAGGCGATGATGCCCACCTGGTCCTTGCCGATGACAGTGACGATGGCTCGCATTTGCTTCACAACCCCTCTCATTTATTGCAGTTCATCCAGTGTAAGCCCGAGCGCGGGCAGAAAATGCTCGATAAAGTAGGCAGCTTCGGGCAAATTCATGGCCTCCACCGCCTCCAGGGTCTGTATGGCGGCCTGGCGGAACTCATTGTTGCCCGCCTTGACCTCCTCCACGCACTTGATGTGGGCGGAGAGCTTGTCCGCCGCCTTCACCAGGGCCCGGAGGGACGGGTCGTACTCCTCCCGCAGCCAGGGCGCGTAGGCGGGGCGCAGCTGGTCGGGCAGCATGGACAGCAGCTTGTCCGCCGACACCGCCTCCACCGCCTTGTAGGCGTCCCGGATCTCCGGGTTGTAGTATTTCACGGGGGTGGGCAGGTCGCCGGTGAAAATCTCCGGCGCGTCGTGGTACAACGCCGCCACCGCGGCGGCGCCCGGGTCGCAGTCCTCCCCCACCACGTCCCGGCGGATGACCGCCAGGGTGTGGGCCAGCACCGCCACCATGTGGGAGTGCTCCTGGATGTTCTCCTGCACGGAATTGCGCATGAGACCCCAGCGGCTGATGTACTTCATCCGGGCGATATAGGCGAAAAAGTTGTAGGCCATTCCCCCGCCTCCCTCTCTGTCTCGGTTATCAAAAAGCGGAGTCCCCATTTCGGGGGCTCCGCCCGGTTGACCCAGATCCGCCGCCCCTCCAGGGCGGCAGCGCCGGGCGGCTCCGGAGGTGGGGAATTACTCCCCGTCCTCCGCGATGAGCGCGGCGATGTCCTTGCGGAAGGTCTCGCTCTCAGCGTCGGTACCGTGGAACTCCACCTTCACGGGCTTGGCCAGGTCCAGGGAGAAAAGGCCCATGATGGACTTGGCGTTGATCACATAGCGGCCGGAGAGCACGTCGATCTCAGAGGAGCAGCGGCTGGCCGCATCCACGAACTTCTTCACATCGGAGATGGAAGTGAGGGACACGAAAAAGGTCTGCATGGTAATTTTGCCTCCTGTGGTTTTGGTCTGTACAATCTGCCGCCGGGCTGATAAAATAGTCTGAGCGGCAAATTCTGCTTGTGGAATCCGCTACCATTATAGCACCACACCCGCAAATTACAAACATAAATTCCGCTTCTCCCGCATTTTCGCCGTTTACACCATAGGGGGAAAGTCCGGGGAGGCGGAATCTTGAGAGGGATAACCATGCGATACGCGATCTATACCCTTGGCTGCAAGGTCAATCAGTACGAGACCCAGGCCCTGGAGACCGAGCTGCTCCGCCGGGGCCACACCCTGGTCCCCTTTGAGGAGGAGGCCGACGCCTACATCATCAACACCTGCACCGTCACCGCGGTGAGCGACCGCAAGTCCCGCAACGCCATCCGCCGGGCCAAGAAGCGCAATCCGGCGGCCGTGGTGGCGGTCTGCGGCTGCTACGCCCAGACCGCGCCGGATGACGTGGCCGCCCTGGGGGTGGACCTGGTTTCGGGCACCGGGGACCGCTTGGGCTTCCTCAACGAGGTGGAGCGGCTCTCCGGCCTGGTCAGAGCGGAGGCGGAGCTGGCCCCCGAAGTGCTGGTGGACAACATCATGACCCACCGCAGCTTTGAGCAGCTGCCCGCCGGCGGCCTGGAGGGCCGCACCCGGGCCATGCTCAAGGTGGAGGACGGCTGTGTCAACTTCTGCACCTACTGCATCATCCCCTACGCCCGGGGGCCGGTGCGCTCCCTGCCCCTGGCTGCCGCCGTGGAGCAGGCGGAGAAGCTGGCCGGGGACGGCTACCGGGAGATCGTCCTCACCGGCATCGAGATCTCCTCCTGGGGCCACGAGTTCCGGGACGGCACCGGACTCATCGACCTGGTGGAGGGCATCTGCCGTGCCGTGCCCGATCTGCGGGTGCGGCTGGGCAGCCTGGAGCCCCGCACCATCACCGAGGACTTCTGCCGCCGGGCCGCCGCCCTGCCCAACCTGTGCCCCCATTTCCACCTGTCCATGCAGAGCGGCTGCGACGCCGTTTTGAAGCGGATGAACCGGAAATATGATACCGAACGGTATTATGAGAGCGTTACATTACTCCGCGGATTCTTTGACCGCCCCGCCATCACCACAGATCTGATCGTGGGCTTCCCCGGCGAGACCGAGGAGGAGTTCACCGCCACCCTGGAATTTGTGGAAAAGTGCGCCTTCTCCGCCATGCACATCTTCCCCTACTCCCGCCGCACCGGCACACCGGCGGCCAAGATGGCCGACCAGGTGCCCAACGCCGTCAAGGAGGAGCGGGCCGCCCGGGCCGGTGAACTGGCCGCACGGCTCAAGGCCGCCTATCTGGAGCAGTGGGTGGGTTCCTCCCTCCCCGTCCTCTTCGAGGAGGAGAAAAACGGCCTGTGGCGTGGCCACGCCCCCAACTATGTGGAGGTCATGGCCCGGGGCGAGTCACTACACAACGTAATCAAAGATGTCAATATTACAGATCTTTATGGGGACGGCCTGGTGGGCCAGGTGCTGTAAAGACCGGAGCATCCCTCGCGTTTGTTCTGAAAACCATATATATAAGGAAGACGCCGCCCATTTGGGCGGCGTCTTCTGTCTTCCAGCGCTTGTCACAGCATCATCAGGGTGCCCAGGACGATGCACAGCAGGCCAATGGCTGCCTTTTTCGACAGCCGCTCCCGGAACACCACATAGGAGAAGGCGATGCTCACCAGGATGCTCAGCTTGTCGATGGGCACCACCACGCTGGCCGGGCCGTCCTGAAGGGCCCGGTAGTAGCACAGCCAGGACGCGCCGGTGGCGATGCCCGACAGGAGGATAAACACCAGCTCTTTTCCCGGCACCTGTCTGGCCATACTCTGCTTTCCCTTCACGAACACCACCAGCCAGGCCATCACCAGCACCACGCCGGTGCGCAGGGCGGTGCCCAGGTTGGACTCCACGCCGGTGATGCCGATCTTCCCGAAGATAGAGGTCAGGCTGGCAAAGACGGCGGACAAGACGGCATAGAGCAGCCAGGAGCGTCCCTTTGCCTGTCCGGTGCTCTCCTTCTTCTGGATCATCAGCAGCGTGCCGCCGCCGATGGCCAGCAGGCCGATGAGCTTTTTGGGGCTGATGGGCTCGCCCAGCAAAAGGAAGGCCAGCAGTACGGTCAGCACGGTGCTGCACTTATCAATGGGCACCACTTTGTTGACGTCTCCCATCTGAAGCGCCCGGAAATAGCACAGCCAGGAGGCCCCCGTGGCCAGGCCGGACAGGATCAGAAAGAGCCAGGTGTAGGCCGAGATCTGGGACACCTGGGACGCAGAGCCCACCAGAGCCACCATCAGCCAGGAGAAGATCAGAACAATAATAGTCCGAATAGCGGTGGCCACATCAGAATCCGTCTTTTTTATGCCGCATTTCGCCAAAATTGCCGTGATACCTGCAAAAAACGCGGAGCCGGCCGCAAACAGGATCCACATGGCATATTCCTCCTTATCCGTTTTATCCCGCCAATTATAGTGCAAGGTCCTCGAAAAAACAACCCCGCCCATGGTGATGGGACAGAAATGGTCTCAGGCGCCCGGGCACAAGTCCCGGGCGCCTGAGCTATGGGAAAGGAGGGGGAAACGTAAATTCATGGGGCGTACAGCGGGAGGGTCAGCCGTTTCTCTCCCGTCTGAGCCGCTGTTTGGACGCGCCGGGCGCTTCCTTGCACTTCTCCAGCCCACTGCGGACGGCAAAAAAGCCCCACACAGCCAGGCCCACGCCCAGCAGCACATCCACAGCGATCATCACCACCATCCAGGTGGGCATGATCGCTCTGAATTCTCCGCGCATGGCGTTGCTGTTGGCCACAGTGAAGAGGACATTCTTGGCCGCCGACCGCAGGACGGTCACGTCGGAGGCGTTCCCGGCGTCCGGATTCCACACCATCTGACCCGCGAACTGCAGGTTCAGGTCTCCGCCGGCGTAGAACATATCCTTTTCCACCATGTGGTTACAGGTGTTGAAGTCGCAGATAACGGAGCCTGTAAAGTCCCACTCATTGCGCAGGATCTCGGTAATGAGCCGGTAGCCGCCGCCCGCCCAGCGGGTCCCGATGCGGTTGAAGGAGGACATGACGCCCATGGGCATGATATGATTATTCTCCTGACCGTAGGCGATGCAGTCCTTGATGGCGATCTCAAAGCTCTTCAGGTAGATCTCCCGCATAGCCTGCTCGGTGGCAAAGGTGAGCACGCCGTTGCTGGCCCGGTGGGTCTCCTGCTCGTTGAGGGCGAAGTGCTTGATGTGGCAGTACACGCCCTTGTCGGCGGCCGCCTTGACCACCGCGGCGGTCATCTTGCCGCTGAGGAAGGGGTCCTCCGAGTAGTACTCAAAGTTTCTGCCGCCGAAGGGGCTGCGGTGGATGTTGAGGTCGGGGGCATACCAGCTGCTGTAGGGCAGGCCGCCCCGCTCGGTGTTGCCGATGATGCCCTCGTTTCCGATGGCGTTGCCCATGGCGGCCAGGCAGTCCTCGTTCCAGGTGGAGGAGAAGACCACCTGGCAGCAGTAGGTGGTGCAGCCGCCGAAGGACTCGGCATAGCCGGGCATGAAGTTCACCCAGCCCGCCGGGCCGTCGGAGCTCAGGGTGGAGGGGACGCCGTACTGGGCGATCATCTCGGTATGGAAGGCGCCCTTGTTGATGAGGTCGGTCATCTGGCCCACGGTGAGCTGGTCCATGAACTTGTCCCACAGGCCCTCTTCATCGTCATAGGCCACCCCCACCAGGTCGCTGAGCATAATGCCGCTGTCCACGCCGGTGACCGGCATAGTGTCCTCCTGAGCGGGCCGGTTGGGGTTGGGCTCCGTGGAGGTCATGGCGCTGATAAAATCCTCAGTATAAGTGGTGTCGTCGTCGATCTGCTTGTCCTCCGCCGGGCGGACCTGGGGCCAGGTGCCGGCAAAGTCGCTCCGGGAGAGCTGGCTCTGAAGCTGCCAGTCGGAATCCAGCGTCTCGTCCTCGTTGCCGGTATAGAGGTTTTTCACCTCATAGCCGGTGGTGGGGTCGGTGTCGTAGATGATGTCGGAGGCGATGGAGGCCGTCACCGTGGCGTTTTCCATGTCCTTGGCGTTGTGGGCGTCGGTGGAGATGGTGAAGGTATAGTCGCCCTTCTCCGTGATGTAGCCCTGGGTGCCGCTTAGGCCGTAGCAGTCATAGGAGGCAAAGGCATAGGGGCTATCCACGGTGATCTCCACAATCTGGGGCTCCCCCTTTGTGATCACCGGGGTCTTGGCAAAGCCCACCAGGATCTTGGCCGGCTTCTCAATGCCGCCCGGCGTGTAGGGCGGCGTGACATACAGCTGGACCACATCCTTGCCCGGGGTGTCGCTCAGGTTGGATACCTCTATCTGGAAGGTAATAGAGGTGTCCTTATCCAGCGTAGCGGGGATCTCAGAGGCGTTTACCAGCTCCCAGCTGAACTCGGAGTAGCTCAGGCCGTAGCCGAAGGGGTAGACCACCGCCTCGTCGTAGTCAAAGCCGGGATAGTTGCCCGCCTGGGCCTCGGCGTAGGCGGTCTCGTAGTAGCGGTAGCCCACGTACACGCTCTCCTCGTAGTCCACAAAATAGACGTTGCTGTCCACCATGCCTCTGCCGGCGGTGCTGAAGTAGGCGTCGCCGGTGATACCGGCGGTGGGAGAGCCCAGCGCGGCGCCGAAGTTGTTCCAGGTGGGGTCCTTGGTGAAGTCGGCGGCATAGGTGTCCACCGTTCTGCCCGAGGGGTTCACCGCGCCGGTCACCACCTCGCCGAAGGCCATCATGCCCGCCTCGCCGGTGTAGCCGATCCACAGAATGCCGTCCACCTGGTCATCCTCGGCCACGTCCTTGAGCTCCATGGCGGAGGCCGTGTTCAGGACCAGGATGATCTTCTCAAAGCCGTGGTCCTTGACCGCGGCGATCAGGTCCTTCTCGTCCGGCCGCAGCTTGAGCACGTGGTCGTTCTCCGTGCGGGGCAGGTCGGCGCCCTCGCCGCCGATGCGGGTGATGACGATGAAGGCGGCGTCCTTGTAGTCCTCACAGGAGTCCCACAGCGCGTCGTCATAGCTGCTGACGGGCGTCTCGCCCACAAAGCTCTCGGTCAGCGCCACGTTGGAGCCGGAGTCCAGGTCGCTGTTGTTCTTGTCCCTGCCCGCGCCCGACCGGCTGTTGTCGTTGTAGAAGTCCACCAGGGCCTGGTTGTACTCGATTCCCACGGCGGTCAGGCTGTCAAAGATGGTCTTGGGCGTGATGCCCACCGCGCCGCCGGAGCCGCCGAAGGCCATGTTCACCGAGTTCTTGCCGAACACGCTGACTCTGGTCTCGTCGGACTGCAGCGGAAGGGCGCCGTTGTTCTTCAGCAGCACAAAGCCCTCCTCGCAGGCCTGAAGGGTGATCGCGTCTCCGTAGGCCTTGGCGTCCGCCTTGGTGGCGATGCCCTCGTCGGCCTGGTACTGAGAGGTGTTCTCCCCCACGAATTCAGCGGTGTTGCCCTTGAAAAAGGAGTTGATCAGTTCAAACAGGATCCCGGTGGCCAGGATGTTGACCACAATGGCCACAACAAGGACGATGGCCGTGACGATGGTCCACGACAGGGCGTTTTTACTCTTAAAAAACTGTCTCATTGCGCAAGCCCTCCTGATCCAGGCCGGGGGTCAGGCCTTGTCGGCAACGGTCATGCCGGTGGTGCCGCAGCCGTTGTTGTAGGTCACGGCCATCTCCAGCTCAGCGTCGGTGGTCAGCTTGATGCAGTCCACGCAGGGGGCCACGGCGGCGTAGGTGCCCGCCATCTCCACGCCCTGGTTGTTCACCGGGGTGTCGCTGTTGTTGGTGATGAGGGAGATACAGGTATAGCCCGCCTTGAGGCTCAGGGTCTTGGTGATGGTGAAGTCCTCAAAGCCGATAGGGGTGTTGGAGCCGGTGCCGTCCAGGTGGATCTCGCCGCACTCCCACTCGTCGATGGTGTACCGCTCGTGGTTGGGGTCGTCCTTACCCTCGCCGTCGGGGCCGTAGTAGTCCATGAAGAAGGCGTCCCAGTTGCCCTCGGCGCCGCCCTCGGTGGTCTCCTTCAGGTCGTCCTCGGTGCAGGAGTCGATCTGGATGGTGTAGTTGGAGGGGTTGAAGTAGTAGTCCATGGACTCAATGCCCAGACGCACGTCCAGCTGCACGTTGTCCACGTCCCGGTCGCTCTTGATAACAAAGTTTACCGACACGCCGTCCTGATACAGATAGGTCACAAAGCCGTGGTCCTCGCCGCTGACGGAGGGGTCGTCAGAGGTGGAGGCCATGGAGGTGCCGCTGGCCTCGCCGGAGGCGCCGGGGCCGCTCTTGCCCCGCAGGTCGGTGTTCTCGGCCTCAAAGGTGTAGACCTTCAGGCCGCCGGAGGCGGAAGCGCCGCTGCCGCCGGCGGGGGCGCCATCGCCGGTGTCGCAGGCGGTCATAGTGGCCGCCAGGCCAACCGCCATCGCCAGAGCCGTCAGCTTTTTCAGTGTCTTTTTCATATCAATTCTCCTTAAAAGCATATCATTTTTATCAGGATGGGGTACAGGACCCCGGCAGCGGCAGGGGAGCCGCTGCCGGAGCCCTGCTCCGTCTGAGCCGTCAGACAGTCTTCCGGCGTCAGGCATTCACTTTCTTCTTGCTGGACACGGTAAACCAGACGACCGCCACGCCCACGACGGCCACACAGGCGATGACCAGGCCCACAATGGCCACGGTGTTGCTCGCGGCCGCGCCTTGAGCGGGGGCGTCCACCGCCAGGTCAATGGTCTGCACGTAGTTGTTGGTGGAGCGCTCCACGGAGTTGCCCTTGCTGCCCGCCACCACGGTGGCGGTGTTGGTGGTCACGTCCAGCTCCAGGGCGCAGTCGTCATAGGCCAGGAGGGTACCGGTGATCTTGCCGGTCTCGGAGTCATAGGTCAGGCCGTCGGGCAGGTTGTTGATGACCACGGCCACCTCGGTGACGCCGGTGATGCCCGCCTCGTCCTCGTCCGTTGGGGCCGGAATGATATCCACGTTCTTCACCACCGTGGCGTCAATGGCGGTACCGGTGGTGGCGTTCTCAGGCCAGCCCTCAATGGTGATCAGGGGCTCCACCGTGAACATCACGTCCACGGTCTTCTTGGACCAGCCGTCGGCGGTGATGGTGACCTTGCCGGTGTACTCACCCTCGTTGGCCACCCAGCCGGTAATCATGCCGGTGTCGGGGTTGATGGACAGGCCCTCGGGCAGGTCGGTGGCGGAGTACTTGATGTCAGTGGTACCGTAGGTCTCCGGGTCCACCGCCACGGAGGCGGCCACGCCCAGGCCGGCCTTGGTGCTGAAGTTCTGGCCGGTAAACGCCGCCTTGTTCAGGCCGTTCTCGTTGCAGTTGGACACGGAGCCCACCCACAGGATGCGGGTAACGCTCATGCGGACGGTGTAGTACTGGGTGGGAGAGCCGCCCGCGGCGGCGTCATAGAAGCCGTCCACCACGCCGCCCTTGCCGTCCCGGAGGGAGGCGTCCCAGGTGCCGCTGATGGAGTTGTCGCCGCCCTGGGCGGAGAAGCTCAGGGGCAGGTCACAGCCCACGCGCTGGATCATATTCAGCTTGCCCAGGGTGTTGCGGTAGGCGTCGGTGACGCTCTCGCCGTGGAAGCCCCACTCGTCCCGGAGGATGGTGTACTGCACCATGTAGTTGACCTGGCAGGGCATGGCGCCCACCCGGTTGAAGCCGGTCATGACGGCCTTGGCCTTGCTGTCCTCCTTGCCGTCGTAGAGGCCCTTGGCGGCGTACTCGAACTGCTTGAAGTAGATCTCGCGGATGGCCTGCTCGGAGGCGAAGGTGCCGATGCCGTGGCGGTCGGTCTCCTGGTCGTTCAGGCCGAAGTGCTTGATGAAGGCGTACATGCCCTTGGACTGGACGCCGGCCACAACGGCGGAGCCGATCATACCGCCCTGATAGCCGTCCTGGGAGTAGTACTCATAGTTGCGGCCGCAGAAGGGGCTGCGGTGGGTGTTCAGGCCGTTGGCGTACCAGCCGGGGCAGTCCAGATACAGGCTCTCGTTGCCGAACATGACGCCCTGCTGATAGGCCAGGTCGGTGTTCCAGGTGGAGGCCACATTGGTCTCGCAGACCCAGAAGGTACCGTCGGGCCGGTCGGTGGTGCGGAAGGCGTTCACGGTGGCGGGGCCGTTGACGTCGTCGGCCTGGTCCTTGCCCAGGGCCTCATAGCCCGGGGAGATGAAGCCGCCGTGGTGGAGGGACTGGGCCATCTCCTCCCAGGTGAGCTGGTTGACAAACAGGTCCCACGCCTCGGCCTCGGTCTTGCCCCGGAACTCCTCCACGGGATAGCTGTCGGGGATCACGTCGGTGCTCCAGTAGTCCAGACCCACCATGTCCACCAGCTGGATGGGCGCTTTTCCGTCCACCCGGCCGGCCACAGTGCCGTCGGCGCCGGCCACGGCCTGGGTCCAGGTCTCGGGGATGTCCTCATTGGTCTTGTACCAGGGGTCGGTGGGCTTGTCGTTGTCCGAGTTGAAGTATGTAGTATACCGGGTCTCGTCCTGGGCGGTGCCGGCGGTCTGTTCCTCAAAGGTCATGGCCAGCAGCTTGCGCAGGGGCTCGGAATACACCCGCTCGGCCTGGGTGGTGGGGGTGGGGAAAGAGGACACAAAGCCCTCCGCCCGGTTCATCTGCTTCATCTGGGAGCCGCTGGCGGCCTCGCCGGCGTAGTCCTTCACGTTGAGCAGGGTGTCGTACTCGTCGCCGTTGGACAGGGGGGTGTTGTTGCTGGCATCGCTGTCATTGTCCAGCGAGGTGGTCTTGGCGGTCAGCACGCTGGTGATGGCGTCGGACTCGTCGTGGGAGTTGGTGCGCAGGCTGAATCCATAGCTGCCCGCTTCGATCTCCCAGCCCTTGTAGCCGTTGCTGTTGGCATCGTTGTAATCGAAGGAGGCCAGCTCGCCCATGCGCATCCGCATGGTGACCACCTCGGACTGGCCGGGCTGCAGCAGGCCGGTCTTGGCGAAGGAGGCCAGGGACACGGCGGACTTCTCAATCCCGCCGGCGGTGTAGGGAGCCTCCACGTAGAGCTGCACCACCTGCTTGCCCGCCACGCTGCCGGTGTTGGTGACCCGGGCCTGCACCTCCACCATGTCGTCCAGGCCGGTCTTGGCGTTGATGGCGGCGGCCAGCTCATCGCCGGTGGTCACCAGCTCCTGGGAGAAGGTTGTGTAGGACAGGCCGTAGCCGAAGGGATAGAGCACGGACATGTCGTACCACTGCTCGGCGGTGACGGAGGTGTTGGCAGCGCTGCCGAAGATCTCCTGCTCGGCGGCGGTGAACATCTCGTCCACAGCCCCCTGCTGCCAGTCGGCATATCTGGTCTCGTAGTACTTGTAGCCCAGGTAGATGCCCTCCTCATACTCCACCACGTTGCCGGCGCTGGCGTCGGGCTCCTCATCGGTGGCGGAGGCGTACACGGAGTTGTCCTTCTCCCCCACCTGGGTCATGGTGTGGGCGTTCTGCCAGGTGGGGTCCAGCTTGAAGTTGGTGGGGTAGATGTCCACCAGGCGGCCGGAGGGGTTGACCTGGCCGTTGAGGGCCTGGCCCACTGCCATCAGGCCCGAGTTGCCCGGCTGGCCGATCCACAGGATGGCGTCCACGCCCAGATTGTCGGCGGTCTTGTCCGCCTCCATGGGGGTGCACTCAAAGGCGTTGGCGCTGTTGATGAGCACGATGATCTTGTCAAAGCCCTGGGCCTTCACGTACTGGATCAGGGCCTTCTCGTTGTCGTCCAGGCTCTGGACGTGGTCGGCGGGGTCGCTGTGGGTGGGCACGTCGGAGGTGTAGATGTCGTTGCCCTCACCGGCGGTGCGGCCCAGCGTGATGATGGCCGCGTCCTTGAAGAACTGGTAGGAGCTCTCGGCGGGAGCCAGCCAGCTCACAGGGGGGGCCACTGTGATGGCGCCGGTGGTGCCCATGCCGGCGGGCGCCACGGCGGCGGTGTACTTGTTGTTCTCGTAGATCTCCTGTACGCGGGTGTTGACGTTGAAGCCCGCAGCCTTCAGGCTGTCGGTCAGGGTCACGGGGTCGCCGCTGCCGCCGCCCGAGCCGGTGCCGCCGGTGAAGATCTCGTAGGACCGGGCGCCAAACACCGTCACGTTCTTGACCGAGCTGTCAAGGGGCAGGGTGCCGTTGGCATTTTTCAGCAGGACCATGCTCTCCGCCATCAGCTCAATGTTGAGCTCGGAGGCGTACTGCTGCTCCTCCTCGTAGGACCCGAAGTCTGTGTACCACTTTCCGTCCTCGCCCGACGCCATGGCGCTGGGCGAAGCCGCGCCCAGCATCAGCACTGCTGACATTGCCAGCGCGGCCAGTCTGTTTGCTCTTCTTGCATTTCCAGATCGACGCTCCATACCTTTTCCTCCCATATACGTTTCTATGTTCACGGGCACATTCCCGAAAACATCCCGTTCGTATGGACATCAGTATAGCGGAGCGCACTGGACTTGGGGCATATTCAGCAAAAACTGCTGGCAGATGGTCCTAATCTGCATCCTCCTCTGCAAAAACGGCTGATTTTTCAGCATAATCTGCACAGGCCGCCTGTCGGCGGCCTGGTTTTCTGTGCGACATGACAAAAAGCCGGGAACCTGAGTTCCCGGCTTTTTGTCATACCGTCTATTCCTGGCTCTTCCGACTCAGCAAAATCTCCAGCCGGAAGAATCCGTCCTCCGTCAGGCCCATCCGAACCGACCCGCCGTATTTCTCGGCGATGTACCGGAGGCTCTTGGTCCCGTAACCGTGGAGGTTTTTGTCCCGCTTGGTGGTGACGGGCAGGCCGTCCTTAAACTCCGGCGCCACCGAGATGTAGTCGAACCGAATGGCGTTTTTCACGCACCGCCAGCTGATCTCGGTCAGCACCAGGTCAATGGCCGGGTTGCCTGTCTTGGCAACGCTGTCGTAGATCAGCACCGAGCGCTCCAGCTCCTCGATCATCTCGTTGCGCTCCCGGGCGCTGGCGATCTGCTTGAGGGAACCGATCTGCTTTTTCAGGTCGTGGCATTTGATGTTGATGAAGTCCAGGTTGTCCCCGATGACCCGCTGCTGGTCCTTGGACTGCACCAGAAGATGCTCCATAATCATCTTGTCCCGCTCCAGGGAGTTCTGCCTGAACAGTCCGAACAGTTCAAACAGCACCAGGGTGCAGCAGATCACCGAGTACAGGCGGCACACCACCATGGACACAAAGCTGTCTCCGAACTGGCCGTAGGAGGTCAGCCTGCTGAGGATCACGTTCAGGAAGATGACGATCACCGCCAGAACCACAGCGATGACACTGCGGTTCTCAAAGTTGTTGTAGTCGTTGTTGTGCTTGATGAACAGGTAGTAAAAGGCCACCGAGATGGCAATATAGGGCAGGAAGTACAGAATATCGCTCACCAGCACCGGCATATCTGTGGCATAGTAGCGGACGATGGTGAACACGCCGTAGATCAGGTGCTGGAGGGCGTACCCGCCGATGGCGGCGTGGAGCGCGAAGAAGGGCTTGACCTCAAAGGAGTTCAGAATGCCCAGGAAGCATACGCCCCACGTGGCCTCGAAGACCACAAATCCCATGGCCCACTGGCCCTCCGGCCAGGCCACCCGCAGCAGATAGGCGCCGTAGCTGAAGCCGAAGATGAACACCATGGAGCACAGCGTCCGCAGCCAGAACTGCTTTCTGTGGGGGAACTTGTGGACAAACGCGCTTGTACATATGACCAGCTGCAACGCGAAGGCAAAGCCGGTCTTCATCATCCAGCTTCCCATCAGCGGTTCCTCATGTAGGTCATGAATTTCTCTGTGAACTCGTTCTTCTTGCCCCGGCTCAGGGCCAGCTCCTCGGGAAACTTGGAGATGGAGACCGTCCCCTTGTTGACCGACGTCACATGCTCCAGGTTCACCAGGCAGCCGCTGTTGCACAGGGCAAAGCCGCAGTCCGCCAGGGTTGCCGCGCACTCGGACATGGAGGACCCCTTCTCCTCAAAGGTCCCCCGGCTGGTGTGGTAGACCAGGGTGTGCTTGTCCACCATCACATAGTAGATCTCGGACACGGAGAGCCGGATCTTCTCCTTGGACACGGTGAGCACGATCTCCCGGCCCTCCCGCTTTCTGACTTTCTCGATCACCCGGGCCAGCTTGACGCTGAACTGGTAGTATTTCAGCGGCTTGACGATAAAATCCAGGGCGTCCACCTCGTAGCCCTTGATGGCATACTGCATCATGTTGGTGACAAACACGATCCCGATGTTCTTATCCATGCTGAAAATGGTCCGCGCCGTATCCAGCCCGTTCAGATGCGCATCTGGATATCCATAAAGACCAGGTCATAGATGGGCTGGTAGTCCGCCAGGAATTTGACCCCGCTGTCAAAGACTGCCACCTCAAAGTCCACGTTTTTCTCCTGCTCATACCTGGTCAAAAACTCCTGCATGATGTTTATCTGTTCCTGCTCATCCTCCACGATGGCGATCCGAATCATCTGTCCTTCCTCTTCCCCTTGACACACAGCCAATCACACCGAACGCATCTGCGCCGTTTCTCAGGCAGCAAGCCTCTGTCCGGCGGCCGGAGCTGGGTATGGATCCCGGGAGCTCTCCAGCTACTGCGTTCTGCAAGATTTGTGTTTTTGCACAAAATCTCGCCGTTCTCTTTCCCGGTTTTCAATATATCCTATCTCCGTATGGATGTCAAGATGGCTGGTTCTTCCAGTTTGCTCCGTGTATTATACGCTTTTGTTATGAATATTAATAGAATCAGTATTCATCCTTTTACTTGTGCTCCGCTCTTTCCATGTACAATTGCCGATATTCTGTTCCCTGTTCACCCCTGTCTCCATATACCTGGTCCACCACATATTCTCGCCATCACATCTTATCATAAATTAATGTTTATCTATATCAGTTCGCTTTTTTATCGCACTTTTTCTCTTCTATTGGAATTTTATTTCAAATGTTGTTTTGCCTTAGTAGTCTCTCCACTGCGCGCAGAATACTTTCGTACGTTCAGATTGCATCAGTCTTCAATCTTTATATTTATTCAAATAATTATACATTATTCTATCTGCATACTCAAAATAGGTTGCCAGATCAGGACAGCAAAAAACAGCCGGTCCATTCGGACCGGCTGTTTGCTGGCAGTCTGATATAAACTCAGCGCTTGCTGAACTGGGGAGCGCGGCGGGCGGCCTTCAGACCGTACTAAAATGCTCTTACGTCCGTTTTTCCTTGAGATTTCGGGCTTTTCAGGGATTTCGCTCTCCAGTTATCCTATTTTTTAATCGTAAAAATGGATAGCGTCTGTCCAGCTTTATTTTGAACTTTGCCGCTGAAATGCCCCATTCACTACGCTACAAAGTTCTTCGGGTTTATTATACTTCACCTGAGCGTAAATGTCCATCGTTGTCTTACTGTTTTCATGTCCGGCAAGGTATTGGACTGTCTTGGGATCAACGCCAGCATACAGAAGGTTGGTAATATAGGTATGCCGAAGCTGATGTGGCGTCACATCGAAGTCGATGGCATATACCAGTTTTGGATTGTTCTTTTGATGGCCGCCGAGGGTTGGGGTAACAGTGTACTTAATGCTTTGACCGTTGACATACTTATAATAGTTTCGGGGCTTGGCAGTCCGAACGGTCACATACTTCCAAACCCTCTGAAACTGCGAAGCAGATAATGGTTGGCCTTCGCTGTCTGCTATTACATATTCAGATATAGATTCTTCCTTAACTTCCCGCAGTCGATCAACCAAACATTTGGGAATGGGAACGTCCCTGCGGGCCGCTTTGGTTTTTAATGTTGTAGAAATCACCGGTCTGTTATGCTCGGTTCGCCATGCCCTCCTGACAGAAATGTACGGTGCAGGCGTATCCAGAAACACACAATCCCATTGAAGCCCCAGAATTTCCTCCCGGCGCAGGCCGGAATACAGGGCAATCATGATAAACGTATATGGTGGAAGCTCTTTGACGGTATCCAGCAGCAGCTTTGTCTGTTCGTCCGTCAAGGCATCCTTCTTCTTTGCTTGCTTACCTCCTTTTGCCGAGATGCCTTCACAGGGGTTATAGTCAAGTAGTTGGCTGCGCTCTGCCGAGTAAAAGACGCATTTCAGAAGCATATTCACCGTACTATACAATCCAGCCGATTTTGTAGTCAGCGGGATCAATGCCAGCCGAATATCATCCGCCGTCACATCTGACAGATACATAGAACCCAACGGCTCAACTATGTATTTGTTCATGTTAATCGTGTAGCTTCTTAAAGTAGCTGGGGAAACCTTTGCCGACTGCATCAACAGCCATTTCTCACAATATTCTGCAACAGTTGGGTGTTTCCTTTTGAAAATGATTTCCTCAATCTGCCGCCGAGTCTTTAGTTCTTTTTGATACAGTTCCTCACGGGTAGGCGCATACAAACTTACCTGCTTACCGTCCGCATCCAGAACTCGTGTCCTGTAATATCCACACCGGATGAAAAGCGATCAGAAGCATATGCAGTTCACTCATGGCAACACCCGCTTTCCTCTGCCTCCTTCAAAAGTGCCTCTACCAGCTTGCCACTGCGAACCTTGTTCCGATCCGCCAGCACTTTGTTCTGAACACAAAGCACCGCGCGGATATTGGGGACGGTGATACCGGGAATCTCCACCATTTCTTCCGGGGTGATCGTTAGAAGCTGCACCGGCGAATATCCCGCCTGGGCAAAGATACGGAATAACCGTTGTTCAAATCGTTCTCTCATCGCAATCACGCTCCTTTCGTCTTTTTGGGATATGTAAAGGGGCGGCCCCGCAAAGCCGCCCCCGCTGGATTACTTCTTCCGGCTTTTGATCTTGAGAAAGATCAGGCCGCCGAGAATAAAGAGTACCAATCCTACCGCAATGATGGTTTTCAATTCCATAGTCAATTCCTCCTGTCACAAATTTTGACCGCTGTATTATTCAGCGGATTCTTCGTCCTTCCGGCGCTTGCTCACATAGGCCGCAATCCCCAGAACAGCGGCTCCGGCGGCAGATACGCCCATCAGGGTCATCCACAGCCACGGTTTGCTCTCATCACCGGTTTTCGGGGTGTCGCGCAGTTCGTTGTGCATCTGTGCAACGGTGGTCTTATCCGCAAAGATCGTCACCGTCTTATCAGCAGGCAGCACATAGTTAGCGCTGGCATTGTCCGATACCTCCGATACGGTGTAATCGCCCACGCGCAGCCCGGTGATCTCAATCTTGCCGGTGCTGTCGGTCTTGAATGTCTGGTCATAACCATTGGCACCCGTCACGCGGAAGGAGAACCCTTCCACCTTGCCGTCGCTGGATGTCTTTTCGATCCGCAGGGAGCCGGTCTGTGCCGCATTGACAAAGCCCTTTCCGGCTTCATTTTCCACTTCGTAAATTTTGCCGTTCTCGACAATCTCCACATAGTAGGCGTTTTCATCCAACAGGTAGCCCTCCGGCGCTTTGGTTTCCTTCACGAACACACCGCCGTAGAGGATATGGGACATCTCATAGATACCGGTGCTGGTTTCCTCCAGCTTGCCCAGCAGCTCGTCGCCCTCGTCCAGCTCCTTGTTGCCGTTGGTATCACGATATACCTCAAACTCGGCACCGGTCAGCTTGTTGTCCGGGTAATCCTTATCCACTTTGGTAAGGCGCAGGTCGCCATAAACCCGCTCATTGGCGAGAGAGATTTCCACAACCTGTCCATCTTCCTCAATGGTAACGGAGAAGATCTCATCAGAGAGGACAAACCCTTCCGGGCTTTCCAGCTCTTTCAGCACCCAATTTCCATATGGCACATCGGTAAAGGAGAAGCTGCCGTCGTCCGCAGAGGTGGCGGTGGCAATGGCATTTTCTGCGGTAAATTCGCTTTCATCAGACTTGAACAGGCCAATCACAGCCCCACCCAGACCAGTGCCGTTCTCGTCGGTTTTGAGGCCGTGGATTTCACCGCGAATCAGCTCGTTGGTGATGGCCTCGCCATCGTTTGCAGTAATCTCCACCACAGCAACGGACGGCCCGCCGTATTCAAAGTTGAACGGGAAGGTTTCGCCGTTCAGCAGATAATGGCTGTCCGTGGACAGTTCCTTCAGATAGAAGCTGCCGAAGGGCAGGTCGGTAGCACAGGCAGCCTGACCGTTCTCATTCACCGAAATGATTTCCAGAAGCCCATCTGCCGGAATTACGGAACCATCCGCTGCGGTAATATCCTCCTGCGCGTATAGGCCAAAGGTGACAGCGGAAATCTCGCCATTCATACCGATACCGAAGGCTTCATCCTGCTCCAGCAGCTTATGTCATACGCAACGATTAGTCTCATTGGGCGGCTCGTCAACGAACCCGTAGTCCGAGAGGGAAAGGATCAGCGGAAATTTGTGACCTTCAGACTGGCGGTAAACAACCAGTTTGGAGCGACCGAACACGCGGCTTTCTACAGCTGTACCGGAAACGAGTACATGGCCAATCGGATCAACAAGGCCGGCCTGACGAAGGGCCGCCTCATCAAGGTGGATGGTTCCTTCAACCCCCGTGAGTACCAGACCAAGGAGGGCGAGATCCGCATGTCGCTGGATGTCGGCATCTATGACTGGGCCTACATCGGCGGGAAACCGAAAAACGAGGACGGCTCTGAGTCTGCGCAGCAGAATCAGAATGCCACAGGAACGGTACATCCGGAGAGTACCATCGGCGACGAAGACGATCTGCCGCTGTGATGGTCGGAGCAGAAAAATCAAGGCGGGACTGTAAGGTTGAGAGTACTTGCAGTTCCGCCTTTTTCTGCGTTTTCGGAAGGATTGAAACAGGAAGGATGGTGGAGTTATGACGTTTCTGCGTCGAATGAAGTCTTTTACTCTCTTTAAGTATTTGGTGCTGCCTGCATTGCTGCTCTGTGCGGTGATTAAAAAGCCGGCAATGCAGTGGATCGCACTCCTTGCCGTTCTGCTTTGGATTGGCCTCATTGCGTTTGAGGGCGTCTTCCGCATCAATCAGCAGCGAAAGCGTAAGTCCATGAGCAGGCGGAAGCCAGTGCCACCACAGGCGCCGGTGTCGGACGGACAGAGTACGCCAAGGGTTGAGCAGGATATCCAAACTGCGCACAACGAATTGTTCCTGATCCGACAGGTGAACTACCGCATCACGGAGCAGCTGAAGACGAGCTATCCCCTCGTCTCCTGGCTGTGGCTTGTGAGACCGGATGCCAGTCAGTTATGTCGAGGCGGCAGGTTTCGGATCCGCACCTATAACACGGATCCATTCAATTACGGAGAGGTAGAGTTGAGTGACCAGGGTCGACTTACCATCACGATGCTGCAGGCGGTTCCCCTGAAGGACGCTGTGGCCATGGAGCTTGCGGCCAAGGACGACTTGACCCAGGAAGATCTCCTGGAACGCGTGGATGTGAGAACCTGGTATCGCGATCAGGGTGAGCAGGTGCTCTGTCAGATGATTGACGACCTCAACACGCAAGGCCATAAGAAACTCCTCATCAAAGAGGATGGAAATGTGGTCATTGATGTGGCAGGAAAAGAGCAATCGGTGGATCTGCTGAAGAACTTCCCGCCACGCATCGTGTGGGAGGACTTCTGCCAGATTCTGCGTGAAGACGAGATCACTGCTTCCATTCAGAATGAAGGCCTGGCGCTCTCGTGGTAATGAGCAAATTGGAGGTCAATTGAGTTATGGCAAGAGGAAAATTATTTGAAGCATGGACATTCAAACTGTCGCTGCCAGCCCCTTTTGATGACCCGAAGTTCTCAGGGATGCATGACTTCGGCTTGTCCCAGTACAACACTGCCGGCCGCCTTCGTAAGGCGACCTTGCATGCACCGTCTCTGCGTGCGCTTTTCGCCTATGCAAAGCTTGTGCTTGCGACGGAGCAGGGTTCAATGACCGATGGGATGGGCGCGATCGGGCACCAGGAAAACACCTTCCGCATCTCGGAGTACTGCTCGGCGAACAAGACGGACTGCGTGGTATTCAATACAACAACGGGCAAATTCATTGCCAGTCAGTTTGAGGACGGGAGCGATGTCCCTAAGCCCTATACCATTGGGGCCGGCAATGGCTCCGGCACTGCGCTGTTTTTCTGCTTGATGCCGATTCTGGAGGAGGATACTGAGTTTCAGTGTTCCTTCGCCACGTTCAAAGACCACATGGCCAACGGCTGGTCCGATATGGATGGCGCGTTTGAGTGTGCCCTGCGTCTGTGCGATAACATCTATCGCCGCATTGAGTCGGCGGCACAGGTTGGTCAGGCAGGTGTGAAGTTGGCCGTGCCCACGACGGGCAATATCGCCTCCATCTCACCGCTGGCTCTGGATAAGGGAAGTTATGCACCGACCGGTGCTACATACGGGGAATTCAAGATTTTGAAAGTCGGCGTTTCGAATGTGGTTTCAACACCAGTTGTGAGTCATCGCGACTTCGTTGGAAAGTACGCGCTTTCGCAGCGGCAATTGACTGCGAGAGAGGACGCTATGGTGCCCAAGCTGCCGGACTGGTATGTCATTCCAAAAGAGGTTGTTCGTGTGTGTGAACACGCAAAACTGACCTCACAGTCCAGTCAGCCAATGAGGAACTTCCTCTTCAGAGGCCCGGCAGGCACTGGCAAGACGATGGGTGCCCAAGCAGTTGCAGCGGGCATGCATTTACCGTACACGCTGATGACCTGCAGCGCAAACACAGAAATCTCTGACTTGGTCGGTCAGTTCATCCCGGATACCAGCACTGCTGTGGAGCAGGCAGAGAATGATGGTGCGCTTCCTACGATTGCCGACATCATCATGCATCCGCCTTCCGTGTATGAGGAACTCACCGGTGTCTACGATGACGCCAAGACGGAGGATGACGTGCTCGCAAAACTGGTGGAAATCGCGGTTGGTCGGTTGGCACAAAAGGAGGAAAAGCACGGGCAGCGGATCCGCTATGTGGATACACCTCTTTTGGAGGCGATTCGCTATGGATACGTGGCAGAGCTGCAGGAGCCTTCGTGTATTGCCAACCCTGGTGTTCTGGTGGGTTTGAACGCTCTGCTGGATAACTGCCAGGCGATCACGTTGCCGACGGGCGAACGTGTGCAGCGGCACCCAGATACCGTCATCATTGTGACAACGAATTCGGACTATGAAGGGTGTCGGCCGATGAATCAGAGCATCATTTCCCGAATGGATCTGATCTATGATATCGAATCTCCTGACTTGGCCACCATGGTAAAGCGTGTCATGAATGTGACGGGATATACGGACGAACAGGAGGCAACGAAGATGGCGATTGTCGTGCAGGATATCGCAACCCGATGCCGGCAGACGATGATCACCGATGGCAGCTGCGGAATGCGTGAACTCAAGGCCTGGGTGCTCTCGACCATGATCACAAAGGATCCTTATGAGTCGGCGCTCTCCACAGTCATCGCCTCTGCCTCTGCTGATCCGGAAAACCGGGCGGATCTGATTACCACCTGCCTGGAAAAGCAGTATATGCGCTGATAAAAAATGAATGTAATGTGAGGTGTGAATTGTAATGAAATACGACGAGATGACCTGTTTTAGATGTGCTGTTGCAGTGGCAGTAACCTGTATGGAAGATGAACGCCCGCAAAGCGAAACTGTTACGCCGCAGCAAGCGGCAGAGTATATCTGCAATGTGCTGGATATCGTTTTCGCCTACTCCGGGATCGAATGCACAGTTGTTCCTATGATCTATCCGGCCTGCAGCAAGATCCCGCTGATTATTCGGCTCAGCGGGCTGGGTACACGCCTGTTCTGGTTCCATGCCCATGCTGCCCAGGAATATTCATTTAGCATCAACGACGCAAGACGCCTGCCGTTTGATGATGTACTGAAAATGGGACACCAAAGATGATATTCTGATGCCAGAATTCAAAGGAGGTGTCCCAATGTACTATTACAGCAAAAATAGCAGAACTAAAATCATTCACACAGAAGATTGCAGGTATCACCTGGCAATCAGGGAGGAGCACCTGGGCACTTTCCAGACGCTGGTGGAAGCTCACGCAGCCGGCTATCGTCTGTGCAAAGTCTGCAATCCCCTTGTCGGCATCTTCCATGCTGAGGAGGAAACGTTGATGGAGATCTGCCGGCAGAAGGGGCTCTCAATCAGTCTCCGCAGAAACTTCATTTCCATTTCTTCACCCTGGAGCAGTTGGCGGATCCTTGCCGACGATAATCGCAATCACACAAAACTTTACCACCGCAATGACTTCGGGCCAAAGCAATCGGGGCCTGTGGCGGGATACCATGACCAGCATGTCAACTATGCCACGCTCCAGGAATATTTGGGCTACATTATTGATCACGACTACTACCGCATGATGCACCCTCTGTATCCTGCGCCGCAGCCGAAACCAGCTCCAGTGAAAGGTACGAAGCGGTACCGTAAAGCGCAGGCCAGGGAAAAGCGGAAGGCGAAGAAGGCTGCCGTCTGGAATGTACTAAGCATCATTGACTCTCTGTCCGCACAAAATCAAACCCGAACTGTCGTTTGAGAAATGGAGTGACATAT
Source organism: Pseudoflavonifractor intestinihominis (assembly GCF_040096055.1). Classification (NCBI taxonomy): domain Bacteria; kingdom Bacillati; phylum Bacillota; class Clostridia; order Eubacteriales; family Oscillospiraceae; genus Pseudoflavonifractor; species Pseudoflavonifractor intestinihominis. The sequence continues at coordinate 87,840 of NZ_JBBMFK010000015.1, forward strand.
CATGACTTTTCTCTACATATGGTCAGGCTTTGCAGGTCTCCTCTGCGTGCTGTTTGTGTTGAAGTTGCTGCTTCAGATCGGGTTGGCCGGAAGCGGACACTATGTGGACTGGTCATCCTATAACGCAATGCTGCTGGGTCTGCTGATTGTGGTGTTCTTTCCGGTCATGGTGCTCGCCGCCTGTCTTAAAAAGGTGCGATAATCCCTCTGGATGGATGTATTCATTTTGACGTGGTAGCCCCGCTATGGTATCCTTTACCATAGATAGGTGATGCACAGGGGAGGTGTTCGGAGATGGGCTCATGCGAAAATGTCCCCTTCCATGGAGAACTTCAGAAGATACGCCTCATTGCCAATAATATGGGCTATGGTCCGCTTCCAGCTCCCGACGAGGAGGTGGAGCAGCGGCTAACGATGACCCGAGAGGGTAAGGTATTGCTCTCCCGCTATTCCTTTCACGATACCATGTGTAATAGGCTCATGAGCCGTAAGCAGTTCTCGGTGGACAGCCGTTGCGTGGAATCTTTGTTCCAGCAGATTTCCACTCACTTTGCCGAGAACGAACTTATCGGTATGGCAACTGATGTACCAATTTGGAATCTGGAGTTGTTTAACACAACGGGCGAAGTTTTTCGTTATACAGGGCCCATGTTACGAAAATTCCATCCTTTTCTTGATGTGATCTCCGACAAACTGAGATTACTTTTGGAGAAAGAACACCTGTTTGCCTTCGATGGTGAACCGTAAAGCATATTTGTTTTGCCCATCAAGCTTTTATATGTAGAGAAAAAATGCTAAAGAGAAGAGGCCTTGAATATGAGCCCATTTGACAAACTTTTTCAGGCACAAGTGGATAAACTTCTTTCCGCTAATAATAAGCGCCGGGCATTCTTTTTCCGTGGTTTTTTGCCCAAACAAATCGAGTTTCTTATTAGACATAAAACCAGCCTATATATGAACGAAGACTTCATTGAGGATGATTGTCTGCAAATTCAGAAAATTGAAGCAAATAAGCGGGCGTTAGTGAAACAGCTTGCTCTGGCGGAAGATTCTGTTGTTGGGTTCTATGAAGAGTTGGTCGCGATCTCCTCTGCTGTCAAGGATGTATCTCTCGTTTTTGATGGTGAAATTGTTATCATCGATAATCCGCTTTTCGAATCAAATGTCCCTAGCCCACTGTCTCTTGAGCAGGCGGTTGCCTTGTTTGAGTATATGCAGACAGATGGCAAGACCGAGAATGATACCTTAGAGGTGCTCAATAGGTATTACCACGAAGTTAATTTCCTTGATGCTGAACATGTATTGGTGGCTCTGGCAAATGTCCACGAAGATACGCATTACCTACGCCTCCCGCTTTTTGATAACAAGGATCTGACTGAAATGGCGATGATAAATCAGCCCGCCGATGAAATACTGGAAGGGTCTTCGGAAGATTGGTTGTATAGATTCTCGGTCATGAGCGGAGCAGCAAATGAAATTGTGTATGTAGTTGATAGTGTCTGCCCACACAATCTAGAAAAGGGACTATTCACAGTCCTCGCTGCGCTGTCCATTCCGCATAGCATTCGCCGCGTTGACACTCGAATTCCGGAGATGGAGTATGATGACTCGCAATTTGAAAAGTACCTTCGACGGTATTGGGGGCCTCAGGCAAAATTCCGGGAGTTAAAGTTCTATAAGCAGCCAAGTGTTTCCAAGGAAATTACAATTATTTCTCAGGGTGCGTTAGTCAGCGAAATAATAGATCAATGTGAAGCTGCTCGGGATGAAGACTGTACTTATAGAGATATTTTCATCACAGCACCGACTGGAGCTGGTAAATCTTTGCTCTTTCAGCTGCCGGCACTTTATATGGCGGAGAAGTATGGGCTTATTACAATTGTTGTTACACCATTGGTTGCCCTCATGCATGATCAAGTTGCGCAGCTTGAACGAGAACGAGGCGTCAAGAATGCGACGTTTCTCAATTCGAAAATAACATTTGAGGAACGTCAGCAACGGATTCAAGAGATCCACGATGGAAAGAAGTCTATTATCTATCTGGCTCCCGAGTTGTTGCTGGCTTCTGGCCTTCAGCCAATTGTTGGTGAAAGAAGCGTTGGACTGTTAGTAATTGACGAGGTTCACACGGTAACTTCTTGGGGACGCGATTTTAGACCTGACTATTGTTTCCTGGGAGATTTTTTGAAGACAATTAAACGTACAGGTCAGCGATTCCCTCTTCTATGCTTAACTGCTACCGCTGTATATTCTGGCCCTGATGATGTTGTCAATGACACAATAGCCGAACTGGATCTTCACAATCCAATCCTACATCTTGGTAACGTGAAACGGGATAATATCAACTTCGAAATCAAGCCCGGTGTTCAGGACGGTAGTGGGAAAAGAGTTGAAACCGTTAAACAAGAATTGATTATCGAGCGGCTAATCAAATATGTTTCTAAAGGAGAAAAAACTCTTGTTTATTGTCCCTACCGTTCGCAAGTAGATTCCATTTATGGTGCGTTGCCAACCGAATATAAGATCAAGATCCGGAGGTATCATTCAAAGATCCATGACGCTGAACGCAAAATAACAGAACGGGACTATCGAGATGGCAAAGCAATTGCATTGATTTGTACGAAAGCCTTTGGAATGGGCATAGATGTCAAAGATATAAAGCACATTATCCACTTTGCACCATCGGGAAACCTCTCTGATTATGTGCAGGAAGTGGGTCGTGCAGCTCGTGATAATAGTATTGTTGGCTTAGCACACATGGATTTCTTCAGCAGTGATATGCGCTATGTAAAGAGCTTGAATGGCATTTCCGAAATGAAGCAATATCAGCTTCGTGAAATGTTAAAGAAGTTGTATAGTATATACAGTGTTAAAAATCACAGGAATCTACTTGTGGCTCCAGATTCTTTCGCTTATCTCTTTGAAGACAGCGATCTGGAAAACAGAACGAAAAGCTGTGTTTGTCAAACGAAAATGTGAGCAAAAGGGCCCCAAAAAAGTGAGCACCTTCAGCACCAGATTTCATGTCGT
>NZ_JBBMFK010000016.1:0-83833 GCF_040096055.1 Pseudoflavonifractor intestinihominis
CTGCGATGGTTTTTCATGAGGCGTTGAAAGCCTGTTTGTCAAGGTTCACGCCCTCGCTACTTATTTTCGTAGCAAGGAACTACTTGTACTCCTCGCCGTGGTTATCCTGCTGCTGGTATCCGCCGCCACCACGTTTTTGCTCCCTCCGGGCTGGTTTGAGGCCGTCACCTTTGACGCCGTGGTAAAGGAGGATACGCTCCTTCTGGTGGATGAGAATCTGGAGTACCTTTCTATCCTGAGGGAGGACGGAGAAGAACAGAGGCTCTGCATCAGGCAAGACACCAGAGTAACGGACGAGGACGGTCGGAAGCTGGACCTGACCGAAGGCGTGGAGCTGAAGGCAGGGCAACCCATCCGGGTCACCGCGCGTAGTCTTGTGTATTACGAGCCTGTAACAACATTTGAAACCTGCTTCAAAATTGTGATGCTCTCCCCGTAGGCAAGTCAAACGGCCCGGCGCGAACTGCTTCGCGCCGGGCTCTTTCTGTCTGTTACTTCCTGGGATCCTGGACGGGGCTGCCGTCGGCGGGCACCAGGCAGCCGTCCTTGTCATACTTGAGGACGGTGATGTCCGCACGGGTGTTCTTGGCGATCTGCTCCATCTTCATCTGCTCGGTGATGCCCACCACCAGGGTGTAGGCCACGCCGTGGCGCTTGGCCCGGCCGGTGCGGCCGATGCGGTGGATGTAGTACTCGATCTCGTCGGGCACGTCGTAGTTGAACACCACGTCCACGTCGTCGATGTCCAGGCCCCGGGCGGCCACGTCGGTGGCCACCAGCACCCGCAGTTTGCCCTCCCGGAAGGTCTGGAGGGTCTTCTCCCGGATGCGCTGCTGGATGTCCCCGTGGATGGCCTGGGCGGAGATGCCCCGCATCTGGAGCAGACCGGAGAGCCGGTCGGTCATGTTCTTGGTGTTGCAGAAAGCGATGGCCCGCTCGTATCCGCCGTGCTCCAGCAGGGCCACCATGGTCTCCAGCTTGTCCCCCCGGCCCTCCAGGTCGATGCGGTACTGCTGGATGTCCGGCTTGTTTTCCTCGTCAGGCCGCACCACAATCTCCACCGGGTCCCGCTGGTACACCCAGGAGATGTCCATCACCTCACGGGAGATGGTGGCGGAGAAGAGGCCCAGGTTCTTCCGGGACTTGATCTGGTCCAGAATCCGGGTCACGTCGTGGATGAAGCCCATGTCCAGCATCCGGTCGGCCTCGTCCAGCACCACGGTCTCCACCTTGTCCAGCTTCACCGTGCGCCGCTTCATGTGGTCCATGAGGCGGCCGGGGGTGGCCACCACAATCTGGGGGTGCTTTTTCAGGGTGGTAATCTGCTTCTCAATGGGGGCGCCGCCGTAGAGGCACACCGAGCGCACACCCTCCTTAAATTCACACAGGTCCCGCAGCTCGTCCTGAATCTGGAGGGCCAACTCACGGGTGGGGGCCAGCACCAGGGCCTGGACCGCGTCGCTCTCCGGGTCGATGTGCTCCACCATGGGGATGCCGAAGGCAAAGGTCTTGCCCGTGCCGGTAGGGGCCTTGGCGATGACGTCCTTCCACTCCATGAAGTAGGGGATGGCGCCCGCCTGGACCGGGGTGGCCCGGACATAGCCCTTCTTGTCGATGGCCTTCATGACCTCGGCCGAGAGGCCCAGGTCCGCGTAATTGACAATTTCATTTACCTGTTCGCCGTTGATTTCCATGCTGATATTCCTTTCTTTCCGCACTGATTCAAGGTCCCCACAAGGCGAAAAGAACCCTTTCAGCCCCAACGCCCGCCCGGCCCGGGGGGCGCGACCCTAAATCAACAGAGAAATTCTGTTTTTTCTCCGGTATTCGGTCAATAGTGTAGCATATACCGGAGAAATATGCAACGGATATTGGCGCGTGTGTTCCTTGACATTCCGGAAATGAGCGGATACAATGTTACTCTGCTATAGTGTAAAAATATTGTGTAAAAACTGGAAGGAGGCGCGGGAGATTGAAGCTTTCACTGGTAATCCCCGCCTATAATGAGAGCAGCATCATTGAGGCCACCCTCCGCACCGTCACCGCCCGTCTGGCGGAGATGGACCCGGACTACGAGCTGCTCATTGTGGACGACGGCAGCACCGACAACATGGCCGACCTGGTGCGTCCCTTTGAGGACGGCCACGTCCGCCTGACCGGCTACCACCCCAACGGCGGCAAGGGCAAGGCCGTCCGGACGGGCATGCTGGAGGCGAAAGGGGACTATGTGTTCTGCACCGACGCCGACCTGGCCTACGGCCTGGAGAACATCCCCGACATGCTGGACAAGCTGGCGGCGGGGGCGGACCTGTGCATCGGCTCCCGGCGGCTGGACGCTCTGGGCTACCAGGGCTATCCCCCCATCCGCCTGCTGACCTCCAAGGTGTTCGGCCTGCTGGTGCGGCTCTTCTCCGGCCTGCCCTACGACACCCAGTGCGGTATCAAGGGCTACCGGCACGACGCCGCCCAGGCCATCTTCTCCCGCTGCTCCACCGACGGCTTCGCCTTTGACTTTGAGGTGCTCCTCCGGGCCCGGAAGCTGGGCCTGCGGGTGGCCCAGGAGGCGGTCCACGTGGTGAACCACCGGGAATCCAAGGTGAACATCCTCCGGGACAGCGTCCGCATGTTCCGGGATATCTTCCGCATCCGGCGGCTGGTGGCCCATACATGAGGGGCCGCCTGTTCCACAAGGAGCGGCCCTGGCTGGTCTTTGCCCTGATCTTCGCCCTGGTGCTGCTCCGCTTCTGCTACTACGGCTTCACCTACTACCCCCAGCTGGACGACTACATCCAGCTCCACAACCAGTCCGCCTACTACTCCGCCAAGGCGGTCATCCTGGACATGGGGCTGCTGTCCTCCCGGCCCCTGGCCTCGGTGATGGACTACTTCTTCTGGTCTCATTTCTGGCCCTTCCTCATGGCCGCGGTGGCCCTCCTCTCCGCCATGTACGCCGCCTCGGCCTGCCTGTTCCGCCGGGTGTGGGGGGAGTATTTCGGCACCGGGTATGTGTTCCTGGTGATCTACGCCCTGCTGCCCCTGGGCGTGGAGGGCACCTACTGGATCTCCGCGTCCAACCGGGTGGTGCCCTCCCTGTTCTTCGTGGCCCTGGCCATGTACCTGTTCCAGAAGTGGTGCCGGACAGGCAGGGCCCGCTGGCTGTCCCTCTATTTCATCGCCCAGTTCATCTCCTTCTGCTTCTACGAGCAGGGCCTGGTGCTGTCGGTGACCGGGGTGCTGCTGGTGGGTATCATCGAGTTCTTCCGGGGCAATCATAAGAAGAGCCTCTTTGCCCTGCTCACCTTTGTCAACGCGGGCATCTACTTCGCCTTTACCGGCTACTTCTCCACCTCCACCGGCCAGCTGGGCAGCCGCCTGAAGCTGACCCTGCCCTGGCAGGAGGGGTGGGACAAGGTGTTCCTCTCCGCCGCCGGGCAGACCGGCGAGTCCTTCCTTGTCGGCGGGTACAAGACCCTGTTCCGGGGCTTCCGCCGGGGCATCCAGTGCATCCTGGCCGACTTCAGCCCCCTGTGGGTGGTGGTGCTGGTGGTGCTGTGCGCGGCCCTGTTCCTGCTCGCCCGCCGCTTCACCGCGGAGCGCCCCGCCGGCGAGGCCGCCCTGCCCAGGCCCTGGGCGCTGCTGGTGGGCTTCCTCATGGCCCTGGCGCCGGTGACGCTGTTCTTCGTGCTGTCCAGTCCGTCGGTGGCCCTGCGCAACACGGTGTTCTCCTTCTGCGGCATGGCCCTGTTTATCGACGCGGTGTGGAGCATGCTGCTGACCAAGTGCTCCGCCCGGGGCATTGTCACCGGCGCGGTGTGCGCGGTGTGCGCAGCGGTGTTCTCCGTGGCGGCGGTCAGCGAGATTCACGACTACCGCGCCACCACCCTGGCCGACCAGCGGGTGGCCCGGGCGGTCACCTCCGCTGTGGTGGGGGACGAGGACACCATCGCCGTGCTCAACCTGGAGCCCAACTACCTGAGCGAACAGAACTTCCTCTACCACGAGCACATCCACGGCGCCACCGAGAGCACCTGGGCCCTGGCGGGCCTGCTGTCCTGGGCCGCCGACGACCCCGCGTTCCCCGCCGCCACCCCCGTGCCCATGGGCGGGCACTACGCCGGCAGCCTGACCGAATTCGGCGCCCTGCTGTGGTACGACCACAAGACGGGCACCGTCCAGTCGGTGATGGCCGTCCCCGCCGGGGAGGGCGTCTACGAAATCCACACAGCGGGCGGGGCCGTCCTGGCCGTGGCCCGGGAAGAAAACGGAACCGGCAGCCTGACCGCCGCCGGAGACTAAGGTGAGTCCATGAAAGAAAAAATCCTCCATCTCATTGAGGTCTTTGACCTAAAGCGGTTTATCAAATTCGGTTTCATCGGCGTGCTCAACACCCTGGTGGACTTTGTGGTGTTCTACCTGCTCAACCGGTTCGTCATCAAGGACGGCCCCACCCTGGTGCTGCTGGGGGCCACCATTGTGGCCGGCCCCTATATCTCCAACGCCATCTCCTATGTGGTGGCCAATGTCCACAGCTTTATCTGGAACAAGTTCTGGACCTTCCAGAAGAAGGAGCCCCTCACCCGCCGGGAGGTGGGCCGGTACATCGTGACCAGCTGCGGCTTCCTCATCATCTCCTCCATCGGCCTGTCCATCTTCATGTCCGTGTTCCAGCTGCCCGCCTTCGCGGCGGTCATCCCCGCCGGGCTCATCCCCCTGGCCGCCAAGATCCCCAACACCTGCGTCACCATGTTCTACAACTACCTGATGAACAAGTTCTGGGTGTTCAAGTGAGCAAAAAGGTTCCCTCCCGCTAGGGAGGGAACCTTTTTCGCTTATTTCTTTATCAAGCTCCCAGGTCCTCCGTGCAGTAGCGGATGAGAGAGCTGCCGGTATACACCGTATTCTGTGCCACAACGGGTTCGCTGATCTCCCACTGGTTTCCCGCCACGTTGGTGTGGATGGAGTACATACCGGCTGCGGAGGAGGAGACGTCCACCCGGAGATAATCACCGGGGTTGAGCTTGCACACCACCGGTCCGGTCTCAAAATTCAGGGTGACCTGCTCTCCCGGCGTGTAGCTCCCCAGCTGGTAGCTCAGAGAGGTAATGTCCTCCCGCAGGTTGTACGCTACCCCGTCCTTCACCACATAGATCCGGACCAGGAAGCAGGTATCCTCACAGTCCGAGGACACTGTAAGCTGCGCGCTCAGGGTCCCCTTGATATAGGTCTCCTCCTCCACCGGCGCGCCCAGGAAGGTGAGGATATCCTGCCGGATGCCCGGCTCCGCTTCCGCCGCCAGTCCATTGTAGCCGTTGGTCCCGTTGCCGCCGTTCTCATCGCTGGCCTGGAACACGGCGGGGTCATTGGGATCATAGGTATAGGTCATGGCGGTCACTTCCCCGGCCTGCTGGTCCAGAGTGTTCTGATTGAGATAGAGCACATGCTCCTGGCTGCCGTCTGTGAGGGAGTCCGGCTCGGTAAACCACTGGTCGCCGTCCACAGGGTAGTAGGTCACTGTGCCCAGCTCCACCTTTGTGGGCTCAGTGCCGTTCCGTACGCTGTCAAAGAAATCCACCACGTAGTCGGCATTGTAGTTGGGCGTGGTGGAGTCGCCCACATTGAGCGGCCAGTCCTCGCTGCCCGTATAGCTGTGGCCGAACTGGCTGATCACAAAGGCCGACTGGGCCTTTTGCTCCTCCGAGAAGCCGTTCCAGATGGCATTGCTGTCCTCATAGAAGATGTCGTAGAAGTTCTCATACAGCAGCACCGGGATATCAATGGCGGCAATGGCGTCGTAGATATACGATCCGGCCGCCTCGGTCCGCCACCACTCCCCATCCTCGGGGTGGGTGAGGATGCCGGTCCAGTATTCGTCCTGTTCGCCGTACATCTCCACCGGCCAGTTGATGTAGGGGAAGGTGTTGAACAGCGTCATGTCCATGGTGTTGCCCAGAGCGGTGCCGTCAAAGCCCGCCGGGCGGTGCATCATGGCCTGCCAGTAGCCCATAAGGCCAATTTTGATGAAGCCGTTCTGATACCATGCGTCATACCGGGTGCTCACCGGGCACTGCATGGAGATCGCTTTGATATCCTCGTGAGGCGCGTAGAGGTGGGACATGGAGGTAAAGCCCATATAGCTCATGCCGTTGCAGAAGAGCTCGCCGTTATAGAAATCCTGCTGGCGGATCCAGTCCATTACCTGCAGTTCGTCGTCCGTGTCGTGGATGTAGGCCAGGAAGCTCTCATACTGGCTGTTGGCAGTGCCTCTGGTCTGGATCATGACAAAGGCGTAGCCTGCCTCCACAAAGGCGCTACTGTCCGCCACGCAGGATTCAAAATACTCGGCGGTAAACTCATCCGTGGCGGCCTGATAGCAGTTCTGCGTGATGACCGTGGGGAACTGCCCCTCCTTTTCCGGGGTGACCACCAGACAGCAGATCTCCGTGCCGTCCTCCATCGGCACGAACTCCGCCCGGGCATAGCCGCCAGCGCAGGGAATATAGTCCTCCTGGGACGGCTCGGGCGTTGTCTGCTGTGAGACGGAAGGTTGGGGCGACGTGGGCGGCGCGGATTCTGCCGTCGGCTCCTGGCAGGCAACCAACAACAGCAGGAGTGCGAGGCAGACGAGTGCACTGACGGTCTTTTTCATTGTTTTTCCTCCTTTTTTTATTTGAATGGTTTCCCTTCCAAGTTGACAAATCGAATTAAAAGGTTATAATAAAATCCTATATTATTGTGCTATCTGCCATTATTATCTCAGAGCCGCCTGCTCCATACAACCCGCAGTTTCTTCCCTGTCGCTGAAATAGAATTGCCCCCCATTCTGCAACAGATGACTCGTTTTTGTTGGGAGGTGCGTGTTTCGTTGAAAGTCACCGGAAAGCAAAAAATCTGCGACGCCCTCTGCCGGTTGGCCGCAGCGCGCCCCGCAGAAAAAGTCCCTATCTCCAATCTTATCGAGGAGGCGGGGGTCAACCGCTCCACCTTTTATTACCATTTCGACAATCCCCGCTCTGTTCTGGACTACATGATCAAAACCTTCTGTCAGAAATATCTGCAGCTGCTCTCTATGCCCTCGGGTCAGACCGCCCGGGCACTGGACTCGGACAGCCAAATGCAGCTGGAACAGAACGTGTGCACCTATGTCTTTTCCGTCCAGCACTACATCCGTTTTTTCCTCTCCGAGCACAACTATCTCACCTTTAAGCAGGCTTTTTTAACCTATTTCCGCGACTACTGCAAAAGTCATCGGGTGGTCCAGATCTTTTCCGACGGCAGCGTCTGTCCGCTGAAACAGGGGATCGTCTACGACTACTTTCTCCGTATTTTAGCCTCCCAGCTGCTCGGTATTCTTGAATTCTGGGCAGAGCGGGACTTCAGCGAGGGCCCGGAAGATTTTATTCAGCTGTTCAATGCCCTCCACAATTCCACCATTTCTCTCCAGGGCTAACTACCCAATGCGCATAATATGAAAAAGGTTCCCTCCCGCTTGGGAGGGAACCTTTTTTATGCCGTTTTGTCTGCTTTCGGCCGGGCCAGCCACAGCAGCCCCGCCGCCACCCACAGGCACACTGTGATGATGATGGACAGCCAGTTGGGCCCTTCGGGGGTCAGCCCCAGCCACAGCGGGATAAAGGACAGACACCCGGCGGCGATGAGGAAGCCCCAGGCCGTGCCGGGAAAGGCGCCGTTCCTGCCCAGCCCCGCCGCCAGGCCGGAGAGGGAGCCCAGGGCCAGCACTCCGGCCAGAGGGACCAGGAAGTTGCCGTATCCCCACACGATGCTGTCGAACCAGGAATAGGTCCGGTAGCGCACCTGGTCGGGGCCGACGGCAAAGGTCATGGTGACGCTGCCGGGGAAGAGCATCAGGGCCCCAGCCGCCAGCACCAGCACCAGGGCGGCGGCGCAGGCCCCACGGACGGGCAGAACAGGTCTTCTCTTCATGGTCGGTTCCTCCTTTCCATCTCCCGGGCGTTCCGCCCGGCGTCCTATGTCTCCGCCGCTCCGGCCTGGGTCCTGGGCTTGGCGCCCTCCGACTGGGCCAGGATCAGCACGTCTCCGGGCAGGATGACCGTGCTCCCCGTGGGGATCACCGCCTCCTGCCCCCGCTGGATGAGTACAATGAGGTACTTGGGGGAGTTGGGGGCGGAGGCGATGTCCGCCAGGGTGCGGTTTGCCAGCCGGTGGCCCCGCTCCACCGTCAGCTCGCTCAGCCGCAGGTGCTCCCGCTCCTCAAAGGGATAGGCCGCCAGCACCAGCAGGTCCCCCTCCTCCAGCCTGGTGTCCCCGTTGGGCACAATGGTGCGCTCGCCCCGCACCACCATGACCACCAGCAGGTCCTTCAGGGGCATCAGCTCCCGCAGGGCCCTGCCCCGCCACGGGTGGCCGGGTCCCAGGTGGATCTTGATGAAGCTGATGTCGCTCTCCTCCTGGTAGTCGGTGAAGGTCTTGCTGACGTCCCCGTGCTCGTCGATCATGGACAGCCTGCCCGCCACCCGGGGCAGCAGGGTGCCCTGGATGAGCATGGACAGCAGCACGATGCAGAACACCAGGTTGTAGAGATTGTAGGTGGTGTCCACGCCGCTGAGCACCGCCGAGATGGCGAACACGATGGAGGCCGCGCCCCGCAGTCCGGCCCAGGACACCACCCCCAGCTGTCCCGCCGAGGGGCGGAAGGGCAGCAGCAGCACGCCGGTGACCAGGGGCCGGGCGACCACCGTGAGGAAGAGCATGACGGCCAGGGCGGGCAGCAGCACCCGAGGCAGCTCCACCGGGGTGACCAGCAGCCCCAGCAGGAAGAAGATGATCACCTGGGCCACGCCGGTGACCACGTCGAAGAAGTGGACCAGGTACTTCTTCTGGGACAGCTTGGCGTTGCCCAGCAGGATGCCGCACAGGTACACGCTCAGGTACCCGTTGCCGCCCCACATGGCGGGCAGGGCGTAGGCCAGGAGCACCACGCCGAAGAGGAACACGGTGCGGCTCTGCTGGGAGGTGAACAGGTTCTTGCCCAGGAGCCACACCGCCAGACGGCCCACCAGCACCCCGGCCAGGGCCCCCAGGGCCAGCTGCTGGAGCAGCAGCAGGGGAATGGACACCTGCTGCCCGGACATGAGGGCGATGAGGACGGTGGTGAGCATGTAGGACATGGGGTCGTTGGAGCCCGACTCCACCTCCAGCAGGGAGTCGGTGTGGTTCTTGAGGGCCAGCTTCTTGGACCGGAGGATGTTGAACACGGAGGCCGCGTCGGTGGAGGAGATGACCGAGCCGATGAGCAGGCTCTCCAGCCAGGGCAGCCTGAGGGCGAAGTGGGCGAAGAGACCCACCGCTCCGGCGGTACCGGCCACCCCCAGGGTGGACAGCACCACCGCCGGGGCCGCCACCGGCCTGGCGGCCTTCAGGTTGGTGCCGAAGCCGCCGTAGAACATGATGAACACCAGGCTGGCCGAACAGATCAGGTTGACGGCCTCGTAGTCATCAAAGGGGATGCGCAGCAGGCCGTTCTCCCCAAAGCACATGCCCAGGGCGATGAAGAACAGCAGCGGCGGGATGGGCAGCTTCTCCAGGAAGCGGTCCATCAGGATACAGATCACGATCACAACTCCGATCAGGAGAAAGGCAGCATTCATTTCAAAACCTCGCTGTATGTCATATCTCCGGCCCCGCTGGGAATGTGTATGCCCGCCGGAGCCGGGGCATGCTCACAGGCGGCGGAACACGTGGACCCGGAAATTGGCCCGTACCGTCAGCTCCTCCAGGGCGGAGAGCCGCTGGCCGCCCTCCTTGGGGGTCTTCCAGTAGTAGGGGGTCATGCGGAACAGGTCGGCCAGGTCCTGGCCGCGGGGGGTGATGACCCGCTCGGCCTTCACGATGTCCAGGTAGTCAAAGCCCTGGTAGGGGATGGCCTCCTCGGGGTTCAAATAGGGCCTGTCGTAGAGCACTTCCTTCAGCTCCCACAGGTGGTCGGCGGCGGGCACCACATAGAGAAACACCCCGCCGGGCACCAGAACCCGCCGGAATTCCTCCGCCGCCAGGGGGGAGAAGCAGTTGACCAGCAGATCGGCCCGGCCGTCGGCCACCGGCAGGTGGTAGGCTGAGGCCACAGCGAATTCCACATCTCTTGTCCGCTTGGCCGCCCAGCGCAGGCAGAACTTGGAGATGTCCACCCCCGCCATGGTCACCTGCCGCCCGGCGGAGGTCAGAGCGGCGTGAATTCCGGCGGTGTAGTACCCCTCGCCGCAGCCCGAGTCCAGCACCCGGGGCGCGTCCCCGGCGTACCGGAGGGCCAGCTGCTCCAGGGTCTCCCGCAGGTGGCCGTAGTACCCGGCGGAGAGAAAACGGTTCCGGGCGGCGGCCATCTCCTTGTCGTCCCCGGGGGCCTTGGAGTGTTTCCGGTTGGCGGGGAGCAGGTGGACATACCCCTCCCGTGAAATATCAAAGCTGTGCCCCTTGGGGCAGGCGTAGGCCCCGTCCCGCCGCTCCAGCGGGGCGGCGCACAGGGGACAGCGGAACATGCTCTCCATAAAATTTCCTCTTTTCCGGCGGCTCTGGGGCCGGGCTGTTTTTTTCATTATACCATGCCCTTCAGAGAAGCCGCAAGGCAGGGGGAAATATGCTGGATACACAGTTTACTTTTTATGCACACACTGTTAAAATAGACATATAGCCTTGTTTAAAACGCCTCGGAAAGGATGATTTTCATGAAGAGACGCGTCATATCCCTGCTGCTCACCCTGGTTCTGGCCATGGGTCTGGCCGGCCCCGCCTGGGGGGCGGACGCGGCGCCGGAGGACCTGCGCCTGTCCGTGGAGCAGGCGCTGACCGCGGCCCAGAAGCTCCACGCCATGGGCCTGTTCCAGGGCGTGGGGGACAACGCCGACGGCACCCCAAACTTTGACCTGGACCGCACCCCCACCCGGGTGGAGGGGGTTGTCATGCTGGTGCGTCTGCTGGGGGAGGACCAGGAGGGCGCCGGAGGCGGCTGGGAGAGCCCCTTTGCGGACGTGCCCGCCTGGGCCGCATCCTACGTGGGCTACGCCTACGGCAGGGGCTACACCAAGGGCACCTCGGACACCGCCTTCAGCCCCATGGACCCCCTGGACGCGGCCCAGTACCTGACCCTGGTGCTCCGGGCCATGGGGTATGAGGACGGGGCCGACTTCCAGTGGGATTCCCCCTGGACCCTGTCCAATCAGCTGGGCATCACGGACTATGACCCGTCCAGCCCTGACGCCTTTACCCGGGGCACCGCCGCAGTGTGGGCGTGGAACGCCATGAGCGCCCAGACTTCCGCGGGCGTCCGCCTGGCGGACCGGCTGATGGCCGGCGGCGCGCTGACGGCGGAGCAGGCCGCCGCCGTGGGCCTTGCCGGCGGGGACGCGCTGTCCGTGGAGCTGGTGGGGCCCGACCTGCCCGCCAACTTCACCGGATACAACTCCAGCGGCTATCTGGCCTATGACATCACCATCAACAGCCTGTCCTGCCGGTACACCCGCGCGCCCGACCAGACGCTGGAATTTACCGACTGCGACTTTACCATCAACTATCTGGCGCCCGGCGCCAGGGAGATCCTGCTCCGTTTCACCGTCACCGACCAGAACGGCGCGGTGGTAAAGGGGAACAACTACCTCCTCTTCCGGACGCAGAACGGCACGCCCTCCTGGACCTATTCCACGGACGTGGTCCTGTCCAGGGGCGGCATCTATACCGTCACCCTGTCCAACTGAGCCCCGGTGCGAAGACCGGCGGCGGGCAAATGCCCGCCGCCGGTCTTGCGTTATTTTTTGTCCTTCTCCCCGTGGCCCGGGTGCCCCGCCTCGGGCAGAGCGGCCTCCTCGTTCTTGATCTCCCAGTGGATCAGGAAGGTGAGGGCCGCCCGCAGCAGAATGATGGCGCCCACCAGGGCGATCTCGCTCAGGTCCCGCACCACCACCGTGCGCAGGATCTCGCCGCCCAGCTTGAATTCCAGGGCCATGGCCAGGCCCTGGGCCAGCTTGAGCCGGGTCTCCGGGTCACGCCTGATATAGTGCACCACGCCCAGCACGCCGGACACCACCAGTACGGCCACGCCCACCCACTCGAACAGCATGATGCCCAGCTCCACGGCCACCTCCAGGGCTGTGTGCAGATACTCCATCCACTCCATTGTGTTCCCTCTCTTTTTCCGTGTTGTCCCCCAGGGGTTCTTTTTTGCCATTATACCGGGTGAGGGGGATTTGCACAAGGGATTTCCCCCGGGCAGGGATATTTTTCTTTCTGTTTCTCTATCCTTTTTCCCGCAAATGTGATACAATGTCTGCCGCGTGTAGATATTACTACTATATTCAAGGAGTGCGACATGATCACAGTTACCGACCTGGGCCTGGCCTACAGCGGCCAGCCCCTTTTCTCCCATGTGGACCTGCAGTTCATCAAGGGCAACTGCTACGGCATCATCGGCGCCAACGGCGCGGGCAAGTCCACCTTTCTGAAGATCCTCTCCGGCGAGCTGGAGCCCACCAGCGGCGAGGTGTCCATCCTGCCCAACACCCGCATGTCCATCCTCAAGCAGGACCAGAACGCCTACAACCAGTACACCGTCATGGACACCGTCATCATGGGCAACCAGCGGCTGTACGACATCGGCAAGGAGAAGGAGGCCCTCTACGCCAAGGAGGAGATGACCGAGGAGGACGGCATCAAGGCCTGCGAGCTGGAGGAGGAGTACGCCGAGCTGGGAGGCTGGGAGGCCGAGTCCGACGCGTCCCGCATCCTCCAGGGCCTGGGCATTCCCGTGTCCATGCACTACGACGTGATGGAGAACGTGGACGGCCGTCTGAAGGTGAAGGTGCTGCTGGCTCAGGCCCTGTTCGGCAACCCGGACATCCTGATGATGGACGAGCCCACCAACAACCTGGACATCAACGCCATCAACTGGCTGGAGGACTTCCTGCTGGACTTCCCCGGCACCGTCATCGTGGTGTCCCACGACCGCCACTTCCTCAACACCATCTGCACCCACATCGTGGACATCGACTACAACAAGATCAAGATGTACGTGGGCAACTACGACTTCTGGTACGATGCCTCCCAGCTGATGCAGAACCTGATGAAGAACCAGAACAAGAAGAACGAGGAGAAGGCCCAGGAGCTCAAGGAGTTCATCTCCCGCTTCTCCGCCAACAAGTCCAAGAGCAAGCAGGCCACCGCCCGCCGCAAGCTGCTGGAGAAGATCACCCTGGAGGAGATCCCCGCCTCCTCCCGCCGCTACCCCTGGGTGGCCTTCAGCCCCGACCGCGAGGTGGGCAAGGACATCCTCTTTGTCACCGACGTCAGCAAGACCATCGACGGCGTAAAGGTGCTGGACCACGTCAGCTTTATCGTGGGCCACGGGGACAAGATCGCCTTCGTGGGCGACAACGAGAACGCCCACACCGCCCTGTTCAAGATCCTGGTGGGGGAGATGGAGCCCGACGAGGGCACCGTAAAGTGGGGCCAGACCGCCACCTTCTCCTACTTCCCCAAGGACAACACCGAGTTCTTCAAGGACTGCGACGACAACCTGGTGGAGTGGCTGCGGCAGTACTCCTCCGACCCCCACGAGGCCTATCTCCGGGGCTTCCTGGGCCGGATGCTCTTCTCCGGCGACGACGTGTACAAGCCCGTGAAGGTGCTCTCCGGCGGCGAGAAGGTGCGCTGCATGCTCTCCCGGATGATGCTCTCCGGCGCCAACGTGCTGCTGCTGGACCAGCCCACCAACCACCTGGACCTGGAGTCCATTGCCGCCGTCAACAACGGCCTGGAGGCTGTCAAGTGCAACGTGCTGGTGTCCTCCCACGACCACCAGCTGGTCCAGACCGTGTGCAACCGCATCTTTGACTTCACCGACGACGGCAAGCTCATCGACCGCAAGATGACCTACGACGAGTATCTGGAGTCCATGGCCGCCAACGGCTGATCAAAGCCTTCCCCTCGGGGGGGAAGGTGCCCCAGTGCGCACACTGGGGCGGATGAGGGGAAGGCCCTCCCATGACCGCCGCATCCCAAGCCTTCCCCCTGGGGGGAAGGTGGCTGGCCGAAGGCCAGACGGATGAGGGGAACGGCCTCCGGCGGGGTACTTTTCTCCGGCGAAAAGTACCCAAAAGCCGCCATGGGGCAACAGGCGCAGAGGGCCCTTCCAGGGCCAAACGCGCCCGTTTCCCCCTGGTACCCCCTTTCGGAGATGCGGATTGCGGCGGCAAAATTCAATGACCCGCCAAACCTGAGAGCAGTTACTATGCCGGTTCGGCTGGTCCGTATCGTGACTGCATGGCCCGAGCAGAGTTACCCGCCCAGACTTGTAAGTTGCTGCAATTCAAGAGGCGTTCTCAATGCCGCACGGGGCCTCTGCGCCGTGTTTCAGTCTCTGCCCGAGGCAAGCCTTCCCCCTGGGCGGAAGGTGCCCGCTTTTCGGCCCCCCGCACGAGCCCGACCGGAAAAAACGGTGCAAATTTCCTTCTTTTGTGATATACTGCTGTATTGGCTACTATCTTTATTTTCCTGAGTGAGGTCTTGCCGCAATGCGAAAAGAGATTGTCCTCCCGTCCCTGGCGGTGGGCGGGGGTATTGTGGGACTGTTTCTCCGCCGCTGGGAGCTGGCCACCGCCTTTGAGGCGGACACCGGCCTGGTCACCCCCAACATGCCCTCCACCTGGGCGCTGATCCTCTGGTCGGCAGTGCTGGCGGTGGTGTTCATTCTGCTGTGCCGGGGCAAGCACCGGCCCTTCGCCGGCGGCTATGACGCCGCCTTTGCCGCCAAGGGCAACACGGTGTACGTCACCGCCATGGTGCTCTCCGCCTTCCTGCTGCTGGCCTCGGCGGTGCTCAACTACATGGGCATCCCCGCCGCCTACCAGGATGCCGTGGCCGCCGCCCGGGCGGGCAACGCCCAGGGCACGCCCCTGTTCAATGTGCTGCCCCGGGCCATCCTGGGGCTGCTCTCCGCCATCTCCTTCTTCTGCGTCCTCTCCACCGGCAAGAACAACTACCGGAGCGAGGGCAAGGGCAAGTTCAGCTTCCCTCTGCTGGCCCCGGCCTACATGGGCTGCATCTGGCTCATCGCCGCCTACCAGGTCCGGGCCGGGGACCCGGTGCGCCAGGACTATATCTACGAGCTGTTCGCCATCATCGCCTCCCTGCTGGGGCTGTACTTCACGGCGGGCTTCTCCTTTGAGCGGGCCAAGGTGTTCCGCTCCGCCCTGTTCTCCCTGCTGGGGGTGTACTTCTCCCTGGTGACCCTGGCCGACGGCCACGAGCTCTATGTGGTCCTGCTCTACGGCTTCTGCATCCTCAACCTTACCGCCAACGTGACGGCTCTCCTGGCCAACGACGCCCGGCCCGAATCCAAAGCCCGCCGGTCCCGCCCCGAAGAGGAACTCAGCACCGAAGATTCTGAAACGGAGGTATCCCCCGATGAGCAATAAAGGAAAGTTCTATATCACCACCCCCATCTACTACCCCTCGGACAAGCTCCACATCGGCCACGCCTACTGCACCGTGGCCACCGACGTGATGGCCCGCTACAAGCGGCTGACCGGGTACGACGTCATGTTCCTCACCGGCACCGACGAGCACGGCCAGAAGATCGAGGACAAGGCCAAGGAGGCCGGCGTGACCCCCAAGCAGTACGTGGACAACATCGTGGAGGGCCCCCGGGGCGTGCTGGACCTGTGGAAGCTGATGAACATCTCCAACGACCGCTTCATCCGCACCACCGACGACTACCACCAGGCCGCCGTGCAGAAGATCTTCAAGCAGCTCTATGAGCAGGGCGACATCTACAAGGGCACCTACAAGGGCAAGTACTGCAAGCCCTGCGAGAGCTTCTGGACCGAGAGCCAGCTGGTGGACGGCAAGTGCCCCGACTGCGGCCGTGAGGTCCAGGACGCCGAGGAGGAGGCCTACTTCTTCCGCCTGTCCAAGTACGCCGACCGCATCCAGGACCTGCTGGAGAACACCGACTTCCTGGAGCCCCGCAGCCGGGTCAACGAGATGATCAACAACTTCATCAAGCCCGGTCTGGAGGACCTGTGTGTGTCCCGCACCAGCTTCACCTGGGGCGTGCCCGTGGACTTTGACCCGGGCCACGTGGTGTACGTGTGGATCGACGCCCTGACCAACTATATCACCGCCCTGGGCTACGACAACGACAGGTACGACGACTACGACAAGTTCTGGCCCGCCGACGTCCACTTTGTGGGCAAGGAGATCGTCCGGTTCCACTCCATCATCTGGCCCGCCATCCTGATGGCCCTCAACCTGCCCCTGCCCAAGAAGGTGTTCGGCCACGGCTGGCTCCTGCTGGACGGCGGCAAGATGAGCAAGAGCAAGGGCAACGTGGTGGACCCCTACCTGCTCTCCGAGCGGTACGGCGTGGACGCCCTGCGGTTCTTCCTGCTGCGGACCTTCCCCTTCGGCTCCGACGGCAACTTCTCCAACGAGGCCCTCATCGGCACCATCAACACCGACCTGGCCAACGACCTGGGCAACCTGCTCAGCCGCACCGTGTCCATGGTGGGCAAGTACTTCCCCGGCGGCACCCTGCCCGCCGAGCAGACCGCCGACGCCCTGGACGACGACCTCATCGCCCTGGCCTCCGGCCTGCGGGACCGCTATGAGGCGGTCATGGAGCGCTTTGCCTTCCAGGACGCCCTGAGCGAGGTGTTCAAGCTGGTCTCCCGGGCCAACAAGTATATCGACGAGACCGCCCCCTGGGTGCTGGCCCGGGACGAGGCCAACAAGCCCCGCCTGGCCCGGGTGATGTACAACCTGCTGGAGAGCCTGCGCATCTCCGCCGTGCTGCTCACCCCCTTCATGCCCGACACCGCCGCCGAGATCCTGCGGCAGATCGGCGCCTGCCCCTGCTGCTCCGACTGGGAGAGCGCCGGCAAGTGGGGCTCCCTGTCCGCCACCGTCACCGTCAGCCGGGGCGACAACCTGTTCCCCCGCATCGACGTGGAGAAGGAGCTGGCCGCCCTGGAGGCGCTGGAGGCCCAGGCCCGCAAGGCCGCCCTACCCGCCGTGGAGGTGGAGCCCTTCGCCCAGGAGCAGGTGGACTTTGACACCTTCTGCAAGAGCGACTTCCGGGCCGTGAAGGTGAAGGCCTGCGAGAACGTGAAGAAGAGCACCAAGCTGCTCAAGTTCACCCTGGACGACGGCTCCGGCACCGACCGGCAGATCCTCTCCGGCATCGCCATGTACTACAAGCCGGAAGAGCTGGTGGGCAAGACCTTGGTGGCCATCATCAACCTGCCCCCCCGCAAGATGATGGGCCAGGAGAGCTGCGGCATGCTGATCTCCGCCGTCCACACCGAGCACGGCGAGGAGAAGCTCCACCTGCTTATGGTGGACGACGCCATCCCCGCCGGCGCCAAGCTCTGCTAAAGCGCCCGAGCCGCTGCGAGCAGTCCAAATAAAATTCCGTCTCTCACCGGACGGCCCGTCCGGGCCGTCCGGTTTGTTTTCCACATCATCCGCTCAAAATGTGAAAAAGAAAGGAAGATGTCCATGTACCGCTATGAATATGTCCCGCTGTACACCGGCGGCGGCTTTTGGCTCAACAACAGCGACTGCCAGCACCGTGAGATCATCGACCAGTACGCCGCCCAGGGCTGGCGGTACGTGGGCTACATCCCCACCCAGTTCACCGGCAACGGCGGCACCAAGGCCATCGAGCTGATTTTCGAGAAGGAAGCAGATTGAACGCAATAAAATACGCCCCCGGCGGAGTTTTCCGCCGGGGGCTGCTATTTTGTGGAAAACAGGCTCACTTGGCCTTGGTAAGGAGCCGCTTGTAGCTCACGTCAATGGCCAGGGCGCCCAGGGGCGCGGTGACCAGGATGGCGATGACCGCCACGGTGAGGACGATCTGGCCGCAGCCCAGGCCCATGGCCAGGGGCACGCCGCCGATGGCGGCCTGGACGGTGGCCTTGGGCAGGTAGCTGAGGACGCAGAACAGCTTCTCCCTGCGGCTGAAGCCGGACCCGGCCACGCACAGCAGCACGCCCACCGCCCGGAAGCACAGGGCACCCAGCACGGCCAGCACCGCGGCCACACCGGCGGCAGCGGCGTACTTCAGGTCCACCGCGGCACCCACCAGCACGAACAGGGCCACCTCGGCGGCCACCCACAGCTTGGAGAACTTGGCGGACAGGCGGAGGGCCACCTCACCCCGGAACCGCTGGAGGCCCACCCCCATGCCCATGACGGCCAGCAGGCCGGAGAAGGGGAAGCGTCCCTCCAGGGCGTCCTCAGCGGCCACCAGCAGGAAGGCCAGGGACAGGAGGATGACCACCTTTACCGAGTCCCGCATGTGGAATTTTTTGAAGAAGGCGGCCAGCACCGCCCCCAGCCCCAGGCCCACCAGAGCCCCCGACACGATGGACACCGGCACCCCCGCCAGGGTGAGGGGGGACGCCCCCTGGCCCGAGGCCAGGCCGGTGAACATGGTAAACATGACGATGACGGACACGTCGTCCACGCTGGCCCCCGCCAACACCAGCTGGGGGATGCCCTTGTCCGTGCCGTAGCCCTCCTCGGTGACCTTGAGCATCCGGGGGACGATGACGGCGGGGGACACCGCCCCCACCACCGCGCCCATGATGGCCGCGTCCAGCACGCTCACCCCCAGCAGCCGGGGGGCCAGCACCACCATGCCGGCGATCTCAAAGCAGGCGGGCAGGAAGCACATGAGCACCGCCGGCCGGCCCACCCGCTTCAGGGTGGCCACGTCCAGGGACAGGCCGGCCCGGGTGAGGATGATGATGAGGGCCAGCTGCCGCAGGTCGGCGGAGATGCCCAGCAGGGTGGGGGAGAGCAGGTTCAGGCAGGAGGGCCCCAGCAGAATGCCGGCGGCAATCATGCCGATGAGGGGAGGCAGCCGCAGCTTCCCCGCCAGAGCCCCCAGGAGCAGTCCCAGGAGCAGGATATAGGCCAGACTTGTCAACATAGCAGTTCCATCCCTTCCGCAGGGGCAAAAACAGCAAAAAAGCTGACAACCCCTGCATCACACAAAATGCAGAAGTCATCAGCGTCACACGCGGTTCGGGGCCACGCCCCGGGGAGCACTTCATTCCCCTGATTCATTTGCGGGAGGAATGATACCATATTCTCCGGCCCCTGTCAACCCCGGCCAGCCTTGCAAATCCCCGGAAAAAGGGATATCATATGCTCAAGAAACCCCGCTGACAAGGAGACGCGACTATGTATTTCGACACCCACGCCCACTACTATGACGACGCCTTTGACGCCGACCGGGACCAAGTCCTGGCCGCCCTGCCCGCCGCCGGGGTGGAGCTGGCCCTGTGCCCGGGCTGCGACCTGGAGAGCTCCCGGCAGTCGGTGGCCCTGGCGGAGCGGTACCCCCACCTGTATGCCGCCGTAGGCCTCCACCCGGAGAATCTGGAGGGGGCCAGCCTCTCCGACCTGGCGGAAGTGGAGTCCATGGCCGCCCACCCCAAGGTGAAGGCCATCGGGGAGATCGGCCTGGACTACTACTGGGAGAAGGACCCGGACAGGCGGAAGCTTCAGCGGGACTTTTTCTCCGCCCAGCTCTCCCTGGCGGAGAAGCTGGACCTGCCCGCCATCGTCCACGACCGGGAGGCTCACAAGGACAGCATGGACATGGTACGGGCTCACCCCAACGCCCGGGGCGTGTTCCACTGCTACTCCGGCGGCGTGGAGGACGCCAAGACCCTGGTCATCATGGGCTGGATGGTGTCCTTCACCGGGGTCATCACCTTCAAGAACGCCCGACGGGCCCTGGAGGTCATCGACTATCTGCCCATGGACCGGATCATGATCGAGACCGACGCGCCCTACATGGCCCCCGAGCCCTACCGGGGCAAGCGGAACGACTCCCGGTACGTGTTCCGCATGGCGGAGGCCATCGCCCAGATTAAGGGCCTGACCGCCGAAGAGGTGGGGCGCATCACCACGGAAAACGGCAAGCGATTTTTCAACATTCCATGACAGGAGGCGGAGTATATGGAGACCATCACCTATGAGTACAAGGGCGGGCTGTACGTCAACCTGACCAACCGCTGCGACTGCAACTGCGTGTTCTGCCTGCGGCACAACGGCCACAAGGGCAGCATTTACGCCGACGACCTGTGGCTGGACCACGAGCCCACCCGGGAGGAGGCCCTGGCCGACTTCCTCCGCCGGGACCTGACCAGCTACCGGGAGATCGTGTTCTGCGGCTTCGGGGAGCCCATGTACCGCTGGGACGACATCGCCTGGCTCATCGACGCCCTGAAGGCCAGATGCCCCCGGCTGCCCCCGGTGCGCATCAACACCAACGGCCACGCGGCATTGTTCCTGGGCCGGGACGTGACCCACGAGCTGTCCGGCCGGGTGGACACGGTGTCCATCTCCCTCAACGGCTCCACGGCGGAGGAGTACTGCGCCGTCACCCAGCCCAAGGACGGCCCCGCCGCCTGGAAGGCCATGCTGGACTTTGCCGCCCGCTGCCGGAACACCGTGCCCCACGTGATCATGACCATCGTGAACAAGGACAAGACCCCGGAGGAGATCGAGCGGTGCCGCCGCCTGACCATGGACCTGGGGATCACCCTGCGGGTCAGGACCTACATCCCCAATTGAGCGCAAAAGCGCAAAAGAGAGCGCCGTCCCTGCCGGGACGGCGCTCTTCAGCATGTGAAAAAATCTCCGTTCAAACGGGATGGGCTGGATTAGGGCGGGGGAGCTCGAGGGGGCAGCCGCCCGCCTCGAATTGGATCGAATGCCCCGCAAGCCTTGTGATGCAAGGCTTGCGGAGAGCGGAGCGAGGACTTTTGTACCGCACAGCGGTACAAAAGTAACGGCATTTTTCAAGGCGGTCGGAAAAGTCCTTGGACTTTTTCGACCGCCCGAGAGCGCCGTCCCTGCCGGGACGGCGCTTTTTTCCGCTCAGGGCGCGGGGGAGGGGGTGATGGTGCCTCTGGCGGCGTCCACCTCCGCCATGGTGGGGATGGAGGGGGCGGCTCCGGGCCGGGACACCGCCAGGGCCGAGGCCAGGGAGGCGTTCTCCAGGCAGCGGGGGATGTCCTCCCCCCGGGCCAGGGAGGCCAGGAAGAAGCCGGTGAAGGTGTCCCCGGCGGCGGTGGTGTCCACCGCCTTCACCCTGTAGGCCCCGTGGGAGTAGGTGTGCTCCCTGTCCCGGTACACCACGCCCCGCTGCCCCAGGGTGAGCACCACCCGGGCGTGGGGCCAGCGTGTGAGCAGGGCGTCCAGGATGGCCCCGGGCTCGCTCTCTCCGGTGAGGGCCTGACCCTCCACCTCGTTGATGAGGAAAATGGACACCTTCTCAAAGGGGAACTCCTTCAGCAGTCCCTCGGTGATGGGAGAGGGGTTGAACACCAGGGGGATGCCCAGCTCCCCGCACCTGCGGGCCAGGTAGGAGATATTGCTGATCTCGTTCTGGGTGAGCACCATGTCCTCCGGGCCGAAGTGGGAGAGCACGCTGTCGATATACGCCGGGGTGACGGCCTGGTTGGAGCCGCCGTAGATAATGATATTGTTCTGGCCGGAGGCGTCCACCTGGATGACGGCGTGGCCGGTCATCTCGGCGGACACGCCCATATAGTCCATCTGCACGCCGCTGCGCACCAGCATCTGCTCCAGCTCCTCGCTGCCCTTGCCCAGCATGCCGGCATGGTAGGTCTCCGCCCCGGCCCGGGCCAGGGCCACCGACTGGTTGAGCCCCTTTCCGCCGCAGAAGTAGTCCAGCTTCAGGGCGGAGATGGTCTCCCCCGGCCGGACAAAGTGCTCCACCTGGTACACGTGGTCCACGTTCATGGAACCGAAATTCAGCAGTCTCATTTTGTTCCTCCCTCTCTATTTCCCAGCTGTCTCCTGGGCGCCCGCCCATCTCATCGTGCTGCCGCGAATCCTCAGCGAGGGTTTGAAGGATATGATGCGCTCGCCGCCCGTCTCTCCGTGCAGCATCTCCGCCACCTGGCGGACCGCCTCCCGGCCAATGTCGTCCAGCGGCTGATACACCGTGGTCAGCGGCGGCTCCAGAAATTCCGCCAGAAAAATGTCGTCAAAGCCCACCACGGACAGGTCTTCCGGCACCCGCAGGTGGAACCTGCGGCACTCTCTCAGCACGCCGATGGCCATCATATCATTTGCCGCGAAAATGGCCGTCACTCCCTGCCCCAGCAGAATGGGCAGGGCCTGAATGCCGCTCTCCACATGGTAGTTGCCCGCCACCACCAGAGCCTGGTCAAAGGACACCCCGGCCTCCTCCAGCGCTCTGCGGTAACCTCTCAGGCGCTCCGCCGAGCCGGACACGTTGGGCTGGGCCGTAATGCACCCGATCCTGCGGTGGCCCAGGGAGAGCAGGTGCTTTGTGGCCAGGTAGCCGCCCAGCTCCTGGTCCACGCAGACACAGGGCACCTCCATCTGCTGCATCCGCCGGTCCACGGTCACCACCGGGATCCCGCTGGACTCCACCAGACTGCGGAAGCGGACCCGCTCCTCCTCGCCCAGCTGGTAGGACGGCGTGAGGATCACCGCATCCACCGCCCGCCCCAGGAGAAATAATTCCAGATATTTGAAATCATTCTCCACGGAATCGTTGGTGTTGCCATAGAGCACGTTGTATCCCAGCGCGCTGCACTCGGACTCGATCACCTTGGCCAGGGAGGAGAAATACAGGTTGCTGATGTCTGGGAGCAGAAGCCCGATGGTCCCGGTACGCCTGGTCACCATGCTGACCGCGATCTGGTTGGGGTGGTAATTCAGCTCCGCCGCCGCGCGGAGCACCGCCTGCCGCGTCTCGGGGGAAATACGGCTGGGCTTGTTGTTCAGCACCAGGGAGACCGTTGTGGTGGAAACGCCCAGCTTGCGGGCAATGTCTTTGATGGTGACACCCAAAAGATCTCACTCCTTGCTTTTGGTCAAATGGGTGGATAAACGTTTTATTTCGTATGATTTCATTATAGAGAGAAGCGCGCAAGATTGCAAGGGGATATTTTAGTTTTTTCAACATTTATCACAAAAAACCACTTGACAGGCAGCGCTTTACAGGGTATTATGAAGAAAACAAGGCACCCGCAAGCAGACATTTGACTAGATAAAACGTTTTATCACTCGTGCCCATTCCCATTGGATAATGGGAGTATATAAACCGCATTGGTCAATATGGAAAAGGAGTGTCTAGCATGAAAAAGCGTATCCTGTCTCTCGCTCTCGGCGCCACCCTGCTGCTGGGCCTGCTGGCCGGCTGCAACAACAGCAGCACCACCGAAACCCAGTCCGGCAGCTCCGCTGACCCCTCCAAGCCCAAGTTCTGCTTTGTGGTCACCAGCCAGCTGGGCGACAAGTCCTTCAACGACTCCGCCGCCGCCGGTATGAACATGATCACCGAGCAGCTGGGCTGCGAGACCAAGATCCTGGAGATCGGCAGCGACCAGACCAAGTGGGAGCCCACGCTGATGGATCTGTCCGACACCGGCGAGTACGACGCCATCATCGTCAACGGTTCCGGCACCATCGAGATCATCGAGCAGCTGGCGGAGGAGTTCCCCGACCAGAAGTACGTCATGTTCGACACCACCATTGACGAGGGCGCCTACCCCAACGTCTACGCCATCAGCTACAAGCAGAACGAGGGCTCCTATCTGGGCGGCGTTCTGGCCGGCCTGGTGACCATCTCCGACATGCCCAACGCCAACGCCGACAAGAAGATCGGCTTTATCGGCGGCGAGGAGGACCCCATCATCTCCGACTTCCTGGTGGGCTACATTGAGGGCGCCCAGTCCGTGGACCCGGACATCAAGGTCTATGTCTCCTACGTAGGCTCCTGGACCGACACCGCCAAGGGCAAGGAGCTGGCCCTGGCCCAGTACAACCAGGGCGTGGACATCATCTTCCCCGCGGCCATGACCTCCGGCCTGGGCTGCATTGAGGCCGCCGTGGAGCAGGGCAAGTACATCATCGGCGTGGACTCCGACCAGGCCATGCTCTTCCAGGGCACCGACGAGGACAAGGCCAACGTGATCCTCACCTCCGTCATGAAGGAAGTGGGCCAGTCCCTGTACCGCTTCGCCGAGATGGAGCTGGAGGGCACCGTGCCCTGGGGCAGCAGCGAGACGCTGGGCATCCAGGAGGGCGCCTCCGATATCGCCGTGAACGAGTACTATGAAAAGAATGTCCCTCAGGAGATCCGGGACAAAGTGGACGAGGCCCGTCAGGCCGTGCTGGACGGAGAGGTAACGGTCACTTCCGCGCTGGGTCTTCCCACTGACGAACTCAACGCAATCCTGGATTCCTGCAAGCCGTAATCGTCGCTGCGGGGCGCGCCGATTACAGCGCGCCCCGCATTTTTTCTCCCAAGGGCTGCCTGACGCCGCCCCGCGGAGGCCAGCCGTTCCTTTCCCGGCGTGGTCCGGAGCGGCACTGATTGAGAGAGAGGAGGCTCTGCCATGGGCGAAGAGATCCTGCGCATGGAAAACATCACCAAGATCTACCCAAACGGCGTTATGGCCAACAAAGACGTCACGCTTTCCGTCCAGAAGGGTGAGATCCACGCGCTGATGGGAGAAAACGGCGCCGGAAAAAGTACCCTGATGAAAATTCTGTTCGGATTTGAGTCCAAGGACAGCGGAGAAATCTACTTTGAGGGAAAGAAGCTGGAGACCTCCAGCCCTGCCGAGACCATCAAGCAGGGCATCGGCATGGTGCATCAGCACTTTATGCTGGTGGATTCCCTGAAGGTGTATGAGAACATCGTCCTGGGCATGGAGCCCCGAAAGGGCCCCTTTACCGACGGTAAAAAGGCCAGCCAGATGGTGGCGGACATGGCCAAAAAGTACAACCTGAACGTGGACCCGGAGGCAAAGGTGGGGACCCTCTCCGTGGGTCTGAAGCAGAAGGTGGAGATTTTAAAGGTCCTGGCCCGGGGCGCCAAACTGCTGATTCTGGACGAGCCCACCGCCGTCCTCACCCCCCAGGAGACCGAGGAACTCTTCGAGCAGCTGCTCCTGCTGAAGCAGCACGGCCACACCATCATTTTCATCTCCCACAAGATCAAGGAAGTGCGGCAGATCTGCGACAACATCACCGTGCTCCGGGGCGGCCGGACCATCGGCAGCATGCCGGTGGAGGGCTCCACGGAGGAGGAGATCTCCCGCTTCATGGTGGGCCGGGACGTGGTGCTCAACGTGCAGAAGTCCGCCCCCGCTTTCGGCGACAAGCTGCTGGAGATCCAGCACCTGAACTACTGGAACGACGAGCGCCGGCAGAAGCTCAAGGACGTGAGTTTTGACCTGCGCCGGGGACAGATTCTGGGCGTGGCCGGCGTAGAGGGCAACGGCCAGAACGAGCTGGCCGAGTGCATCTTCGGCCTGAAAAAGCCCAGCAGCGGCAAGGTCCTGCTCAACGGCAAAGATCTCTCTCCCCTGGGTATCAAGGATATCCGCGCCTCCGGCGTGTCCTACATCCCCGAGGACCGCATCTCCACCGGCGTGGCGGGGAGCCTGAGTATCTGGGAAAACCTCATGTCGGACCGGATCGACAAGCCGGAGTTTCGCCGGGGCGGCCTGCTGAACCTGCGGCAGATCCGGGAAAAATGCGCCAAGCTCATCGACGCTTTCACCATTCTGTGCCGGAACGGCGACCAGGCCGTGTCAATGCTCTCGGGCGGCAACATGCAGAAGGTGGTCGTGGCCCGGGAGTTCTCCGCCGATCCCGACCTGCTGATCGCCAACCAGCCCACCCGCGGCATCGACGTGGGCGCCAACGAATTCATCTGGAAAAAACTTGTGGCCCTGCGGGACCAGGGGCGGGGTATCCTGCTCATCTCCGCCGACCTGAACGAGGTCCTGGAGCTGAGCGACAGCATCCTGGTCATGTGCGACGGCGAAGTGGCCGCCTACTTCCCGGACAGCAAGGCTGTCACAGAGCGGGAGCTGGGCCTCTATATGCTGGGCGTAAAGAAGCAGACTGCGGAAGAAAGGGGGGCTCTGTGTGAAGCGGCACAGTAAAATGGCCTGGGTCGAGGCGCTCCGCACAGCTGTTGCCATCGGCATTGCACTGCTCATCGTCTTTGTGATCGTGCTGTGCGTCAGCAGCGAGCCTTTGAACGCCATCTTCAACTTCCTTTTCGGTCCCCTCACCACCGTGCGCCGCATGGGCAACGTGGTGGAGGAGATGATCCCCATCATGTTTACAGGCCTGTCCATCGTCATCCTGTACCGCACCGGCCTGTTCAACCTGTCCGCCGAGGGCGGCTTCTTCCTGGGCGCGGTGGTGGCCGCCATCTCCGCCCTGACCCTTCCGCTGCCCCCTGTGCTCAACCTGCTGGTGGCCATGATCCTGGCGGCTGTGGCCGGCGGCGTCACCTCCCTGATCCCCGGCATCCTGAAGGTCAAGTGCGGCGCCAACGAGATCGTCACCTCCCTGATGCTCAACTATGTGTGTCTCAATGTGGGCCTGTACTTTATCCAGACCTTTTTCATCGACCCGGAGATCAACAGCAAGTACACCTACCAGTTCCCCGCCAGCATGGAGCTGCCCACCATCATCCCCGGTACCCGCGTCCACGCCGGCCTGATCATCGCCATTCTCTGCGTGGTGGCCTGCCACTTCATCCTGGAGCGCACCCCTCTGGGCTATAAGGCCACCCTGGTGGGCAGCAACGGCCGGATGGCCAAATACTCGGGCGTCGGCACCGCCGCGGTCATCATCGGCACCCAGTTCCTGGGCGGCGCGCTGGCCGGCCTGGGCGGCTCGGTGGAGCTGTTCGGCATGTACCGCCGGTTCCAGTACCTGGAGCTCACCAACTACGGCTGGGACGGCATCCTGATCGCCATCGTGGCCCGCTATAAGGCCAAATACGTGCCCCTGGCCGCCCTGTTCCTGGCCTATCTGCGCATCGGCGCGGATATCATGTCCCGCACCAGCGACGTGCCCTTTGAAATCGTGAAGATCATCCAGGCGGTGGTCATCGTTCTCATCTCCGCCCAGGCCATTCTGAGCGGCTTCCGAAAGAAAATGATCATCAAGGAGACCCAAGAGCTTGAGAATAAGGCGGTGAGCGCAAATGGCTGATATCATTCAGGTCATCTTTAATACCGACTTCTTCTTCACCACCATCCGCGTTATGACCCCGGTGCTGTACGCCGCCATGGCCTGTATGGTCTTCTACAAGGGCGGCGTGGACGCCATCGGAACCGAAGGCATCATGCTTCTCTGCTCCCTGGCGGGCGTGCTGGGCGGCTACTTCACCGGCAGCGCCTTCCTGGGCGTGGTCATCGCCTTTGCCGCGGGCGCCTTCTTCGCCTGCCTGTATACCTTTGTGGTCCTCCGGCTGGGCAGCGAGGCCATCCTGGCCGGTATCGCCCTCAATACCCTGGCCAGCGGCCTGACCATCTTCGTTCTGTACTATGTCACCGGCGAAAAGGGCTCCACCCAGAGCCTTAACAGCCCGGTGTGCCCCAGCATCGACATCCCCATCCTCAAGGACATCCCCATCCTGGGCGACATCCTGTCCGGACACAATATCCTGACCTATGTGGCCGTGCTGCTGGTCATCGTGCTCTTCTTCCTCATCTACAAGACCCCTACCGGACTGCGCATCCGCACTGTGGGTGAAAATCCCCAGGCGGCCCGCTCCGTGGGCATCCATGTGCGGAAATACCGCTATCTGACCTCCATTATCGCCGGCGGCCTGGCGGGTATGGGCGGCGCGTTTATGTCCATGGCCTACGTGTCCAACTTCTCCCGGGAAATGATCGCCGGCCGAGGCTACATCGGCATGGCCGCCGAGGGCATGGGCCGGGGCACACCCCTCGGCGTGCTCCTGTCCTCCATCATCTTCGGCGCCGCCGACTCCCTGGCCACCCGGCTCCAGATGCTCAACGTGCCTGCCCGTCTGGTGCAGGCCCTGCCCTACGCCATCACCATCATTGCCATTGCCATCTACTCCTACATCAGAACACAGAGGAAAGCAAAGAACTCCTCCGGGGCGGGCGCCGCAGCGGAGGCAGCCGGTAAGAAAGGAACGTGAATGCCAATGAAAGCGCGTGAGCTGACCACAAAGGCCCTGTTTGAAACCACCCCCCGTCTCCAGACCAAGGAGGAGTCCTCCTGGATGGAGGCCAAGGTGGACCAGGGCGCACTGGACATCAACGAGGCCCGTGGCCGCTGGTACACCCGTGTGCCCGGCTCCCTGGCCCCCGACCACACCCTGCTGGGCGCCATCCAGGCCATGGAGAACAAGGGCTACGACGTGACCGAGGCCGAGGCCCTGATCCCCATCATGCAGAAGGCATTTGACGAGCACGATGATGTGAAGATGCTCCAGTACTATGCCAAGCTCTTCGAGGTGCTGGGCCGGGCTCCCAAGATCCCCGACCACCCCTATTGGAGCTACGCCCAGTACGAGTCCTTTGACGACCACGCCGCCGAAGTCACCTTCCCCGCGCCCAGGGCCGTGCCCGACAATATCCCCATCTTTGAACGGCAGCACGCCGGTTGGATCGCCCAGGTGGCGGGCGCCGCCGTGGGCACCATCATCGAGGGCTACTGCACCGACAAGCTGCGGGAGACCTTTGGCGAGATCTACGGCTATCTCCGGGAGCCCACCACCTACAATGACGACGTGCTCTTTGAGCTGGCCTTCCTCAACGCCGTCCGGGATCACGGCTCCAAGGTGACCTCCGAGGACATCGGCATGGAGTGGATCGGCCGCATCGAGTACACCTGGACCGCGGAAGAGGCCGCCTTCCGCAACATGAAGCGGGGTATTTTCCCGCCCATGAGCGCCAAGGTCAACAACCCCTGGAACGAGTGGATCGGCGCCCAGATGCGGGGCTCCGTCTGCGGCATGGTGGCCCCCGGCGACCCGGAGCTGGCCGCCCGGCTGGCCTGGATCGACGGCGCCGTCTCCCATGTCAACAACGGCATCCTGGGCGAGGTGTTCAACGCCGTCATGACCGCCCTTGCCTATGTGGAGACCGACATCCGCAAGGTGTTGGAGGACTCCATCGCCCTCATTCCCCCCAAGAGCGAGTATTACTCGGTGGTCAAGTTCGCCTGGGACGCCTGCCGGCGCCACGACGCCTGGGAGCCCGCCTGGCGGGAGTGTGAGGAGAAGTACAAGCGCTACAACTGGATCCACACCTATCCCAATGCGGCGGCCGAGGTGGTGGCCCTCTACTTCGCCGGCAACGACTTTGACGAGTGCATGCACATCATCGCCATGTGCGGCCAGGACGTGGACTGCAACGGAGGCCAGATCGCCACCCTGTACGGCGCCATGATGGGCTACGCCGCGATCGACCACAAGTGGAGCGACCCCTTCCAGGACAAGTTTGACAGCCTGTTCCGGGGCTACGAGCACACCACCCTCTCCTTCATCGCCCAGCTGACCATGGACGCCGCCCAGGCGTTGAAGGGCTGACACGACATCCTCCCCTCTCTCATAAAGCCGCGCCCCCGGATCCCCTGCGACAGGGTATCCGGGGGCGCGGCCTTGTCTGTCAGGCGGCCTCCTCGGCCAGCTCGGCCAGGGCCTCCCGCTCGCTGTCGGCGGAGAAGCGGAAGCGCCCGTAGGCGTCGTACACCTCCACATGACCACGGACCCAGCGCATGGAATACTCGTTCATAACCGGACACTCCTTTCTGTCTGCCCCGCCTTGGCGGGCTGTCTCTCCTGTCCTTACGTGCACAGTATAGCAAATAACAAGTCCTATAAACCGGACTTTTATTCTCCTGGGCGAAAAAACTCCCCGGACGGAAATCCCGTCCGGGGAGCGAAAAAAATCGGGGAAAGAGGCTGGTTACTGGCCCAGCACGGCGGCAGCCGCGTTGGCGCCGGCCAGACGGCCGGAGGTCAGAGCGAAGCCCAGGCCCACGCCCTCCACGTTGACGTAGGCGGCCACGCTGACGCCGCTGCAGTTGTTGCCGGTGGCGTACAGGCCGGGGATGGGGTTCATGTCGTCATCCACCACCTGGAGCTCCTTGGTCACGTTTACGCCGCCCAGGGCGCCCAGCACGGCGTTGTAGCCCTTGGTGACGTAGAAGGGGCCCTCCTCCACGGAGTAGACCAGGCTCTCAGCGCTCTTGAAGAACTCCTCGTCGTCGCCGCTGGCCACGTAGGTGTTGTAGCGGGACACGGTGTCCTTCAGGGTGTCGGCGTCACAGCCGATGAACTCGGCCACCTCGTCCAGGGTCTGGCACACCTTGCCGTCGCCGCTCTCGGTCAGCTTCTCAAAGTCGCTGGCAAAGACCTCCGGGTCCACGATGGCGTGGTAGATGGTCCGCTCGCCGTCCTCGCCGATGATGCCGAAGCGGTCCCAATAGTGGACCCAGGTGCCGGTGTTCTCATAGGAGCTGTCGCACCAGCGGTCCACGGTGGCCTGGTCCACAATGGTGTAGGCGTAGCCGCCCTGGGCCAGCACGGCGCTGGAGAACTCCACGGTGTCCTTCAGCAGGTCCTCGTTCATGAACCGCTCGCCCAGGTGGTTGACCCACAGGATGGGGGTGTTCAGGGTCAGCTGCTCGGCCACCTCGATGTCGGCGGTCTTGGTGCCCACGCCGTGGTTCATGGTGAGCAGCTCGCCCTGGGCGGCGCCCACGTCGTACATCATCTGCAGGCCGGAGCCGTCGTTGCCGCCGATGACGTTGACGGTGTCATACACCTTGTCGCCCAGGGCCTGGCGCATCATCTCCTCGTTGCCGGCGAAGCTGCCGGTGGAGACGATCACCGCGCCGGCGTTGACGGTCAGGGTGCCGCCGTCCTCCTTGGTGCACACGGCGCCGGTCACCGCGCCGCTGTCATCGGTGAGCAGGCTGGTGGCGGTGGTGTTGTAGCGGATGTCCACGCCGTTGTCGTCCAGGGCCTGGCCCAGGTAGGTGAAGGGGTCGGCGTTGTTCCAGCGGTGGTAGATGATGGTCTCGTCAAAGTGGGCGATCTGCTGGGCGGTCTTGGACAGGTAGACCTTCACGCCCTTGTCCAGCAGGTACTCCACCGTGTTCTTGGCCTCGCTGACAAAGGTGCGGATGAGCTGGGCGTTGGCCAGCTGGTTGCTCTGGTCCATCAGCTTCTCGTACCAGTACTCCTCGTCGGAGCCCAGATCGTCGCCGTACCGCTCGTACTGGAGGGAGGTGCCGATGGCGAACATGCCCTGGGCTGCGTTGCCCATGCCGCCCAGCACGCCGGTGCTCTCCACGCCCACCACAGTGGCGCCCGCCTCAGCGGCGCTGAGGGCGGCCATGGTGCCGGAGGCGCCCATGCCGATGACCAGCACGTCGGCGGTGACCTCCTCGTCCTCACCGGCGGGGGCCGCTTCCTCCTCCACGGACATGCCGGCCTGGGTCATGGCGTCCTTGGCGGCGGCCATGACGGCCTCGCTGGTGACGGTGGCGCCGGACACGCCGTCAATGTCGGCGCTCTGGGCGTCCAGGATCTGCTGGGCCAGGTCGGGCAGGGTGGCCCGGCCCACGTCCTCGGTCTCGCTGTCGCCTGCGGCGTCCACGGCGGTAATGGCGCCGCCGGACACGGTGATGGTCACGCTCACCTCGCCGCCGAAACCCTCGGCGGTGCCGGTGTAGGTGCCGTCGGTCACGCCGCCGGCGGGAGACTGGGAGACCTCCTCACTGGCGCTGGGGGAGACAGAGGGGGTGGTCTCCGTCTCCTGGTTGATGCAGCCCCCCAGCACGGCGGCCAGCATGGCGCCGCACAGCACAAGGGACAGCAGTTTTTTGATGGTTCCTCTCATGTTCCATATCCTCCTTGCAGCATGGGCCCTGCCGGAATACCTCTCCGGCCTGCCCGCCCGGGCAAACGGCAGGTGCGTTCCCCTGCCGCCCGGTGTTCGTTAAAAGATTATCACATCCACATTCCCCCAACAATTGACGTATCTTGTGCCAAAAGTGTCTTATTTTTGGATTTCTTCCCGGTCGCTCTTGTAGCCCGGGGGCAAAAAACAGTATAATAACAGGCGGAGAAACCTGGAACAGGGGAGGGAATTGGTCCATGGCGCAGCGTGGAGCGTGGAATCTGGTTTTGGCGGGGCTGGCGGCGGGACCGGTCCAGGCCGGGGGCGTGACCCTGGAGGCCGAGGGGCCGGGGGAGCACCCCGGGGGCCACTTTCTGCTGCTGTTCACCCCGGAGAGCGTGCGGCTGCGCCTGAGGAGCAAGCGGACCATCCCCCTGACGCCGGGCAGCTTTCTGCTGCTGCGCAGCCGGAGGGGCTACCAGGTGGAGGAGGGCCGGGTGCTGGCCCTGCGCTATCCCGCGGCCTTTTTCGACGGGCTGTTCTTCAGCCAGCTGGCCGACTGCCGCATCCTGTTCGACCTGATGCGCCTGGAGGACCCGGAGGAGGAGTTCCTCTGCTTTGATTACCGGTCCGGGGACCCGGTGTGGGGCTGTGCCCTGGCCCTGTGCCGGGAGCTGCTCACCGGGGACAGCTTCACCCCCAAGCTGCTCCACTGCGGCACGGTCCAGCTCTTCACCCTGCTCCAGCGGGGATTTCAGAGCCATCTCTCGGTGAGCCGCTCCACCATGCTGCGGGACAACCCCTTCGGCCAGCTGCTCAAGTATATGGGCGACCACTACGACACCGTCACCCTGACCGATCTGGCCCGCCGGTTCAACTACAACCCCAGCTACCTCTCCGCCTATTTCCGCCGGGTCACCGGCGAGACCTTCAGCCAGAAGCTCTATCACATCCGCATGGAACAGGCCCTCTGGGCCCTGGAGCACACCGACCGGGCGGTGCAGGACATCAGCCAGTCCCTGGGCTTCCGGGAGAAGAGCTATTTCCTCCGCCGGTTCAAGGCGGAGTACGGCTGTACCCCCTCCCAGTACCGCCGCCGCCTGGGCAAGTCCAAGTCGGGGCCGCCCGAACTGGCGGACAAAAACAGCGGGACATCCGGATAACTCCGGATGTCCCGCTGTTTTGCGATATGTGTAGTTCTTACTTCTTGTCCTCGGGCTTTCCCTCGTCGGGGGCGGGCACGTCGATGTCCCCGGGAGACACCCGCCTGCCCTCAGGGGTCAGCTCGCTCCGCTGGCGGCGGATGGAGGGCACGTCCTCCACACGGCTCTTGATGCTGCCGTCCTCCTCCCGGAGGGCGTCCGGGTCGGTGAAGACCAGCTCGAAGTCAGCGGCGTCCATGGTCTCGTTCTCCAGCAGGTACTGGGCGGTCAGCTCCAGCTGCTCCCGCTGCCGGGTGAGGATATCCCTGCACCGGGCGTAGGCCTTGTCGATGATGGCCTTGACCTCCTGGTCGATCAGGTCAGCGGTCTCCTCGGAGTAGCTCTTGGCCTGGGCCATGGAGCGGCCGATGAAGATCTCGTCGTGGCCCGAGTCAAAGACCACGCTGCCCAGCTTGTCGCTCATGCCGTACCGCATGACCATGTTGCGGGCGATGGCGGAGGCCCGCTGCAGGTCGTTGCCCGCGCCGGTGGAGATGTCCCCCAGCACCAGCTGCTCGGCCACCCGGCCGCCCAGCAGGGAGGCGATGCGCTCCTCCAGCTCGGTGCGGGAGAGGAAGCTCTTGTCCTCCTGGGGCAGGGAGATGGTCATGCCGCCGGCACGGCCCCGGGGCACAATGGTGATCTGGTGGACCGGGTCGGCGGTCTCCAGGGCGTGGCTGACCACGGCGTGGCCCGCCTCGTGGTAGGCGGTGAGCTTCCGCTCCCGCTCGATGACCACCCGGCTCTTCTTCTCCGGCCCGGCGATGACCTTGATGACCGCCTCGTGGAGGTCGGGCTTGGTGATGAACCGCTCCCCCCGGCGGGCGGCCAGCAGGGCGGCCTCGTTCATCAGGTTCTCCAGGTCCGCGCCGGTGAAGCCGCCGGTGGCCCTGGCCACGTCCTTCAGGTCCACGTCCTCGGCCAGAGGCTTGTTGCGGGCGTGGATCTTCAGGATCTCCTCCCGGCCCTTGATGTCGGGGGCGCCCACGTAGATCTGCCGGTCAAACCGGCCGGGGCGCAGGAGAGCGGGGTCCAGAATGTCCTGCCGGTTGGTGGCGGCCATGACGATGACCCCCTCGTTGGCGGCAAAGCCGTCCATCTCCACCAGCAGCTGGTTGAGCGTCTGCTCCCGCTCGTCGTGGCCGCCGCCCAGGCCGGTGCCTCTCTGGCGGCCCACAGCGTCGATCTCGTCGATGAACACGATGGCGGGGGCGTTCTTCTTGGCCTGGTCAAACAGGTCCCGGACACGGCTGGCGCCCACGCCCACGTACAGCTCCACAAAGTCGGAGCCGGAGATGGACAGGAAGTGGACCCCGGCCTCACCGGCCACGGCCTTGGCCAGCAGGGTCTTGCCGGTGCCCGGAGGGCCCACCAGCAGGATGCCCTTGGGGATGCGGGCGCCCAGGGCCAGGAAGCGCTTGGGGTCCCGCAGGAACTCCACCACCTCCCGCAGCTCCTCCTTCTCCTCGTCGGCGCCGGCCACATCGGCAAAGGTGACCTTCTTGCCCTCGTCGGAGACGGTGCGGGTGCGGGCCCGGGAGTACCGGCTGGTCTTGTCGGCGCCGCCGCCGCCCCCGGCCTGCCGCTGGAACATGATGTACCACATGGCGAAGAACACCACCACGATCACCAGCGTGGGCAGCAGGGCGCTGGCCCAGGCGGGCAGACGGAAGCCCGCCGGGTAGTCAAAGGCCTGGATGATGCCGTTGGCGTGCTGCTTGACAATGGTGTCGTTGAAGTCCTGGTAGAACAGCTCAAAGCTGGGCAGCTTGTAGCTGACCGTATAGCTGCCCTGGTAGGGCTCCCACAGCTCCATGGTCACCACGTCGTCCTTGACCTGCAGGGTCTTGACCTGCTGGTTGTCCAGCAGGTCGTGGATCTCAGAGTAGTAGACCGCTTTCCCCGCGTTCAGCCCCATCAGCGCGTAGACGGTGGAGAGCAAAATGAGGAAAATGAACAGGTAGAACACCAGGTCGCGGCCGGAAATTTTCTTCTTCAATACGGACCTCTCCCTCCACGGGGCGCCCGTTGAGGGCGGGCCCGTTTCATTTCACAGCTTATGATACGCCGCCGGAAGGCCGGGATGGACGGGGGCGCTCAGCCCTCGCCGCCGTACACCCGGGGCTTGAGGATGCCGATGTAGGGCAGGTTGCGGTACTTCTCGGCGTAGTCCAGGCCGTAGCCCACCACGAACTCGTCGGGGATGGCGAAGCCGCTGTAGTCCACGTGGACCTCCTTCACCCGGCGGTCGGGCTTATCCAGCAGGGTGCACAGCTTCATGGACGCGGGCTTGCGGGCCCGGAGCAGCTCCATCAGGTAGGACAGGGTGTTGCCCGAGTCCAGAATGTCCTCCACCACGATGATGTCCTTGCCCTCGATGTCGTCGGACAGGTCCTTGGTGATCTGCACCTGGCCAGTGGAGGTGGTGCCCTTGCCGTAGGAGGACACGGACATGAAGTCGATGGTGCAGGGCACCTCGATCTTCCGGGTCAGGTCGGCCATAAACACAAAGGAACCCCGCAGCACCGAGATGAGCATAGGCTCCTTCCCGGCGTAGTCCCGGTTGATTTCGGCGGCGATCTCGCTCACCCGCTTATCCAGCTCTTCCTCAGAAAAAAGTACCCGTTCAATGTCCTGTTCCAGCATAGTCGCTCATCCTTCCATTCTTTCTGTTTCTGTGGTGGTGTCTGTTCTCTCCCGCCGGATGAACCGGAGGGCCGCGCCGAAACGTGGGTGCCGGGCGTTGCCGCCCAGCCCGGCCACGGCGATGACGCCGTCCCCGTCCGCGGCCACTGGGACCCGTTCCCGGTCCCGCCGGGGGATTTTTTCGTCGATCATCAGCTTTTTCACCGTCCGGCTCTTCCGGCCGGGCCGGGTCAGCTCGTCGCCCTGCCGCCGGGGGCGGATCACCAGCCCCGGCCATGGGTCCTCCTCCAGCACCAGCTTCCAGTCCGTGCCCGGAATCGGGTTCTCCCCCCTCACCGGGGTCACCGGCTCAAAGGGAGGACGGGGGTCGTCCCGGGTAGTGAGGAGCAGCTCACCGTACACCCGCTGGGCCAGCCTGCCGCCCGGCAGGAAGGCCACCGCCGACGGGTCGTCCCCCCGGCACAGGTCCACAATGGCCTCCAGGTGGGCGGCGGAGCAGTCCGTGTCCCCGTCCCCCATCATCTCCAGCAGCCGCCGGGCGGCCCGTGGAGCGATGGCGGCGGGGGCGTCGGCCAGGTAGCGGGCCTCGATGACCAGGTCGTCCTCCGCCCACCGGGCGTGGGCGCACACCTGGGCGGCCTGGGCGTTGAGAAAGTCGTTGTCCGAGCGCAGATAGCGGGTGGTGTCCGCCATGCGGCGGACAAAGCCCGGGTTGAGCTCCTCCAGCAGGGGCACCACCTGGCGGCGGATGCGGTTGCGGGTGAAGCGCTCATCGGAATTGGAGCTGTCCTCCACGTGGGGGATGCTGTACAGGGCCAGGTACTCCTCCACCTCCCGGCGGGTGGTGGTGAGCATGGGCCGCACCAGGTCCCCCCGCCGTGGGGCGATGCCCGCCAGGCCCTGGAGCCCGGTGCCCCGGATCAGGTGGAGCAGCAGGGTCTCGGCGTTGTCGTCGGCGGTGTGGGCGGTGGCGATGCGGTCACAGCCCAGACGCCGGGCCGTGTCCCGCAGGAAGGCGTACCGCATGTCCCGGGCGGTCTCCTCCAGCCCCCGGCCCTGCCGGGCGGCCTCACCGGCCACATCGCCCCGGCCCACCACCAGCTCCACGGCGGGCAGGGTGTGCGCCCCATGGGGTCCGTCAAAGCGCTGGGGGCCGCACCACTTGGCCACAAAGTCCCGGACAAAGGCCTCGTCCCGTTCCGACTCCGCGCCCCGGAGACAGTGGTTGTAGTGGGCGGCAATCAGGTTGAAGCCCAGGATGTCCCGCAGCAGCCAAAGCCGGTGGAGCAGGTACACCGAGTCGGCGCCCCCGGACACGGCGCACAGCACCGTGCCCCCCCGTGGGAGCATGTCGTATTCCGTTGCAAGGGTGTTGAGGGCGTCTGTCATAAAGTCTCCTTATGGGGTCCAGGCAAAAGCTCTGTTTTTGGGGGAATTCATTTCCCCAAAAACACCTCTCGCCGCCGCTCCGCTCCATCCGGGCTGCGCATGACGGCTCGGACGCTCAGTACTCCTGGTGCCGCCGGTCGATGGAGGAGAAGGTGGTGTACTCGGGCAGCCACTGGAGCTCCACCGTGCCGGTCTCGCCGTGGCGGTTCTTGGCGATGATGCACTCGGCCAGGTTGTGGTTCTCGTCGTTGTCGTTGTAGTAGTCGTCCCGGTAGAGGAACATGACGATGTCGGCGTCCTGCTCGATGGCGCCCGACTCACGCAGGTCGGAGAGCATGGGGCGCTTGTCGCTGCGGCTCTCGGGGCCGCGGGAGAGCTGGGACAGGCAGACCACCGGCACGTTGAGCTCCTTGGCCATGATCTTCAGGGCCCGGGAGATGTCGGAGACGATCTGCTGCCGGTTCTCGTTGCTGCTGCGCTGGGGTCCGCCGGCGGAGGTCATCAGCTGGAGGTAGTCGATGACCACCAGGCCCAGGTTGTCCACCCGGCGGCACTTGGCGTTCATGTCGGCCACGGACAGGGCCGGGTTGTCGTCGATGAGGATCTGGGTCCGGTTGAGGGCGGCCGAGGCGGCGGCGATCTTGGTCCAGTCCTCCTCGGTGAGCCGGCCGGTGACCAGCTTCTTGTTGTCCACAAAGCTCTCGCCGGAGATCAGGCGCATGGCCAGCTGTTCCCGGCTCATCTCCAGGGAAAAGAAGACCACCGTCTTGCCCGAGAACTTGCCCGCGTGGAGCAGCACGTTGAGGGCGAAGGAGGTCTTGCCCATGCCGGGACGGGCGGCCAGCAGGATCAGGTCGGACTTGTTCAGTCCGGCGATGGCCCGGTCCACGTCGGGCATGCCGGTGGACAGGCCGGGCACCTCGCTGTCCTGGGCGGCCAGCTCGTTGAGCCGCTCGTACACGCTGAGGATGACCGTGGAGATGTGCTCCAGGCCCTGGGCGCCGCGGCCCTGGCGGATGGCGTAGATCCGCTGCTCCGCCGCCTCCAGCACCTCCTGGGCCGTGCCGGTGCCCTCCTGGATGAGGGCGGTCAGATCTCCCGCCGTCTCGGCGATGCGCCGCAGCAGGGACTTGTCCTTCACGATGGCCACGTACTCCTTCACGTTGGCCGCCGTGGGGGTGATCTCCATGAGCTGGAGCAGGTAGCTGCGGGAGGTGTTCTCATCGTACACGCCGTTCTGGCGCATATGGTCCAGCACGGTCACCGGGTCGATGGTCAGGGAGAAGTTGAACATGGAGTAGATGGTCTCGTAGATCTCCCGGTTCTGCCGCAGGTAGAAGTCCTCGCCCCGCAGCTCCTCCACCACCTCGGGCACGCATCGGGAGTCGATGAGCATGGACCCCAGCACTGCCTGCTCCGCCTCCACCGAGTGGGGCATCTGCCGGGTCAGCAGCGCCTCATCCATATTCTCACCTCCTGGGTAAAAATCAAACGCTTTTCTGTCGCGGGACAAAAGCCTTCCCGGGGGAAGGGGGCACCCCAAAGCCTTCCCCCTCTGGGGGAAGGTGGCATTTGCGCAGCAAATGACGGATGAGGGGAAATTCCTCAGCGACCGTCACAGTTTCCCTCATCAGTCTCGCTGACGCTCGACAGCTTCCCCCAGTGGGGGAAGCCTATGGGAAGCGCCCTAAGCCTTCCCCCTCTGGGAGAAGGTGCCCCCAAATGGGGCGGATGAGGGAAGGGGTGTCCCTTTGGGCTGTCCTGGGGCAGTCTTTA
Source organism: Pseudoflavonifractor intestinihominis (assembly GCF_040096055.1). Lineage (NCBI taxonomy): Bacteria > Bacillati > Bacillota > Clostridia > Eubacteriales > Oscillospiraceae > Pseudoflavonifractor > Pseudoflavonifractor intestinihominis. The sequence continues at coordinate 38,756 of NZ_JBBMFK010000016.1, forward strand.
CGCCTCCACCACCATGACGCTGAGGGTACCGGTGATCTCGTAGCCCAGCTTGACCTTCAGCTTATAGCCGCCGAAGGCCTTGATGGGCTCCTCCTGGACGATCTTGGTCTTGGCGATGTCCAGGCCGAACTGCTCCTTGAGGCAGTCGGAGATCTCCTTGGAGGTGACGGCGCCGAAGAGCCGGCCGCCGTTGCCGCCCTTGGCGGGCACCTTCACGGTGATGCCGGAGAGCTTCTCGGCGGTGGCCTGAGCCTCGGCCTTCTCGGCGGCCTCCTGGGCCTTCTTGGCCTTCTCCTGCATCTTCATGGTGTTGATATTCTCCGCCGTGGCCACCACGGCCAGCTTCCGGGGCAGAAGGAAGTTGCGGGCGTAGCCGTCGCTGGCCTCGATCATCTGTCCCTTCTTGCCCTGACCCTTCACGTCCTGCTGTAAAATAACCTTCATATCGTATCGTTCCTTTCTGATATATGCTCTTAATATGGCAAATGGAACTCCGCCACACGCCAACCGTCGGCGGTACGCTCCATACGGATGGGATATTCTCTGGTGATGATCCCCTGCACGGCTATCTCTCCGCCATCTTCGCCCAGAACGGCGTAGTGGCCGATCAGACTGAACTCCACCGCGTCGTCGCTCATGCTCACCAGCTCGTAGGTGTCCGGCATGTCAGCCCAGTCGTACTCCGTGTCGCTTCCCCGGTCGGCCTGGATAAAGCACATCCCGCCGTCCGGGGTCTCGGTAAAGACGGGGATGCGCTCCCCGTCGCCGTCCTCCTGGTACAGCAGCTCCTCTTGGTATTCCGGCGTAAAGACGCTGTCCAGCATGGCCTTGAAGTCAGCCCAGCGGGCGTACCGCCCCTGGGCCACCAGGTAGGTCCAGCCGTTGTCCAGGGTCAGCTTCTCATACTCGCCCCGCTGGGGCATGGTGCCGTCGGCCAGGGGATACTCCTCCACATTGCCGGTGGAGCAGCCCATGAGGAAATTGGCGGCGCTGTACGCCCGCAGGAACAGGTCCCGCTGTTCCTCGTCCAAAAAGCCGGGCACCGGCTGGTCGGCCATCCAGTCCAGAATGGGGGGCTCCTCCGCCGCCACCAGGCCGGACCCGGTCGAAGCGGACGGGGTGGTCTGGGTGGGCTCAGGCCCGGGGGACTGGGTGCTGCTTTCGACCGTCTGGCCGCTGCAGGCGGTGAGAAGGAGCGCCAGCAGCAGCAGGGGAATCAGCTTTTTCATCATTCCGTCACTCATCCTCAAAATACTGGTCAATGGACCGGATCAGGTTCCGTGTGACCTGGTCCAGGGTGCCGGGCACCTGGGCGCCGGCGGTGGCCGCGTTGCCGCCGCCCCCCAGCTTTTCCAGCACCACCTGGACGTTGGTGTCCCCCATGCTGCGGGCCGAGATGATGACCCGCTCTCCGTCGGGGAAGAGGACAAAGGACGCGTCGATGCCCGCGATGTTCAGCAGCTCGTCGGCGGCCTGGGCGGCGGTGACCCGGCCCACGGTGTGGTCCACCCGGGCCACGGCGATGTTGTTGCGGTACATCTTGGCGTTCTGGATGATGTCGTACTTGGCGATGGTGCCCTCCAGGTCGTTCTGGAAGAGCTTCTTCACGTCGCCGGTGTCCGCCCCGGCCCGGCGCAGGTAGGCCGCCGCCTCAAAGGTGCGGCCGCCGGTGCGCATGGTGAACTGCTTGGTGTCCAGCACGATGCCGGCCAGCAGGGCCTCCGCCTCGGCCCGCAGCAGGTCGGCGGGCTCCATGGCGTACTGGATGAGCTCGGTGACCAGCTCGCTGGCGGAGGAGGCGTAGGGCTCGTGGAAGTTGAGGGCGGCGTTGGCGATGTAGGTGGCCGCCCGGCGGTGGTGGTCGATGACCGCCACCTTGTTGCAGGAGAGCAGCACCTCCTGGGCGGACACCTGCTCGGGCCGGTTGGTGTCCACCACCACCAGCAGGGCGTTGGCGTCGGCCATGATGAGGGCGTCCTGGGCGGAGAGGAAGGCGTCCCGGTACTCAGGCAGGGCGGAGAGCCGCTCAGCCATGCCGCTGGCCGGGTTCTGGCCGCTCTCCTTGATGATATGGGCGGGCACGCCCCGCTTCCGGCACAGGGCCATGACGCCGGACGCCGCGCCCATACAGTCCAGATCGGGGTACTTGTGGCCCATGATGAACACCATGGACGCGGAGCTGATGAGCTCAGCCAGGGCGTTGGCCATGACCCGGCTCTTCACCTTGGTGCGCTTCTCGGTCTCCTTGGACCGGCCGCCGTAGAACTCAAAGGTGAACTTGTTCTTCACCACCGCCTGGTCGCCGCCCCGGGAGAGGGCCATGTCGATGGACAGATTGGCGAACTGGAACAGCTCCTCCAGGCTGTCGGCGTCCTTGCCGATGCCGATGGACAGCGTGGCGGGGATGCCGTTGGGGCTGGTGATGGCGTGGACCGCGTCCAGCACGGAGTATTTCCCGTCCTGGTAGGCCTGGAGGTGCCGCTCCTCAAAGAGGAACAGGTAGTGGTCCCGGTTGTAGCGGCAGAAGATGCCCCCGGCGGGGGCCACCCACTCGTCCAGCCGGGCGTTGATCTCGCTGAGCAGGGCGGAGCTGGCGTTGTCCGACAGGCCCTTCAAAATCTCCTCGTAGTTGTCCAGCAGCAGGATGGCCACCACGGGCCGGGAGTCGTAAAACTCCTCCTTCACATTGGAGAACTCGGTCACATCCACCCAGTAGGTGGTGGCCAGGAAGCTCTGGTGGCCCCGATCGTCGGTGCGCACCAGGTGGCCATACACCAGGAAGCGCTTGTCCCCAATGCGCACCTCGTTGGGGCACTGGCTCTTGCCCTCCATGAGCCAGCGGGAGGTGAAGTCGGGCACTGCGGCGGACAGCTTGGTGTCGAACAGGTGCTCCCGCTCGCCGGTGAGCTGGAGAAAGCGCTCGTTGGACCAGATGACCTCGTCGGTCTCCGGCTTGAAGATGACCATGGGCAGGGGGGCGTTGACCATGGTGTCCTTGGTGGCCACATCGATGTTGCAGGTGACGTTGTCGATATACTTGAGGATCTCCCGGCGGCGCAGGGTGTTGGCCCGGCGGAAGTAGGCGTAGAGCATGAGCACCACCACCGCCTCGGCGATCCCCAGGTACAAGTTGAAGAAGGCGGAGGCCACGGTGAAGCACACCAGGGCGATGAAATAGAGCCGCAGGCTGGGCTCCAGCAGATGGCTGAGCTTGTTTTTCTTTTTCATGGCGTCCTCACCTCGGCACACAGCACATAATGAGAGAGATTATTATATCAAAAAAAACTTTTCAATACAAGTGCGGCAGCCACATCGTCGGCCGGATTCAGGCCGGGCGGGGCAAAAAAACGCCCCCGCATTCCCTTTTCCCGTGGAAATTGTATCTCACGTTACATTCTTCCCCCATCCGCCGTGCCATAATAAGGCAAACAGCCCGGGTGTCCGTCCCCACTTGCGGCCATCCCGTCCGACTGCTATACTAATGGGTATCCCATATCTCTCAATCACGTAAGGAGGCCGTCTCCATGCATGAATTTCCCATCACCCGGGCCGCTCAGCTCAAGCCCAAGCCCGACCCCAAGACTCTGTCCTTCGGCAAGGTCTTTACCGACTACATGTTCCTGATGAACTACAACCCCGACCAGGGCTGGCATGACGGGCGCATCGTCCCCTACGCCCCCATCTCCCTGGAGCCCTCCGCCATGGTGTTCCACTACGCCCAGGAGGTCTTTGAGGGCATGAAGGCCTACCGCAACCCCGAGGGCGGCGTGCAGCTGTTCCGGCCCATGGACAATGTCCGCCGGATGAACGACTCCTGCGAGCGCCTGTGCATTCCCAAGCTGCCCGAAGACCTGGCCCTGGACGGCATCAAGGCCCTGGTCAAGACCGAGTCCGACTGGGTGCCCAGCGAGCCGGGCACCTCTCTGTATATCCGCCCCTTCATCATCGCCACTGACGCCAGCCTGGGCGTCCACGCCTCCCACACCTATCTGTTCTGCGTCATCTGCTGCCCCGTGGGCGCCTACTACGCCGAGGGCATCAACCCGGTGCGCATCTACGTGGAGAGCGAGGATGTCCGCGCCGTCCGCGGCGGCACCGGCTACACCAAGTGCGGCGGCAACTACGCCGCCTCCATCCGGGCCGGCGAGCGGGCCGAGGGCCAGGGCTACGCCCAGGTTCTGTGGCTGGACGGCGTCCACCGGAAGTACATCGAGGAAGTGGGCTCCATGAACGTCATGTTCAAGGTGGACGGCGAGGTCATCACCCCCGAGCTCACCGGCTCCGTGCTGCCCGGCATCACCCGCCGCTCCTGCCTGCAGCTGCTGCGGGACTGGGGCTATCCCGTCCAGGAGCGGCTCATCACCGCCCAGGAGCTCTTTGACGCCGCCGCCGAGGGCAAGCTGGACGAGGCCTGGGGCACCGGCACCGCCGCTGTGGTGTCCCCCATCGGCGAGATGGGCTGGGAGGACAAGCACACCGTGGTCAACGGCGGCAAGATCGGCCCCGTCACCCAGAAGCTGTACGACACCCTTACCGGCATCCAGTGGGGCACCATTCCCGACCCCCACGGCTGGGTGGTCAAGCTCTGAGCCTGATAAACGAATAAACGACAGAAAACCTCCGCGGACCATGGAGTCCGCGGAGGTTTTCCACATGTTTCGTGCAAATTGTGGACATGCCCCAAAGCCTTCCCCCTGGGGGGGAAGGTGGCTGGCCGCAGGCCAGACGGATGAGGGGGACGGCAGATCTCAATTTGCGAGGACGATGGGTGCCTTACTCCGCCTCCAGGTACAGCAGGCACAGGGCCATGGTGTTCTCCAGGCCCTCCCAGTGGGTGCGAATCCCCAGCGGGCCCACGCCCGCCGGGGGCCCCTCTTTTTTATCTGCTCGGGCGGACTGAATCCGCCCGGCATCAGGATTTTGCCTCCGGCAAAATGCCTGGACGCGCCGGGGCGCGCCGTCGCGCACCCAGCAGCCTTTTACTCCGCCTCCAGGTACAGCAGGCACAGGGCCATGGTGTTCTTCAGGCCCTCCCAGTGGGTGCGCTCCATGCCGTGAGAGGCGTGGACGCCGGGGCCGATGAGGGCGGCCCGCACGTCGGCGCCGGCCCGCCAGGCCACAGTGGCGTCCGAGCTGTAGTGGGGGTAGATGTCCACGGCGTAGTCCACACTGCCCTGCTGGGCCAGGTTGACCAGCCGGGTCACCATGCCGTAGTCATAGGGCCCGCCGCTGTCCTTGGCGCAGATGGACACCTGGTACTCGGTGCAGGTCAGGTCCAGGCCCACACAGCCCATATCCACGATGAGCAGTTCGTCCAGGTCGCGGGGCACGGTGGCGCCGCCGTGCCCCACCTCCTCGTGGACGGAGAAGATGAGGCGGGTGTCGTATCTGGGCTTCAGGTTCTGCTCATGGAGCACCTGCATCAGGGTGAGCAGGCAGGCGGCGGAGCCCTTGTCGTCGATGAAGCGGGACTTGAGGAAGCCGCTGGGCGTCACCACGGTCTTGGGGTCAAAGCAGACATAGTCCCCGGGGCGGATACCCAGGGCCTCCACGTCCTCCTTGGACTTGACCACCTCGTCAATGCGCACGGCCATGTTGTCCTCGTCCCGGGCCCGGGTGGAGGCGTCGTCGTAGACGTGGACGGCGGGGGACAGGGACAGGACGGTGCCGGTGTAGCGGCGGCCGTCCCGGGTGTAGATGGCGCAGTACTCCCCGTCCAGGGTGGGCAGAATGGGGCCGCCCACCCGGGTGATCTTCAGCTGGCCGTCGGCGGTAATGGACCGGACCATCAGCCCCAGGGTGTCCACGTGGGAACAGAGGGCCACCTTTTTTCCACTCTCCCGGCCCGGAATGTGGACGATCACATTGCCCTTGTTGGTCTGGGTGGTCTCATAGCCCAGTCGGGCGGCAAAGCCGTCGAGAAAGGCGGCCGCGGCCTGGGTGAAGCCGCTGGGGCTGTCGATGCCCAGCAGCTCCTGGGCATTCTCCATCACTTTATCCTGATACGCGGAAATATCCATTGAAATCAGCTCCTCTGCTGTGATATTCTTACCTGTACAGCATAGCGCCTAGGCGCGGAAATTTCAAGTGAGGCGACATTCCATGGCTGAAGAAAAGACCAATGTGATGCGGGTCCTGGAGCAGAAGAAGATCCGCTATACCCCCCATACCTACCCCTGCCCCAACGGCGCGGTGGACGGCGTCACCGTGGCGCAGCTCATCGGCGCGGACGTGGAGCGGGTATACAAGACCCTGGTGACCCGGGGCGCCAGCAAGCAGAACTATGTGTTTGTGGTGCCCGCCCTGGGCTCCCTGAACCTGAAGGCGGCGGCCAAGGCGGTGGGGGAGAAGTCCATTGAGATGATCCACCAGGCCGAGCTGCTCCCCCTCACCGGGTACGTCCACGGCGGCTGCTCCCCGGTGGGCATGAAGAAGCAGTTCAAGACCGTCATCGACGAGAGCGCCCAGGGTCTGGAGACCATGATTGTCAGCGCGGGGAAGATCGGCTTCCAGGTGGAGCTTGCCCCGGCGGATCTGGCGGGCCTGGTACGGGCCCGGTTCGCGCCCATCAGCGGCTGAGCGCATTTTATCCCATCAAACAGGGCCTGCGGCTGTGCCGCAGGCCCTGTTTTGTTATTTCTCCTCTCGCTCGCTCCTGCGGACGGCCAGCCGGGCCTTGATCTGCTCCAGGGCCTCGCCGTGGCGAACCGACTTCATATCGGGGAAGGCCTTGAGCAGGCGCTTCTGACCGAAGCGGTAGGTGGATAGCAGCTCCTCGTTGGCGGCGCGCAGCTCGGCCAGGGCGGCCTCCCGGCGGCGGAGGGCCTCCTCCCGGACGGCCCGCAGCTTGGCCTGCTCCTCCGCCCGCTGGGCCCGCCGCTCCCCGGCGGACTCCTTCAGGGCCTCTCCCTTCTCGGAGACGGCCAGGGTGGTGTCGGCCAGCCGCTCGCCCAGGCTGTCCGACACCTCGTGGATCTTGGCGGCCAGCTCCTCCAGCTGGCGCAGGCGCTTGTTCAGGCCCACCACCGTGGCCACGGTGGCCGCCAGATCGGACAGGATCAGGGCGGTGAACACCGCCAGCAGCACCACCCCCAGAGTGTGGGGGATGGCGGCGGCAAAGGAGGCCACCATGGGGTGGATCACGTCCATGATGAGCAGGCAGGCCAGGCCCCACACCAGGGAGAACAGCAGGCACACGTACCCGTTCAGATTAAAGGGCATTTTGGAGTAGTCCCACCACTTCTGGTGGAAGACCTTCTCCAGCACAAAGCCGGTGAGCCACTCCAGGGCGGTGGTGAGGAGCACCGAGCACAGGAACAGGAGGAACACATTGTCCTTCACCGGGGTGAGCAGGCCCACCACCAGCACCACGCCGAAGCCGTAGATGGGGCAGAGGGGGCCGTTGAGGAAGCCCCGGTTGACGAACTTTCCCGACTTGGCCGCCGCAAAGCACACCTCGCAGCACCAGCCCAGGAAGGCATAGAGGAAAAAGTACCACATGTATTCGTAGCAGATATCCCAGTTCATTTCTTTCCCGCTTTCCCCGGGTCGCGGCCCGGCCGAAAAATTTTCCCACCTGATTTCCCCTCTTTGGGGAACCTTTGGTTTTTTCCTTCGTCTATATGGCTGTGAAAGGGGACGGCGCGTCCCTGAAAACCGTATAAAGGAGCATTACGATGAAGAAAGCTGCCGCTCTGGGCCTGTCCCTGGCCCTCACTGCATCCATGACCCTGCCCGCTCTGGCCGCGGAGGCCATGCCCATCTCCGCCAAGGCCGGCTACGACACCGCCATCACCCTCAACGGCCAGGTGCTGGACACCAGCGCCATCCCCGCCGTGGACGGCGAGAACCTGATCCCCATGCGCCTGGTGGCTGAGAACGACCACGGCTCCGCCAGCTGGTTCCCCGAGGAGAACACCGGCTGGTTCTACCTGGACGGCGGCAACATCACCGTCAACTTCGCCGACAACACCGTCACCGTGGGCGACGAGCTGGTGAAGGGCAAGGCCCAGGTGGTCAGCGGCGTGACCTTCCTGTCCGCCAGCGTGCTGGAGCTCTTTGAGGGCTACGACGTGGCCGTGGCCGAGGACGGCTCCATCGCCATCACCACCCCCAACGGCACGCCCCTTGTCCAGGGCGCCTACACCATCCAGGAGGCCGCCGGCATCGCCGTGGGCATGAAGACCGGCCTGGACGTGCTGGTGGAGAACTACGGCGTGCCCCAGGGTGCGCTGGAGGAGGGCGTGGCCTTCCTGCCCATGATCACCTCTCCCGACACCGTCATCCTGGGCAAGCTGGCCGAGGGCGCCGATGTGGACGCCGTGAAGGAGGCCTTTGAGGCCTACCGCCAGAGCCAGGAGGACACCTTCTCCTGGTACCTGAGCCAGAACCTGCCCAAGGTGCAGAACGCCCGCACCGTGGTGGACGGGGACTACATCCTCTTTGTCATCGGCGAAAACCCCGACGCCGCCGAGGAGGCCTTCCACACCTTCGTGGCCGCTCAGAACGCCTGAGCCTTTTATACCCGAATGACCCCCGCCGGCCACAGGCCGGCGGGGGTTTCGTTTTTTCTGTGTTTCTTTCTCAGCTGTTGAGCATGGCCATGAATTCCTCGCCGGTGATGGTCTCCTTCTCCAGCAGGTAGGCGGCCAGCTTGTGGAGCTGGTCCTCGTGCTCTTTGAGTAGACGGCGGGCCTTGTCGTGGGCGTTCTTCACCGTCTCCACCACCAGGGCGTCCACCCGGGAGGCGGTGTCCGCCGCGCAGGTCAGGGAGGCGTCGCCCCCCAGGTACTTGTTCTGCACCGTCTCCAGGGCCACCATGTCGAACTCGTCGGTCATGCCGTACCGGGTCACCATGGCCCGGGAGAGCTTGGTGGCCTGCTCGATGTCGTTGGAGGCGCCGGTGGTCATGTTGTCCGGCCCGAAGATCAGCTCCTCGGCGGCCCGGCCGCCGGTGAGGGTGGCGATCTTGTTGGTCAGCTCGGTGCGGCTCATGAGGGACTTCTCCCCCTGCTCCACCTGCATGGTGTACCCCAGGGCGCCGGAGGTGCGGGGGATGATGGTGATCTTGGTCACCGGGGCGGAGTGGGTCTGGAGGGCGGCCACCAGGGCGTGGCCGATCTCGTGGTAGGCCACGATCTTCTTCTCCTCCGGGGAGATGACCGCGTTCTTCCGCTGAGCGCCGGCGATGACGGTCTCCACGCTCTCCTCCAGGTCGGCCTGGGTCACGGTCTTGCGGCCCATGCGCACCGCCCGGAGGGCGCCCTCGTTGATGATGTTGGCCAGCTCGGCGCCCGAGGCGCCGGCGGTGGCCCGGGCAATGGCATCCCAGTCCACGTCGGCGTCCAGATGGACGTCCTTGCCGTGGACCTTCAGGATGGCGATACGGCCCTGGAGGTCGGGCAGCTCCACGGGCACCCGCCGGTCAAACCGGCCGGGCCGCAGCAGGGCGGGGTCCAGGGACTCGGGCCGGTTGGTGGCCGCCAGCAGCACCACGCCCTTCCGGCCGTCAAAGCCGTCCATCTCGGCCAGCAGCTGGTTCAGGGTCTGCTCCCGCTCGTCGTTGCCGCCCACACCGGCGCCGTCCCGCTTCTTGCCGATGGCGTCGATCTCGTCGATGAACACGATGCAGGGGGCCTTCTCATTGGCCTGCTTGAACAGGTCCCGGACCTTGGCCGCGCCCATGCCCACGAACATCTCCACAAACTCCGAGCCGGAGATGGAGAAGAAGGGCACCTTGGCCTCTCCCGCCACGGCCTTGGCCAGCAGGGTCTTGCCGGTGCCCGGAGGGCCCACCAGCAGCACGCCCTTGGGCAGCTTGGCGCCGATGGCGGCGTACTTCTCCGGCTCGTGGAGGAAGTCCACCACCTCCATCAGGGACTCCTTGGCCTCGTCCTGTCCGGCCACGTCGGCAAAGGTGACGCCGGTGGCCTTCTCCTCCACGTAGATCTTGGCCCCCGACTTGCCGAAGGTCATGGCGTTGCCCATGCCGCCGGGCATACCGCCGCCCATCCGCTTGACCATCCACCGGGACAGCAGCTCGCCGATGACCAGGAAGAACACGATGGGCAGCACCCAGCTCACCACAAAGCTCAGCAGCGGGGAGGCCTGGGTGGGGATGGAGGCGGCGAAGTGGATGTCCGGGTCGCTGCGCAGCTGCTGGAGCAGCCGCTGGCCGTCGTCGGGCCACGGGCCGGTCTTATAGTACCCCTCGTTGCCCTGGTCGTCGGTGGCGATGAAGACGATCTGCTGTTCCTCCGTCTCCCAGGCCACGTCGCTGACCTGGCCGTTGTCCACCATGGTGAGGAACTGGTCGTAGCTGACCTCCACCACCTGCTTGTCCAGTACCGAGGGGAACAGCAGCGCGTTGAGCAGCATGACCACCACCATGGCGATGATATAGTAAAAAATCAGCGGTTTCTTGGGGGGTGTGGGCTTGGTGTCTTTCACTTCCTGCATCTCAATGCCTCCTTCTGTCGGCTCGCTTCTATTGGCGCGTTTTATTTTTACACGAAATAAAATATTCTTTCCTGACCGGAAATTCAATAAAAAAAGTGTGAACATTCCCCGCTTTTTGCGTTACAATCTCTTCGTTTTGGGCAAATAGGCCTCCGCAGCTGGGATAGGCTTCCAGCCATATGTCCCTCTTCCGTCTCTTCGGCCCAAAATTCCCCGAATCTTCCCTCTCTGCCCGCCTTTTTCCCCCTATATGTTGTGCAAAATGCGGCTGTCATTTTCCCTTTTCCGGGGGTATAATGGAATCCACAAAATCGGGCTTGGAAAGGGCTGGCTGACTTGAATACGCAGAGCAAACAAGAGAACGAGCAACATTTTCTCACCTGTGAACGGGACTGGGTCTACTTCACCCTGATCGCCGTGGCGGGCTTCTGGGGCGCATACACCTTCCTGCTGCGGGGCGGCGTATTCTGCAACGCCCAGACCAGCAACGTGGTCCTCATGGGCCTGGCCCTGGGTTCCGGGGAGTGGAGCAAGGGCCTGTACTATCTGGTACCCATCTCGGCCTATGTGCTGGGCTCCGTGGTGTCCGAGCTGGCCCCCAACCCCATCAAACACCGCTTTGCCATCCGGTGGGACACCATCCTGATGCTCATCGAGATGGTGGCCATGCTGTGCCTGGGCTTTGTGCCCGAGTCCGCCCCCGCCCAGATCTGCCAGGTGGTCATCAACTTCCTGGCCTCCATGCAGTACAACACCTTCCGCCAGGCCGAGGGCATCCCCGTGGCCACCACCTTCACCACCAACCATATCCGCCAGATCGGCGTGGGCCTGGCCAAGGAGTTCCACCACCGCCATTCCCCCGACAAGTCCCACCGGAAAAAGCTGGCCACCCACGCGGGTATGCTGCTCTTCTTCGCCACGGGCGTGATCGTGGGCACCATCTTCTGCCACCTGCTGGTGGGCAGGGCCATCTGGGTGACCATTATCCCCCTGGGTGTTGTCTTTATCAAGCTGCTCCACGCCGACCTGACCACCGAGAAGAGTATGGTGGAGCAAAAGCCCTCCGGCCATTGATTGCCCCCACAATCAGGAATAGAAGCGCGCAGCTGTATACGGAAATATGACGCGGCAGCTTCCCTCGTACCCGGGGAAGCTGCCGTTTTCTTTTTTATATCGGCTGCACAGTCTGCTTCCGTCTGCACACTTTTGAACGGGATAAGGTCCGTTGGATGGAAAAGGCGGACATGTCCTGTTATACTGTATAAAATCACACAACCGCGCAACAGGAACATTACCGAAAGGGAGAAAATCGTCGTGCCTGTCATCGTAGACCAACATATGCGTGAGCGGATCACCCATGAAGCAGCCCTTTTCCCCATCAGCTATTTTGAAAATGAGCTCTCTGAACTTCCCAACTGGGAAGGCCCTTTGCACTGGCACCCGGATTTTGAGATCGCCAGAGCAGAAATCGCTGCGTTGGATTACCAGGTAGGGCAGAAACACATCCTGTTGCAGCCCGGGGACAGCCTGCTGGTAAACGGCAATCTGCTGCATGGTGTGAGGCAGATTGCCGGCGATATGCCCGACCCTTTGCCGGCCATTGTTTTTTCCGGCACCTTGATTGCCCCCGAAACCAGTACGATCTATCAAAAATATATTGCACCGATTGGGGATTGTGGGTCATTGCCCTTTATTGTGTTCCGGCGGCAAGACGATTGGTGCGGCGAGATCCACTGCCTGCTGGATGAAATATTTACTTGCCTGAAACAGCGCACCGGCTGCTATGAAATGGTGGTGCAGCGCGGCCTGAATCGTCTGCTCGAATGTCTGTTCCGCCGCTTTGATGCACTGCCGAAATCCCAGGCCACCCGCATACAGCTCCGCACACAGGTGCGTGTGCAGAAAATGTTGTCCTACATCTATACGCATTATGCCGAGCCCATCACATTTACGGACATTGCCGAGGCGGCCAGCATCAGCCGGAGCGAGGCCGCACGCTGCTTTCATGAATATATGGATTGTTCTCCGGTGAACGCATTGATCCGTTATCGGCTTCAAACCGCGCACAGGCTGCTGCATGATGCATCCCTGACGGTTCAGGAAATAAGTGCGGCCTGCGGTTTCCGCTCCGCCAACTATTTTGGCCGTCAGTTCCGGCAAATCTACGGATATACGCCGGGCCATGTCCGCAGTTTGGAAAGATAGTGCTATGTTTTGACGGTATTATCCCTTATGGCACACTGATTTTGCTGTTATAATGCCATACGGCACGTCCCAGCAGGGGATGGCGCCGAAATCTGTACAGCCTATCAGGAAGGAACTGCCATGACCGTTACACTCAACTATCGAAAGACACTGCGGGCCTGTTATCTTGGTTACGTAACACAAGCGATCTGCGCGAACTTTGCGCCGCTGCTTTTTTTGACCTTTCAAAAAACATACAGCATCTCACTGGGTGAAATTGCACTGATTCCCACTGTGTTTTTCCTGACGCAGCTGGTGATCGACTTTGCCGCCGCCGAATTTGTGGACAGAGTCGGTTATCGCGCCTGTGTGATCGTATCGCATATCTTGTCTGCGGCAGGACTGGTCATGCTGACATTTTTGCCGGATATCCTCCCTGTCCCGTTTCTGGGAATCCTGATCTCCGTTATGGTCTATGCCGTCAGCAGCGGCCTGATCGAAGTCCTGATCAGTCCGATTGTGGAGGCATGCCCATTTGAACACAAAGAGAGCCGGATGAGTCTGCTGCACTCTTTTTACTGCTGGGGAATGGTGGCCGTGGTCCTGGGATCGACACTGTTCTTTGCCCTGTTCGGCCTGGAAAACTGGCGGATTCTCACCCTGCTGTGGGCGCTCATCCCGTTTTGCAATATTTTTAACTTCCTCACTTGTCCCATAGCGCGGCTGGTCGAAAACGGAGCGGGCGCGGGTGTAAGAACCTTGCTTCGCTTGCCCGTATTTTGGCTTTTGATCCTTTTGATGGCCTGCTCCGGAGCCGCAGAAAACGCAATGGCACAGTGGGCATCTGCCTTTACGGAAGCCGCAATCGGGGTCCCCAAGACAATCGGCGACCTTGCAGGGCCGTGCCTTTTTGCAGCCCTTATGGGCGTGTCCCGTGTACTTTGCGCCAGAATGAGCCGCAAAGTGGAGCTCAGGAATCTTATGCTGGTATGCGGTGTCCTGTGTGTAGGCTGCTATCTGCTGGCATCCCTGTCGCTGTCCCCGATTTTGGGGTTGGCAGGCTGTGCGCTGTGCGGATTTTCCGTTGGAATCATGTGGCCGGGAACCATCAGCATTTCTTCTCAGGCCTGTCCTGCGGGCGGCACTGCCATGTTTGCGTTTCTGGCGCTGGCGGGCGACCTCGGCGGAACCTTAGGCCCGATGTCTGTGGGCGTCGTCTCCGGTCTGGCCGACGGTGATCTGAAAAAAGGGTTTCTTGCCGCCGCCGTTTTCCCGGTCGTATTGGTGTTGGGATTGGCCGTATTAAAAAGAAAAAGTCGAAAAAGCCGCCCTGAAGCGTGAACTGGCGCCCCCGGCCAGAGGCATGGGCAGGCCGTCGGGAAAGCGGCTCCCAGCGGGCGGCGAGGGGGCGCTGCCCAGCCAATTTATCGCGGAAATAAATTTCTTTTGGAACTGCGGTGTGAAAGCGCGTCTGAATGTGGTAAAATCAAAATACCGCAATCACATTTTCCCATGGTTTGCAGGCTTATGAAGGGATATAAATGAGATGACCAAAATACTTTTCGTGTGCCACGGCAACATCTGCCGCTCCCCCATGGCGGAGTTTCTTTTCTGGCATCTGGCGGAGAAGCGGGGGAGAGGCGGAGCGTTCTCCGTGGCCTCCGCCGCCACCAGCCGGGAGGAGATCGGCAACGGCGTCCACCCGGGCACCCGGCGGGTGCTCGCCCGGTACGGCATCGACCCGTCGGGCAAGCGGGCCGTCCAGCTCACGGCGGCCGACTACGGCAAATACGACCTGCTGCTGGGCATGGACAGCGCCAACGTGCGCAACATGCTGCGCATCCTGGGCGGCGACCCGGAGCACAAGGTCTGCCGCCTGCTGGATCTGACCAGCCACCCCCGGGACATCGCCGACCCCTGGTACACCGGCGACTTTGAGGCCACCCTGGCCGACATTCTGGAGGGCTGCGACGCCCTTCTGGCCCGGTATTCCGGGCGGTAAACCCTGTTTTTCAGCCCTCCGGCCCTTTGGCCGGAGGGCTTTTTCTTCTCTCCTCCTCTTTTTCGCCCTTTTAAATTATTTTTCCCATTTTTACCTGCGTTGTTGCACCCGGTTCCCAGCGGTGCTAGAATGTGGTAAATCATCCCGCATCTGTGTGTGGGGTGCAACGCAAAGGAGTTGATCTCATGGCAAACTTCTGCAAAAAATGCGGACGGCCCCTGGAGAACGGCCGCTGTCCCGTGTGTGACGGCCCGGCCCAGCCCCAGTATGCGCCCCCCGCCTCTTCCGGTTCCGGTGCTGCCTTCTTCGCCGGGCTGGGAAACGACCTGCGGGCCTTTTTCGCCTCCCGGGATCCCTTCCGCATCGCCCCGGCAGCGGGCTTTGTGGTGGTGGCACTGATCTACCTGCTGCAGGCCTTCTTCTCTCTCTCCGACAACGGACTTTCCTACAATCTGTATGTGGTCCTGTCCTGGCTGAACCTGCTGAGCTGCATCGCCGTGGGCGTTGGGGCCGTGAACCTGGTCAAGGGCAAGGCCACCGCCGGCACGGCGCTGCTGTCCGGCTGCGTGTCCGCCCTGATGGGCCTCACCGGCGTGCTCAACCTGCTGGGTATGCTGGTGCCGCACTCGTCCTTCTTCAACTACCTGCTGCCCTGCCTGTTTATCCTGGTGCTGGGCCTGGGCCTGACGGTCAAGGTCCGCCTGTTCCGGATGTTCTGCCTGGGCGGCGCAGCTGCTCTGGCCCTGATCCTGCTGGTGGAGGTCTTTACCACCCTGCCCTTCCTGCCCCAGCTGGCGCTGTGCTGGTGCGCCCTGTGCGGCGCCCTGGCCGTGGTAAAAGGTTATCTCCAGGTGTGACAATCCCATCTGGCAAGCGTTCCTGTATATACAAAAAGAAAAAGGAGGATTTTCATTATGGCTTTTTGTGAAGAGTGCGGCAGCCGGATTCCGGACGGCGCCGACAAGTGCCCCGCCTGCGGCGCGGCGGTCGCCGCTCCCCAGCAGACTCAGAACCCCAACACCGGCTACGGCCAGCAGAACACCGGCCGCGAGCGCCAGAGCGCCCCGTCCTACCGTCCCGCCGCCGGCGGCCGGGTAGACAACCTGGTGCTGGCTGAGAACGAGAAGATCGTCCGGCAGTACCAGTGCAGCAACGTCAAGCAGCCCCGCTGCGTGGGCTACCTGACCGTCACCAACAAGCGCATCCTCTTCCAGGGCAAAGCGGCCACCAGCCGCATCGCCAAGGAGGTGGTGCTGGACTCGGTCTCCGGCCTGGACTGCTACTACGGTCTGAACGTCAACGGCGGCCTGCTCGCTCTGGGCGTTCTCCTGGCCCTGGCCGGCCTGTTCCTGCTCATCAACGACGGGGATATGGCAGTGTGGGGCCTGCTCGCCATCGTCCTGGGCGTAGTCCTGATCGTTCTCTCCTTCCAGAAGAGCTTCTTCCTGGCCATCTTCTCCTCCAAGGCCAACGGATCGCCCATCAGTATCGGCGCGGGCGCCCGCTCCCTGGTAGGCAACGGCGCCCTCTACTCCCTCATCAGCGAGCCCACCGCCGACACCGACCGTATGCTCAATGAGCTGGGCGCTCTGGTGCAGGACCTCCAGACCCTGGGCGACCACGCCATCGAGAAGTGGAGCAAGTAACCGCTCCCTGTGCTCCTTCCGCTCCAGCCTGACGGGCGGCCGCGCTGACCCGCGGCCGCCCGTTTTGTTATATTTTATTCTCTTTTTACAGGAGGTAATCGATATGCTGCTCTCTTCCCTTGCCGCCCAGCTCGTCACCCGTGAACTGGCCGCCCCCGCCCAGGGCTGGGCCTGGGCCTGGCGCATCCAGAACGAATACCCCGCCCTCCTCCGGGAGGCCGCCGAGGCCTGGGCGGAGAACAAGCCCCTGCCCAACCCCCAGGTGGGCGGCCACTCCCTGGAGGAGGTCATGGAGGCCACCGGCGCCTCCGCCCCCCAGGCACTGGAGCTGCTCTATGTGCTGGAGCGCAGCCCCTCCGACGGGCTCACTCTGCTGGCCCGCTGCACCCGCCGGGACCGCCTCCGCTGACGGAGGTGCGCCATGGGATGGTTTTCCAATCTCTTCCACCGGGAGCAGTCCCAGAACGACCAGGCGCAGCCCAACCGGTACCAGCAGCTCTTCTCCTCCTTTGACCACGCCAGCATGCGCAACGCCACCCCGGAGCAGCTCGCCGCCAACCGGGCCCAGCTCCACGACCTCTTTGCCTCCAAGACCTGGAATTCTCTGGACTACGACACAAAATGCCAGGCGGTCCAGGCCCTGGAGAACGACTTTGCCTATCAGCAGGGCCGTCCGGCCAAGCACGTGGAGGCCGTCCCTCTGGACGATCTCTGCTACGGCGGCTGGAACCCGGAGTTGGACACCATCCACCTCAACGAGAACCTGCTGAAAAACGGCACCACCCTCAGCGACCCCAACGCCCGGCCCATGCCCGACGCCAACATGCAGGTCTTCGACACCGTGGCCCACGAGGGCTACCACGCCTACCAGAGCTACGCCCTGGAGCACCCGGAGGTCCATGCCGACAAGGCCCAGCTGCGGGAGTGGGCCCTCAACGAGGGCAAGTACTACGACAATGGCGACAAGTACCTCATCCAGCCCCAGGAGCGGGATGCCTGGCAGTACGGGGACAGCTCCACCACCCAGGCCTTCCAGGGCATCGAGGCCCGCAACGGGCCCGAGCCGGAGCTGACCAAGGCCGAGTACGAGAACCACGCGCTGACCAGCTCTTACAGCGCCGCCCTGGCCCGGGAACAGCGCCGGGACCCCCAGGTGCTCCAGACCATGGAGAAGGAGATGGAGTCCGCCTGCCAGCAGCATGGCATAAAGTATGATTTCACCGGTCAGAGCCAGACTGCCGGCAACGCCCCCCAGCCCCAGGCCCAGGGCGTCCAGCAGGGCCAGGCCCCGCCCGGGCCGGTGATCCGCACCATCTCCGCTCAGTCCATCGACATGTCCTATGCCCGCGGCATGGACAGCCCCGAATTCTGGAACCACCACGGCAACACCAAGGCCGACTACATGGCCCTGGCGGAGAAGCTGCCCGCCGTCCAGGCCGGACTGGCCCAGGGCCGCACTGTGGACGAGCTGAAGCAGGACCCGGAACTGAGGGGCTGCGTCAACGCCTACTACGATCCGGACAACATGGTCAAAGTGATCCAGACCCCCGACGGCGGCTATGAGTATGAGGACAATGGCCGCCACCGGATTATGGCCGCCAAAGAGATGGGCTGCGACATTCCCGTCCAGGTGGTCAACGCCCAGGCATATGCCCAGGCCCAGGCCCAGGACGCAGGCGGGAAGCTGAGGCAGGATGCCCAGCCGGAGCAGGTCCAGACCGAGGGCCAGGAGCAGCTCCAGGAACAGGACCAGGAGCAGCTTCAAGAGCAAGACCAGGAACAGCTCCAGGAGCAAGACCAGGAACAGTTCCAGGAGCAAGACCAGGAACAGCTCCAGGAGCAGGACCAGGAACAAGACCAAGAGCAGCTCCAGGAACAAGACCAGGAACAGCTCCAGGAGCAAGACCAGGAGCAGCTTCAGAATGAGGACCTCTCCATGGACCAGATGACCCAGCAGGAGCCCGAGGAGTCCCAGCAGGAGGCACAGACCGAGGACCTCTCCATGGATCAGATGGCCCAGCAGGAGCCCGAGGAGTCCCAGCAGGAGGCACAGACCGAGGACCTCTCCATGGATCAGATGGCCCAGCAGGAGCCCGAGGAGTCCCAGCAGCAGACGCAGAGTGAGGACCTGTCTATGGACCAGGCCGCCGGAGAAGACGTATCCGGCGGGGAGGAACAGAGCTCCGGCCAGGAGGAGGACCAGTCCCAGGGGTACTCCTACTAAATTTCATTACAAGGAGGATGTGGGCCATGCAGACCTATTCACAGGAGGTATTCTCCGGCAACCGGCTGTTTGACACCTGCCAGTACCAGGACAGCGAACCCCACTTCTTCCTCATGGGCCACAACGCCCTGGGGGAGCCCATGCGCATCCCGGTGGGGGAGCAGATGCTCTCCCGGCACATGCTGCTGCTGGGCGGCATCGGCACGGGCAAGTCCAACACCTTCAACTTTCTCATCCGCAGCGTGCGCAGCAGCCTGACCGACCGGGACGTGGTCATCATCTTCGACACCAAGGGCGACTTCTACCGGGAGTTCTACCAGCCCGGGGACGTGGTCATCAGCAACGACAGCCGGGCCACCGGCGGCAACGGCCCGGACTACTGGAACCTGTTCGGGGAGGTGAGCATCGACGACCGGGTGGAGGAGAACATTCTGGAGATCGCCAAGAGCTTCTTCTCCGAGAAGCTCTCCCACACCACCCAGCCCTTTTTCCCCAACGCGGCCAAAGACCTGTTCTCCGCCCTGCTGCTCCACATGGTCCGGTCGGACCAGTTCGCGGCTTCCCGGAACAACCAGTCCCTGCGCACCCTGTTCGACACCTTCTCCGTGCCCGCCATGAAGCGCATCCTCCAGTCCCACCAGGACCTGAAGGCCATGACCTCCTACATCGAGGACGAGAAGTCGGGCCAGACTCTGGGCGTAGTGGCCGAGCTGCAGCAGATGGTGCGGGAGATCTTTGTGGGCAACTTCCGCAAAAAGGGCAATCTGTCCATGCGCCAGCTGGTGCGGCGGAAGGGGGGCCGGGTCATCTTCGTGGAGTACGACCTGGGCATCGGCGCCATGCTGACGCCGGTATACCGGCTGCTCATCGACCTGGCGGTAAAGGAGGCCCTGTGCCGCACCTCCAATGAGGGCAGCGTCTACTTCTTCATCGACGAGTTTCGCCTCCTGCCCCACCTGGAGCACATCGACGACGGCGTCAACTTCGGTCGCAGCCTGGGGGCCAAGTTCTTCGTGGGCATCCAGAACATCGACCAGATCGCCGCCGCCTACGGCCAGAACCTCTCCCGCAGCATCCTCTCCGGCTTCGGCACCACCCTGGCCTTCCGGGTCAACGATGCCGGCTCCCGGGAGTACATCAAGGACCTGTTCGGCCGGAACATCAAGCTCCAGACCTATCTCTCCGCCGTGCAGAACCGGGGCGTGTCCGAGCAGATCCGGGAGGGCTTTGTGGTGGAGGACGAGGACATCACCAACCTGCCCGTGGGCCAGGCCATCATCGGCGCGCCGGGCTGCCAGCCCTTCCGCTTCCAGTTCAAGCGGTACGGCTGAACCGGCCGCCATTCCCGCCTATGAAACAACCCCGCCCCGGCTCTTACGAGCCGGGGCGGGGTTTCTGCTGATCGGGTTTTCAGGCCCGGCGGGATCAGCCCTCGGTATGGGCCAGCCAGACAAAGCCGTAGGGGTAGAGCTCCACGTGGCTCAGGTCGTCGAAGTGGCCGCCGTAGACCAGCTCGTCAAAGGCGCCGCCCTCGCCGCTGGAGACGGTGACGAACTCGGGGCTGAAGTTGAACATGGCGATGAGCTTGCGGCCCTTGTACCAGCGGCCCACGCCCAGCACGTGGGCGCTGCCGGTGTCAAAGGTCCACACGTCGGCCCGGGCGTCAAAGGCGGGCTCGGCGCAGCGCAGCTCCTCCAGCCGCCGCAGGCCCATGAACTGCTTGCCCTGGCGGGTGGTTCCGTCGCGGCGCAGGGCGGCCAGGTCCCACTGGAAGGCACCACGGTGGAGGTAGCGGCTGTCGTCCCACTTCTCCGGGTCCTGGTGGTAGGAGTAGTCGTTGAGCTGGCCCACCTCGTCACCGCTGTACAGCACCGGGATGCCGCTCTGGGTCAGCATCCAGGCGTGGAGCATCAGGTCGCAGGCAATGGCCCGCTCCAGCTTGAAGGGGTTCTGCTCGTAGTCGGCGGCCTCCACGCCGCACAGGGAGGCGGTGGTGCCGCACAGCCGGGCGTCCCCCAGGCGGGGGTCGTCGTTGTAGAGCTCGCCCCGGCTGTCGCTGCCCGGCCACTTGCCGGTGAACCAGTCATTGAGGTACTTCTTGTGGGACACCTCGTCGGTGCCGAAATGGGCCTTGAGCCAGGGGTAGTCCAGGCCCCAGCCGATGTCGTCGTGGCAGCGCAGGTAGTTGAGGAACAGGAAGTCCCGGGGCAGGGCACACACCGCGTCCATCTGGTGGCGCAGCAGGGACACGTCCCCGGTGGCCAGGGTGTGCCAGGTGGTGGCCATGGTGGTCACGTTGTAGAGCATGTGGCACTCGGGCTTGTCGGGGGTGCCGAAGTAGGGCGCCACCTTGGCCGGCTCCATGACCACCTCCCCCAGCAGCAGCACGCTGGGGCAGACGATCTCGCACACCATGCGCATCATGCGCACCAGGGTGTGGACCTGGGGCAGGTTGCGGCAGTTGGTGCCCAGCTCCTTCCAGATGTAGGGCACCGCGTCCAGCCGGATGACGTCGATGCCCCGGTTGGCCAGGTAGAGCAGGTTCTCGGTCATGTCGTTGAAGACCATGGGGTTGGCGTAGTTCAGGTCCCACTGGTAGGGGTAGAAATTGGTCATGACCACCTTCTGGCAGTCGGGCAGCCAGGTGAAGCTGCCGGGGGCGGTGGTGGGGAACACCTGGGGCACCGTCTTCTCAAACTCCCGGGGGATGTCCCAGTTGTCGTAGAAGAAATAGCGCTCCCGGTAGCCCGGCTCGCCCGCTCGGGCCTTGCGGGCCCACTCGTGGTCCTCGCTGGTGTGGTTCATGACAAAGTCCAGGCACAGGCTGATGTCCTTTTCCCGGCAGTCATCGGCCAGACGCTCCAGGTCGGCCATGGTGCCCAGCTCGGGCTGCACCTTCCGGAAGTCGGACACCGCATACCCGCCGTCGCTGCGGCCCTTGGGGCTCTCCAGCAGGGGCATCAGGTGGAGGTAGTTGACGCCGCACTCCTGGATGTAGGGCAGCTTCTCCCGCACCCCCTCCAGGGTGCCGGCAAAGGCGTTGGTGTAGAGCATCATGCCCAGCAGGTCCCGGCGGCGGTACCAGTCCGGGTCGGCCTCCCGCCGCCCGTCCTGGGCCCGCAGCTCCGCCTTCCGGTCCGCCCAGCTCCGGCGCAGCATGGACACAAAGTAGTCGTAGGCGGCCAGATCCCCGTGGTAGAGCTCGCAGTAGAGCCACTTGAGCTCGTCCTGCCGCCGGGCCAGGCGGCGCTCGAACACGGCGTCGTCCTCCCGGGCGGTGGGGGCATTTTCCTCAACTGCGGGGCGGGCCTCCTCCGCGGCGGCAGGGGCCGCCTCTGCCGCAGGGTTCACCACCGCTTCCTCCGCAACAGGGCGGGCCGCTTCCTTTTCGTCAGAGACAGCGGCCTCCGGCGCGGCGGCGGGGGTCTTCTTTTTATTCTGTCTGGCGGAGGGCTCTCCGCTCCGCTGGTTCCGTTTTGCTTTCATTCTGCTTTCTCTCCGTTCTCCAGCTCCGCCAGAGTGGGCATGGCGGGAATGGCTCCGCTGCGGGAGCAGGTCTTGGCCGCCGCCCGGTTGGCAAAGGACAGGATCTCCTCCAGCTCAGGGGCGGCAAGGCCCTCCAGGGGGCCGCCGCTCCGGCGGGTCAGGCGGCTGAGCACCGCGCCGAAGAAGGTGTCTCCGGCGCCGTTGGTGTCGGCCACGGTGGTGTGCACGCCGGGTACCAGGCCGGTCTTGCCCTGCCAGCGGTAAAAGGCCCCGCCGGCCCCCATGGTGATGAGTACCAGCTTGACGCCCTCAGCCTCCATGCGGCGGCTGCCCTCCTCCGGGTCGTCGGTGCCGGTAATGAGGGGCAGCTCCTCGTCGGACAGCTTGAGCACGTCCACCAGGGGCAGGGGGGTGCGCATCCACTCCACGGCCTCCTCCCGGCTGGTCCACAGGGCGTCCCGGTAGTTGGGGTCGTAGCTCACCAGCACGCCGTGGGCCCGGGCCTGGCGGGCGGCAAACAGGGTGGCCGAACGGGCGGGGGCCGCGGTCAGGCTCACAGAGCCGAAGTGGAGGACCTTGGTGTTCTCCACCAGGCGGGCGTCCACCTCGTCGGGGGACAGGGCGCTGTCCGCCCCCCGGACAAAGCGGAAGGACCGCTCCCCGGTGTCGGACACCGTGACCACCGCCATAGTGGTGGGGGCGGCGTCGGTCCGCAGGCCGGACACGTCCACGCCGTTCTCCTTCAGCACGCCGGTGAGGTAGGCGCCGAAGCCGTCCCGGCCCACCTTGCCGATAAAGGCGGTCTTGGCCCCCAGGCGGGCGGCGGCCACCGCCACATTGGCGGGGGCTCCGCCGGGGTTGGAGGCAAACAGAGGCACGTTCTGCGGGGAGACGCCGGTCTGGGTCAGGTCAATGAGCACCTCTCCGATGGTGGTGATATCCATCATGGCAAAGCCGCTTCCTTTCTCTTTTCAAAAATCATGTCAGACGGTGCGGGCCTCTTCCACGGGGCCTTCCAGCTGAGTCCCCAGGCCGTACACCACATGGCTGAGCACATATTCTCCCTGGTTGACGAAGATCTCCACCAGGTTGGGGTCCACAAAGATGTCCAGGCGGCAGCCGTCCCCCTCCAGGGCGGGGGTGCTGGCGGTGAGGCGGCAGCCCTGGAGACCGCCGAACAGGGCGCTTCGGTCGGCCTCGATCCTGCCGTCCGCCATGCGGATGCGGTATCCGCCCATGTTCAGGGCGTCCCCCTCCCGGAGGGTGGCCCTGAGCCGGACGGGCTTGTACTCCGCCAGGGGAGCCAGGCCGTCGGCGGGCTTGTCAAAGCAGGCGTCTACGTCGGGGTGGACCGGGAAGCACACCCGGCCGTCCCGCACCTGCACCAGCCGGGGCAGGCTCATCATGCCGTTCCAGGGCCCCCGGCCGTCCGGCCAGTTTTCCACGGGCCTGGGCATCCGCATCCAGCCCACCAGCACCCGGCGGCCATTTTTGTCCAGGGTGCTCTGGGGGGCGTACAGGTCCAGGCCCCAATCCAGGTAGGAGAGGGGTTCCCGGAGGGACAGGGCGCAGGCGTCCGGGTCAAAGTCCGCCCGGGCGTACATGGCCTGGTCGGCGTAGGACAGGCCGTCCGCCGTGACCCCCATGGGGGAGCCCACGAAGATGTACCCGTCCTCCGTCTTCATCAGGTCGGGGCACTCCAGCACCCGGCCCAGCTCGGGGGAGGCGTACTGGTTGGCGTAGGTCCAGTTTTCTCCGTCCTGGCTGCGGAAGAAGAGCACACGCCCGGCCCCGTCCCGGGTGCTGCCCAGGATCATGCGGTAGCCGTTCTTCTCCCGCCACACCTTGGGGTCCCGGGTGTCCTTCCGGTCGCCCACGGCCGGGTCGGTGAGCACGGGGATGATCTGCCTCTTGTCCGCCCAGTTGTCAAACTGCCGTCCGTCCGGGGAGATGACCATGGCCTGGCTGGTCTCGAACCGGTCCCCCTCCGCCACATGGATGTCCTCCGGGTTGGGCCGGTCGTACTTTACCGCCGAGTAGTACAGGCGGAGCTTTCCGTCAATCTCCAGGGCGCTGCCCGAGAACACGCCGCTGCGGTCATAGTCCTTGGTGGGGAAGAGGGCCACCCCCAGGTGCTCCCAGTGGATCAGGTCCCGGCTCACCGCGTGGCCCCAGTGCATGGTACCCCACCGGGGGGCGTAGGGGAAATACTGGTAGAAGAGGTGGTACTCGCCCCTGTAGTAGATAAACCCGTTGGGGTCGTTGATCCAGTTTCCGGGGGCTCTCAGGTGTACGATGTCCGTTGTCAACGCGCTTCCCTCCGCATCTTCCGTAGCGTTCCGGGCCCGGCGGGCCCTGTAAAAATCGGGAGCCCCTTCAACGAGAGGCTCCCGACAGAGATCCCCACCGGTCGCCAGACACCGGCGGGTTTGGATGGTCTCCACACAAGCATGAATTGTATCACATCGGGATGGGTTTGGGTAGCTTTTATTTCACCGCGCCGGACACCACGCCGCCGATGATCTGCTTCTGGAGGATGACGTACAGGATCAGGATGGGGATGACGCACAGCAGCAGTCCGGCCATGATGGTGCCGTAATCCGCCGAATAGGTGCCGTAGAAGCTGTAGGTGGACAGGGGCAGGGTGAGCAGCTCCTTGTCGGTGAGGACCAGGGAGGGCAGCAGGTAGTCGTTCCAGAAGGCCAGGGAGTTGAGGATGACCATGGTGGAGATGATGGGCTTGAGGAGGGGGAAGACGATCTTGAAGAAGATCTGGGCGTGGTTGCAGCCGTCGATGTAGGCCGCCTCCTCCAGGGCGATGGGGATGTTGCCCCGGATGAAGCCGTGGAACATGAAGACCGACATGGCCATGGAGAAGCCCACGTGCATGAAGATCAGGGTGATGCGGTGGTTGAGCACGTTGAGGGTGCCGCCGTAGATGCTCACCAGGGGGATCATGATGGCCTGGAAGGGGATGATCATGGAGGCCACCATGAGGGCGAAGATGATCTTGGACACCTTGTTGTTGTGGCGGACGATGTAGTAGGCCAGCATGGCGGCCAGCAGGGTCACCAGCACGGTGGCGGACACGGTGACGATGAGGGAGTTCTTGAAGGCGTTGAGGAAGTCCATCTGGGTGAAGGCCTTGACGAAGTTGTCAAAGGACAGGCCCTTGACGGTGAACAGCCAGGAGAAGGGGTCCTTGATGATGTCCCGCTTCTCCTTCAGGGCGTTGATGACCACCATGATGAAGGGGAACATGTAGGCGATGAAGATGATGATAAGGCCGGTCATGGCCAGGGCGTTGGCCAGTTTGCGCTTGTTGCCGCCGATGGTGGAGTTGTTCATTATGCCTCAACCTCCTGTCTCTTGGTCAGGTAAACCTGGACGCCGCTGATGATGGCCACGATGACAAACAGGATCAGGGCCTCTGCCTGGCCCACGCCGAACTGCCGGGAGGTGAAGGCCTTCTCATACACGTGCATGGCGGCCATCTCGGTGGTGCCGTAGGGGGCGCCGGCGGTCAGGGACAGGTTGATGTCGTACACCATGAAGGCTCTGGACAGGGTGAGGAACAGGCAGATGGTGATGGAGGACATCATGAGGGGGAGGATGATGTGGCGCAGCTTGGTCCAGCCGGTGGCGCCGTCAATGCTGGCGGCCTCCATCACGTCCTGGTTCAATCCCATGAAGCCGGCCACGTAGATGAGGATCATGTAGCCGGACAGCTGCCACACGGACACCAGCACCAGGGCGGCGAAGGCCAGGCTGGGGTCGGACAGCCAGGAGCTCTCGAAGAGGCTCCAGCCGGTGGCGTCGCCGATGCCAACGAACACCCGGGAGAACACGAACTGCCAGATGTAGCCCAGCACCAGGCCGCCGATCAGGTTGGGGGTGAAGAAGCCGGCCCGGAAGAAGTTCTGGGCCTTGATGCCCCGGGTGAGCAGGTAGGCGATGGCGAAGGCCAGCACGTTGACGATGATGACCACAAAGATGACGTACTTGAAGGTCAGCAGCAGGGAGGTCCAGAACTGGCCGTCCTTGACCACGCTGATAAAGTTGGTGAAGCCCACAAAGTTCTTTACGTCGGACACGCCGTTCCAGTCGGTGAGGGTCAGGTAGACGCCGTAGATGAAGGGGACGATGACCACTGCCACGAAACAGAACAGGCCCGGCAGCGCAAAACCGCAGAAATCTTTTCCACTCTTTCTTTTCATTTCAGTTCCTCCTTACTTCTGCTGGGCCCAGTAGTCCTCAATGGACGCGATGAGCTCGGCCCGGTCGCTGCGGCCGGCCAGATACTTCTGCATGGCGGCGCCCAGAACAGACCAGTGGTCGTTGGGCACGATGGCGGAGGCGTTGAAGGCGGTGCCCTCATGGACGTGGTTGTAGATGTCCCGGCTCAGGGGGTCGGAGGGCTCATAGGGGTTGTTCTGGAAGGGCGGGATGATGCTGCAGGTCTTGACCAGCATCTGCTGGCCGATCTCGCTGTACACAATCCAGTTCAGGAACTCCTTGGCGGCGGCCTGCTCCTGCTCGGTGGCCACGATGCCGTCCAGCATCACCTGCTTGGAGGGGGAGGCCTGGATCTCATAGTTGACAAAGTCGTCCGGGTCGTTGTTCATGAAGTAGGGCAGGAAGCCGTACGCGTCGTCCTCCTCCGCGTCGGCCTCGGCCATGTTGGGCCAGGCCCAGTTGCCGTTGAACCAGAAGGCGGTCTTGCCGTCCACCAGGTCAATGGCCATCTCGTCGTAGTCGGCGCCCAGGGGGTCGGCGGCGGCCACGTTGTACTTCTTCAGCACGTCGAACATGTCCAGGAACTGGGACATGCGGTCGTAGGTGGTCAGGTCCAGCTCTCCGCTCTTGATCTGGTTAATGACCTCGGCCGCGCCGTCGGAGGTGCCGTCGTAGGTCTCATAGATGTACTGCAGGTGATGGGCGCCCAGGGACCAGTCCTCCATGGCCAGGGACACCGGGTGCTCCAGCCCGGCGGCCACCAGCCGGTCCAGCAGGGCCACAAAGTCGTCCAGGGTGTGGAGGGAAGAGGGGTCAAAGGGCTCGCCCAGGGTGTCCTCAATGACCTTCTGGTTGTAGATGATGCCGCGGCCCTCGATGCACAGGGGGAAGCTGTACACCTTGCCGTTGACCTCGGTCAGGTAGCCCTCAGCCTCGGCCAGCCAGGGCTCGTCGGACAGGTCGGCCGCCTTGGCCTCGGCCAGGGCGATGACGTCGGTGGTGTCCAGGATGGACATGGTGGGCGGATTGCCCGAGTTGTACAGGCTGACCACCTTGGTGTAGGGCGAGTCGCCGTCGGTCACCGGCATGACCTCCACGTGGACGCCCGACTTCTTCTCAAACTCCTCGCCCATCTCCACCAGGGCGTTCTGGATCTCCGCCTTGGAGTTGAGCAGGGTGATGGTGGTGCCCGCCAGGGACTGGTCGTACTCAAAGGTGTCCACAGAGGTGTCGATGGGCTCGGCCTCGTCCACCTCGTTGGGATCGTCCGGGTTGCTGGCGAATCCGAACCGGACCCCGCTGGCGGCGGCTGAGACCAAAGCAGCCAACAGCGCCACTATCACTACGATGGATATGATTGCTTTTTTCATAAATGCGCCTCCCACTCCTTAAATATTTCACAAAACATGAAATGGAACCGGTTACTTCGCCATTATATTAGCACTTTTGGAAAGGATTCGTCAATCGTTTATCGTCAAATAAACCAACTTTGTAAATATCACCCGAACTGTTTTAGTCATTATTATACATATTACACAATCCCTCCCCGGAGTCCTATCCGTTGTACATTTCCAGCGTGTCTGCTATAATATTACAATAGTCCGGCGGCGGAGTACGCCGGCATGACAAGGGGCGCTGTTATGGAACCGAAAAAGAAGATTACCTTTGACGACATTGCCAGATATACCAATTTTTCCAAGACCACCATCTCCCGCTACTTCAACAACCCGGACTCCCTGGCTCCGGAGAGCCAGCGGATCATCTCCGACGCTCTGGAGAAGCTCCACTACAAAGAGAACAAGGTGGCCCGCATCCTGGCCAACGGCCAGACCGAGTTCATCGGCATCATCCTGCCCGAGTTCTACCACCGGTTCTTCTCCGAGGTGCTCAACCAGATCCTGTCCACCTATGAGACCTACGGCTACAAATTCCTGGTGTTCGTGGGCAACCGGAATGAGGAGAGCGAGCGGCGGTACATCCGGGAGCTGATGGCCTACCAGATCGAGGGCATGATCGTCCTCAGCCACACCATCTCGTCGGAGGAGCTGGCGGCGCTGCACCTGCCCATCGTGACCATGGAGCGGGAGGACAGGCACGTGTGCAGCGTCAACACCGACAACTACACCGGCGGCCGCCAGGCGGCGCAGCTGCTGGATGAGTGCGGCTGCGACGTGCTCCTCCACATCAACTCGCCCACCAGCCCCCTCATCCCGGCCTATGGCCGCATCACCGGCTTTCTGGACTACTGCCAGGGCCACGGCCTGCGCCACGAGCTGATGCTGCGGGACGTGGACCGCTCCCACGAGAGCGACCTGGCCATCCTGCGGGAGCTGATCGACGACATGGAGGAGCGGTACAGGGGCCAGAAAAAGGGGATCTTCCTCTCCAACGACACCCTGGCCAGCACCATGATCAACCTGCTGTTCCTCAAGTACGGGCGTCTGCCCGACGACTACCGCATTGTGGGCTTCGACAACTCCCCCGCATCCCGAGAGGCCATCATCCCCGTCAGCACGGTGGGACAGCAGGTGGAGCTGCTGGCCCAGGAGGCGGTGGCCCTGGTGGTGGAGCAGATCAACGCCCGCAAGGACGGCAAGCCCCTCCACAGCCGGAAGCCGGTCCACAAGGTCATCGACCCGGTGCTCATCCGCCGGGCCTCCACCGGCGGGACCTGCGCCAACGGCTGAAGGGCCTGTCTCATTTTATTCCGCTCCCGACAGCGGTATCACTGCCTGTCCCCAAAAACGCAAAAGCAGCCCGGGAATTCCCGGGCTGCTTTCCTTTATATAATGTGGTTCAGTCCTCCAGGACCCAAACGGCGGCCTGCCAGGGCGCCAGGGTCATAGCGCCGGGGGCGGCGGGGGCCGCTTGCCAGTTGGCGATGAGCAGGCGGCTCTTCCGGCCCTTCAGCTCCTCCGGCAGGTCAAATTTTGCCTCTTTCCCGGACAGATTGCACACGGCGAGCAGGGTTTTGCCCTCCAGCGTGCGGGTGTAGGCAAAGAGCTGGGGATGGTCGGGGAGGATCAGGTCGTATCTGCCGTAGACGATCAGGTCCTTGTCGGGGGAATTCCGCCGCAGGCCGATGAGCTTCTGATAGTAGTGGAACACGGAGTCCGCCCGGCCCAGCTGCTCCTTGGCGTTGATCTGGACATAGTTGGGGTTGACCATGATCCAGGGCCGGCCGGTGGTGAATCCGGCGTTGGGGGAGTCATCCCACTGGAAGGGGGTGCGGGCGTTGTCCCGGCTCTTGTAGGCGATGGCGGCCATCAGCTCCGCCTGGGGCATGACCCCCCGGGCGCTCAGGTCCCGGTAGGCGTTGATGGACTCCAGGTCCCGGTAGTTCTCAATGGGCCCGAAGGGCACGTTGGTCATGCCCAGCTCCTCCCCCTGGTACACGTAGGGGGTACCCTGCATCATGTGCAGACAGGTGGCGATGCACTTGGCCGAAATCTCCCGGTTTTCGGGGGAGTCGTCCCCCAGCCGGGAGACGATGCGGGGCTGGTCGTGGTTGCAGAAGTACAGGCTGTTCCAGGCCACCCCGTCCAGCTCGTTCTGCCAGCGGGAGAGCAGCTTTTTCAGGGCCACCAGGTCTATCTTTCGGGTGCTCCACTTGCCGGTGACCGCGTCGCCGCCGTCCAGGTCCACATGCTCGAACTGGAACACCATGTTCAGCTCGGTGCCCTGGGCGTTGGCGTACTGCTTGGCCTGATCGATGGTCACCCCGGCGCACTCGCCCACAGTGAGCAGGTCATAGTGGGAGAGCACCTTCCGGCGCATCTCCTGGAGGTACTCGTGGACGTGGGGGCCGTTGCAGCAGCCCAGGTTGCAGGAGGCGTAGAGGGCGCCGTTGGTGGGCATGTCGGGCAGGCCCTCCCGCTTGGAGATCATGGAGATCACGTCCATGCGGAAGCCGTCGATGCCCTTGTCGCACCACCAGGTCATCATGTCGAACACCGCCTGCCGCACCGCCGGGTTGTCCCAGTTCAGGTCGGGCTGCTTGGGGGAGAAGCAGTGGAGGTAGTACATGCCGGTGGCGTCGTCGTAAGTCCAGGCGGGACCGGAGAAGGAGGAGCCCCAGTTGTTGGGCTCCTTTCCGTCCTTGCCCTCCCGCCAGATGTAGAAGTCCCGCTTGGGGTTGTCTTTGGACTTGCGGCTCTCCACAAACCAGGGGTGCTCGTCGGAGGTGTGGTTGACCACCAGGTCCATGACGATCTTCAGCCCCCGGGCGTGGGCCTCAGAGAGCAGCTTGTCAAAGTCGGCCATGGTGCCGAACTCGTCCATAATGGCCTGGTAGTCGCTGATGTCGTAGCCATTGTCGTCGTTGGGGGAGCGGTACACCGGCGAGAGCCAGATGACGTTGACGCCCAGCTCCTTGATATAGTCCAGCCTGCTGGTGATGCCGGGCAGGTCGCCGATGCCGTCGCCGTTGGAGTCGCAGAAGCTGCGGGGGTAAATCTGATAGATGACGCTCTCTTTCCACCATGCCTTGTCCATCTCAGGCATCCTCCTTCTTATACCGCCTCGATCTGATACTGAACGGCCTGGTACTGGTCCAGGAAGGGCAGGGCCAGCCCGGCGTACATGAGCTCGTCGCCGCCGTAGACCACGCCGTTCACCCGATAATTCCGGTCCGGGTCCAGGCCCTTGAGCCGCAGCAGGGGCCGCACCGGGTTGGCGTGGCGCACGGTCTGCACCAGACCCACCACCGCCCGGCTCTTGTCGGCGGTGACGTGCATCCAGGCGCAGTAGCTGTCCTCCTGGCGGAAGGGGCTGGTCAGGCGGTAGTAGTCCCCCCGCATCACCACGTCCCAGTAGGTGCGGAAGGCGGCGATCTGCTCCGCCACCTCCTTCAGCTCCTCGGCGGTCAGCTCGTTCAGGTCCAGCTCGTAGCCGAAGGTGCCCGCCGCCGCCACAACACCCCGGGTGTGGAGGGGAGTGGCGCGGTGGGTCAGGCCGTTGGGCACGGCGGACACATGGGCGCCCATGGCGCAGCAGGGGTAGCAGAAAGAGGTGCCGTACTGGATACGCAGCCGGTCGGCGGCGTCGGTGTTGTCGGAGCACCAGATCTGGGGGGTGTAGTACAGCATGCCGCAGTCAAACCGGCCGCCGCCGCCGCTGCACCCCTCGATGAGCAGGTCGGGGAACTCCTGGTGCAGGGCCTCCAGGATCTCGTACACCGCCAGCACAAACCGGTGGTACACCTCGCCCTGGCGCTCCGCGGGCAGTCCGGCGCTCCACACGTCGGTGAGGCTGCGGTTCATATCCCACTTCACGTAGGAGATGTCGGCGCTCTTGAGCATGGCCCGCAGGTTGTCCAGCACGTACCCCTTCACCTCGGGGCGGGTCAGGTCCAGCACCAGCTGGTAGCGCCCCCGGGTGACGGGCCGTCCCGGCACCCGGAAGGTCCAGTCGGGGTGGGCGCGGTACAGGTCGGAGTTCTCGTTGACCATCTCCGGCTCCACCCAGATGCCGAACTTCATGCCCAGGTCGTGGATGCGCTTGGCCAGGGGGGCCAGGCCGCCGGGCAGCTTCTCCTGGTTCACGTTCCAGTCGCCCAGACCGCCGAAGTCGTCGTTGCGCTGGCCGAACCAGCCGTCGTCCATGACCATCATCTCCACGCCCACCTTGCTGGCCGCCTGGGCGATGGAGCAGATCTTGTCCGCGTCAAAGTTGAAGAGGGTGGCCTCCCAGTTGTTGATGAGGATGGGCCGGCGCTGGTCCTTCCAGGGGCCCCGGCACAGGTTGAGCCGGATGGCCCGGTGGAACATCTGGCTCATATAGCCCAGGCCACGGGCGGAGAACACCATGGCCACCTCGGGGGCGGTGAAGGTCTCACCGGGCTGGAGCAGCCAGGAGAAGTGGAAGGGGTGGATGCCCATGGTCATCCGGGTCTCGTGGAACTGGGTGTACTCCACCGAGGCCAGGAAATTGCCCGAGTACACCAGGGCCATGCCCCAGCAGCGGCCCGCGTCCTCGGTGGCGTCCCTGTCGCACAGCACCAGGAAGGGGTTCTGCTGGTGGCTGGAGGAGCCCCTGACGCTGCCGGCGGTGTGGATGCCCTGGGTGAGGGCGGCCCGCACCGGCTCCCGCTCCCGGGCGTAGGCGCCGCCCAGGGTGATGAAGTCGTGGTCCCCCACCGGGAAGTCCAGGCACGCGGAGGCCACACGGGTGAGCCGCACCGGGGCGGAGCCGTCGTTGCGTACCCGCACCGCCCGGGTGATCATGTCGTACTCCTCCAGCACGCCGTAGAGTAGCTCCACCACCAGGCTGCTGCACCGGTCCCGCAGCTCCACGGTGAGGGTCTGGGCGGTGACTCCCTCGCCGTAAAAGGCGGGCAGGCCCTCCAGGGCGTACTTGCCCTCCTCAATGGTGTGGCGGACGTAGCGGAAATCCGCCGTGTGGCTGCCGTCGGCCAGGTCTACCTCCAGGGAGGGAGTGCGGAAGTCCCCCACGCCGCTGGAGGAGTACTCCTGGGGCTGGGTGTCCAGGGACCAGGTCCGGTCCAGGCCCACCTCGTCCGGGTTGGGGGAGAAGCCCCGGTCCTCCGGGCAGATCAGCCGGGAGAGATCACCGCCCCGGAGCTTCTGGCCGTAGTAGGTGTGGAGCAGCACCCCGGTGGGGTCGATCTTCATCTGATAGGTGGTGCTGCGGGTGCTCAGGTTGATGGTGCGCTGGGAAGCGTCAAATCCGATCATGGCAGATCATCCTTCTGACATAGAGTAGTGGCCGCCGCCCGGGGCGGATGTCAGCTTTATTGTACCACATTGTTTGTATTTTTCCAGTCTATTTCTTGTCAAGAAATCCGTGTATCCGGATTTGTCTGCGCCTGCAATCCTTAGAGCCCCAGCAGCTTTGTCCATAACGCCCAAAAATATGAAACCGGTTTTATGATTTCTGCAAAAAAGTTCTCTATTCCACTCCGAACGCCGCCGACGCCCAGGTCCTTGGCCGGGCGTCCAAAGGGCGGCCCTCGCACAGAGCCCCCTTCTGCAATAAAAAACCTCCGCAAGCGAGATCTCGCTTGCGGAGGAATGGCACGCCCGAGGGGATTCGAACCTCCGACCTGCCGCTTGCGAGGATCAGGAAAGAGCTTTGCAACAAGATTTCCGGTTTGCAAAGTTATCTGTACAAATTTTCCCCTTTAGAGGCAGGTTGAAATGGAGAGCAGCGTCGTTTATAATAAAAATATATACATACAAGTACAGGGAGAGGGAGGAACAAAATGCTCAGGGTCGCCATTGTGGAGGACGAACAAAAGGTAGCTGATGAGATGGCCTCTTTTTTCGCGCGATACGGTGCAGAGACGGATACTGAGTTTCAGGTCACGAAGTTTCCCAATGCTGTGAACTTCCTTTCAGGCTATCAGGCGGGGTTTGATATCATCTGCATGGACATCGAAATGCCGCATATGAACGGAATGGAAGCGGCAAAAAAGCTGAGGGAGATAGACAGCCAGGTGGTGCTGATTTTTGTCACCAACCTGGCGCAATACGCCATAGACGGCTATGAAGTAGACGCCATGAGCTATATGCTCAAGCCGACAAAGTACGCTACATTCCGTTTTGTGATCAAGAAGGCCATGGAGCGGTGCAAAAAAGCGGAAAAGAGCAAGATCGAGATCATGGAGAACGGCACCCTGCTCTGCCTGCCTGTATCCGCCGTCTATTATGTGGAGATCAACGACCACTCCATTCTGTATCACACGAACCAGGGCAATTATAAAGGCTACGGCACGATGAAAAAGGTGGAGGATGCTGTGCCGCCCGGGCAGTTTTTCCGGTGCAACAGCTGCTACCTTGTGAATCTGGAACATGTGAAAAAGGTCGATGGCAATAACGTCTGGGTGGGCAGCGAAGTTATCCAGGTAAGCAGGCCGCGGAAAAAGAGCTTCCTGGAAGCCCTGCACGAGTACTATTGCCAAACACAGTAGGGGCGCAAGATGGAACAATTCATTGCGATATGGAAGGAAAACATATTCTGGCTGACAGTTCTCTGCGGCTGTCTCCCATTTTGCTGGCGGCTGCCCCGCCGCCGGTATTTTCCTGCTAAATTTCTCCTAGGTCTGGCTGTTCAGGCCGCCTTTGCTATGAGCTGGGCGGAGTATGTTGAAAAGGCTTTCTCTCGGAATGCGCTTTTGGAATCCACTCCCTATGTTATCCACATTTTTCTCTTTACGCTCATGATACGCTGGTGCTATGAGTGCGACATGGTTGGAGCTGCATTCTGCGCTATGTGCGGCTACTGCCTGCAGCATATTGCGAGCCGGATTCATCTGGTATTTTGGATGGCGGTTGGCTCCAGATGGGAGTGGCTGCGCGATCCCTCGGTGTATCTGTTTTTTGCGGGCACGTATGTGGCGGGGTATCAGGCCTTCAAGAAACGGTCGGGCGGTGTGATGAACATTATCCGGGTAGATGCCGTCGGACAGCTGATTATCTCCGCCATCGCATTGTTTGCCATGAATATTGTGGAGATGATACAGTTTTTGTACCAGCCGGCCGCAAAAGATCCGCTGGTAAACATGAGCGGCCCGATTATGGCGGTGCTGTTTACCTGCATCACACTGATGCTGGAGTACAACCTGCTGTCCTACAAGACGGCAGAGACGGAGCGCAACACGCTCAAAGAGATCGTACAGGAAAAGCGGAACCAGACCGAGTTTGAAAAAAAGATGATGGAAGCGGTCAACATGAATGCCCATGACCTGAAATACAAGGTCAAGGACGGCGCGCTGCTGCAGGACGCCCAGCGGGATATTGAGAGGGCCGTGGACGCATATGATACCGCGCTCCACACCGGCAACGAGGCGCTGGATATCATCCTCTCCAAAAAGAAGCTGGACTGCTTCCGGAGGGGCATCCAGCTGATCTGCATTGCGGACGGGAAACGCCTGGATTTTATGAGCGAGTCGGATATTTTTACCCTGTTCGGAAATATTCTGGACAACGCGATTGAAGGTGTGGAGCGTCTGGACGACCCGGACGACCGCATTATCCAGCTGAATGTCGTGGGAAGAAACAGTTTTGTTCAGATCCGGGAGGAAAATTACTTTCGGGATGGCCTGCTGCTCTCCGGACAGACGCTGATGACCACCAAAGAGGACAAGGAGCACCACGGCTACGGCATGAAGAGCATTGCCCTGCTGGTGGAGAAATACGGAGGACATCACAAGATCGAGACACAGGAGAACCTTTTTGCGCTGGATATCCTGCTGCCCATGCGGGACAGGCAGAATGGGGAGCGCTGACAAAAGCGCCATTCGGATACCCGGGCCTGTCCGTTGGGGCAGAGAAAACAAACTGTTTACAAAGCGGACCGCCGGCATGTTGCCGGCGGTCCGCTTTTCTATATAACGCACAAAAATTCTGCTTCCAAGAGGGGGAATTCTGGAGAAGAAAATCGTTCTGCGTGTCAGGTTTCGTTGCGAGATGTACAGATTACGGGGGAGCCCATTGAGGTAATTTGTCATATCCTCTAAGATTGGCGTCAAGGAGGCGGATACAGCCTCAAATCCAGAAAAGGAAAGAGGAGGAACCCGAATGAAACTTACCAAAAGGCATGGTAAAAGAGTGGCCGCATTGCTCCTGAGCGCAGCGATGACCGTGGGACTGGCTGCCTGCGACGGGACCGCTGCTCCCAGCGCATCTGCTCCCGGCACCACGCCCAGCGCGACCCCTGCGGGCGGGGAACAGACGGCGACGGACCTGATCCAGGAGACGCTGGTGGAGGCCACCGGCACCCAGACCGGCAATCTTGCGGCTCAGGGCAAGTATTACACCGACTTCAGCACCATTGACGAGGCCAGAGAGCTGGGCGAGCAGCTGAACATCGAAGTGGGTAGTGAAGGCTTTGTTCTGCTGAAGAACCAGGACAACACCCTTCCCCTGTCCGACACGGAGCGGAATATCACCCTGTTCGGCTATCGGAGCAGCCGGCTCCAGACCGTGGGCGGCGGCTCCGGCGCA
Source organism: Pseudoflavonifractor intestinihominis (assembly GCF_040096055.1). Taxonomy (NCBI): domain Bacteria; kingdom Bacillati; phylum Bacillota; class Clostridia; order Eubacteriales; family Oscillospiraceae; genus Pseudoflavonifractor; species Pseudoflavonifractor intestinihominis. Next base: position 74,957 of record NZ_JBBMFK010000016.1, read on the forward strand.
GGCGACGGCTTCGGGCACGAGTGGACCCTCCAGGAGAGCATGGAGGAGGCTGGCCTGAATGTCAACGAGAAGCTCCTGAACTATTACAGCGGCGTTGACAACCCTGACGCGCTGGAGCTGGATCCGGACACCTACGCCGCCTCCATCGAGGGGACCTTTGACTTCTACGGGGATGCGGTGCTGTGGACGATCTCCAGAACCGGATCGGAAGGCCGCGACCTTCTGACGGCGGAGGTGCCCGGTCACAGCGATCCCACCGAGCACTATCTGGAGCTGGACGACAACGAGAAGAAGGTCTATGAGTACCTGAAGGAGCTCAAGCAGGAGGGCCGGATCCAGAAGTTCATCGTGATCGTGAACAGCGCCAACGCCTTTGAGCTGGGCGACATGCAGGACGACAGTGATGTGGACGCCATCATCTGGGTGGGCCACCCCGGCAACGCGGGCATCGCGGCACTGGGCAAGATCCTGACCGGCGAGGTCAACCCCTCCGGCCATCTGGTGGACATCTTCGCCAGAGATTTCACCCAGGACCCCACCTGGAGCAACTTCGGCAGCAACGTGCAGAATGGATTGGACAACTACGTCTACTATGACGACAACGGCACCCTTACGGACAGCGGCTACCGCTCCGTGGAGTACCGGGAGGGCATTTACATTGGCTACCGCTGGTATGAGACCGTGGCGGCGGATATGGAGGCCCAGTCCGAGGGCAGCGGCGAGAGCTGGTACCAGGAGAACGTGGTCTATCCCTTCGGCTACGGCCTGAGCTACACCACCTTTGACTGGGAGCTGACCGGCGTGGCCGAGACTGCCGTGATCGACGCGCCCAACCGCACCGTCACCATGCAGGTGAAGGTCACCAACACCGGCGATGTGGCCGGCAAGGACGTGGTCCAGGTCTATGCATCCCAGCCCTACTATGAGGGCAGCATTGAGAAGGCGGCCCGGGTCCTGATGGGCTTTGCCAAGACCGACCTGCTCCAGCCCGGCGAGAGCCAGGTCGTGCAGGTCCAGTTTGTGGCCCAGGACATGGCGTCCTATGACTACAACGACAAAAACGGAAACGGCTTCAAGGGCTATGAGCTGGAGGCCGGCGACTACATCATCTCCATCAACCGCAACTCCCACGAGGTGGTGGACAGCGTCGTGCGGACCGTGGAGAGCAACGGCGACGACTTCCACACCGGCATCCTCTGCGAGACCGACCTGACCTCCGGCAACGCCATCGGCAACGTTTACAGCGGCGGCGAGACCGTCAACGGCAAGAACGTGGAGCGCTACAAGTCCACCAACGAGGCCCTGGAGGCCAATGAGATCAGCCGTGAGGGCGGCCTGGAGCTTCCCACTCCCTCCACCCAGGAGGACCGCAACATCACCGCCGAAAAGAAGGCGTTCTATGACGCTGAGGAGACCTATCTGGCCTATCAGGACCAGGAGACCGACCCCTGGTATGTGGCTGCCACCCCGGAGACCTGGACCCAGTCCAACGCCGAGACAGAGACGGTTACTCTCACCATTGAGGGGAACGCCACCAACCCCACCCCCCGCACTACCACCCAGATTCAGCGAGCGGATGGCAGCCGGGCGGAGATCCTGCTCAGCGACATGAGCGGCATCTCCTACACCGAGCCCCAGGTTGATGAAAACGGCAACGTCATCCTGGGCACCGACGAGGGGAGCCAGAAGTGGGACGAGTTCATGAACCAGCTCACCTGGTCGGAGATGGCCTCCATCGTGACCCAGGGCTACTATCTCTCCCCCGCCCTGCCCGCCATCGACAAGGTGGAAGGCGTAGACGGTGACGGCCCCTCCCAGGTGAAGGCCGGCTTCTATAACCGCACCACCCCCGGCGGCACACTCTGGGCCTGCGGCTGCGTGGTGGCCGCCACCTTCAACACTGAGCTGGCCGCCGCCATCGGCAACATGTGCGGCAACGAGGCCCTGTTCCTGAACCTGGGCGGCTGGTACGGCCCCGGTCTGGAGATCCACCGCTCTCCCTTCGGCGGACGTAACTTTGAGTACTACTCCGAGGACGGCGTCCTGGCCGGCAAGATCTCTGCCGCGCTCATTGGCGGCGTCCAGGCCAAGGGCGTGCGTACCTATATGAAGCACATGTTCCTGAACAACCAGGAGACCAACCGGAACACTCTGGGCGGCGTCTTTACCTGGTGCAACGAGCAGGCCATCCGCGAGATCTATGTAAAGCCCTATGAGTACGCCGTGAAGTACGGACACTCCACCGGCAGCATGTCCGGCATGAACCGGGTGGGCGACGCCATGTGCTATACCAACTATGCCACCATGACCGCGCTGATGCGGGACGAGTGGGGCTATCAGGGTGCCAACGTGACCGACACCCTGTTCAACAGCGAGTACCACACCTTTGACGCAATGGTCCGTGCCGGCCAGGACATCCCCCTGGGCGTCCGTCCCGGCGGCTATGCCGAGCCCCTCTCCGGCACCTGGGATCCCACTGCCAATGACGGCCGGGGCGGCGTGCTGATCAAGGCCGACGCAGAGGCGGAGACAGACACCGTACTCTCTCCCACCCAGTACTACGCCGTGCGTATGTGCGCCCAGCACATCCTCTACTCTGCTGCCAACAACCTGGATATCCACAACCAGATGCACGCATTTGAGTTCACCGACCTCGCTGTGGAGTTCTCCGCAGAGAGCGGCGAGGCCGACGTGAGCCACTCCGATGCTACGGCAGAGGCAATTGCCGTGACTTACAGCACCGAAAGCCCGCTGCCCGAGGGCCTGACCCTGACGCCGGATGGCATGCTCACCGGCGAGGTGGCCGCCGGCACGCCTGCCTTTACGATCCAGGTCGACGTCCGGGCTGACTACTATCTGTACTTCACCTACAATGTAACCGTCACCGTAGTGTAACCCGAATCCCTGACAGAATAGGAGGAATGTCCGCGGAGGCACTGTCGCCGACAGCGCCTCCACGGCAAAGTAAACTATGAAAAAGCACAAACTTGCTCGCTTTCTTGCACCGATCTGCGCGCTGACGCTGCTGCTCAGCTCCTGCGGCGGAGGCGGCGAAGGCGGCAGCGGCAATTCCGGATCGTTTGAGATCGAAGTGACCACCCTGCCCACCAAGACCGAGTACGCCATCGGTGAGGAATTCTCTGTTGCCGGCGGTGAGCTCACCGTGACCAACGCCGACGGCTCCACCGCTACGGTCAGCCTGGAGGATGACGGCGTGACCCTCTCCGAGGTCAATACGGACAGCGCGGGGCGGAAGAGCATCACCGTCAACTATGGCGGGGAGCGTACCCGCTTCGATATCACTGTAAAGCCGTACGTAGTCACCTTTGACATGGGCGGGCACGGCTCCCTGGATCCGGTGGAAGTTACGGAAGCCGGTCCCGTGGCCAACATGCCCACGGACCCCACCGCGGAGGACGCGGAATTTGACGGCTGGTACTACAACGCCGAGTGCTCTGACCCCTTTGACCCCGACGCACAGGTGACCGAAGATATCACCCTGTACGCCAAGTGGGTCGAGGCAGGCACAAACTACCTGACCGTCACCTTTGATTTGGGCTACACCGGCGCCCCCGAGGCCCAGGTGGTCAATGTGGAGGAGAATGCCACCGTAAGCCAGCCCAGCGATCCCACCCGTGCCGGCTACAGCTTCAACGGCTGGTTCGCCGACCCTGAGGGAACTGTGGCCTATGACTTCTCCGCTCCCGTCACTGCTGCTCAGACCGCCTATGCCACCTGGACCCGCACCGCCAGCGGCACCAATGAGTATGTCTTCGAGGCCGAGGATATCGACCTGACCGGCAAGCGGGGCAACGGCTACTCCGGAGAGGCGGAGGGTGTCGGCCTGATCCAGCGGGAGGCGGAGAACAGCCCCACCCAGGCCAGCAACAACCGTTTTGTAGGCTATACCTATACGCCCAACCTGACGCTGGACTTCCACATCGTCTCGGACATGGCGGTCTCCGACGCCACCATCGTGGCCAGACTGTCGGGTGAGTTTGCCGACCTGACTCTGACCCCCGACATGTTCACCATCTCACTCAACGGCGAGTCCATCGACTACGGTAAAATCGAGATCACGGACGTGCCCTCCGGCGGCGTAAAGGCCTTTGAGGACTTCGTGCTTATCGAGGGTGCCTCTCTGGTGGAGGGTGAGAACCACCTCTCCTTCCTGGTGAATAACGATGATAACTGGATCGGCGGCGGCACCGTGGCTGCTACGGCTCCGGTGATCGACAATGTAAAAATCACCACCAGCGCTGTCCTGTGGTGGAACGGCGACTTCGGCCTGCCCATGGATAACTATTGATCCCACTGCGACCGCTGTTCCCGTCCCTGTGCGGGGCGGGAACAGCGGCGTTTTTGTGAGAAAGAGAACGCTGGGAGCTGTGCTTTAATGTCATAAGGGAGGAAAACAAATGAAAAACAGAGGACGGCGCGCATGGATCATCACCACGTCGGTGGTCCTCGTGCTGCTGATTGTACTGAATACCGCCGCCGTTGTGCTCTTTGATCTGCTCAACATCGTCATGCCGGGCGGCGGCCTACGGGCCCTCTATGCCGACGGCGTGGAGGCCTCCTATGTCTCCGACTACGCCAGCAAGGAGGAGGCGCTGGAGCACGCCAACGAGCTGAACGTGGACCTGTGCCGGGAGGGCTTCGTGCTCCTGAAAAATGAGAACAGCGCCCTGCCCATCGCCACCCCCGAGTCGGACAGCGCCGTCACCCAGCGGCCCAAGATCTCCGTGTTCGGCAAGAACAGCGTGAACCTGGCCTACGGCGGCTCCGGTTCCGGCGGCGCCGACACCGCCGACGCCGTGGACCTGTACACCGCCCTGGACGCGGCCGGCTTCGACTGCAACCCCACCCTCAAGTCCTTCTATGAGGACGAGTCCAAGTCCGGCCCCGCTCGCAAGGGCAACTCCAGCGACCTGGACAGCGGCAACAGCATCTCCATCGCCACCGGCGAGACCCCCCAGTCCATGTACACCGCCGATGTGACCGGCTCCTATGCCCAGTACAGCGACGCCGCCCTGGTGGTGTTCACCCGGGTGGGCGGCGAGGGCTTTGACCTGCCCCGCACCATGGGCTCTGCCGAGGGCGCCCGCGACCCGGAGGACACCTACCTCCAGCTGGACCAGAACGAGACCGACCTGCTCTCGGCCGTGTGCGAGGCCGGGTTTGACCACGTCATCGTCATCATCAACAGCGGCGCGGCCATGGAGCTGACCTTCCTGACCGACCCCGCCTACTACGCCTACCAGGAGCAGATCGACGGCTGCATCTGGATGGGCTTCCCCGGCAACACGGGCACCACCGCCCTGGCCGAGATCCTCAACGGCACCGTCAACCCCTCCGGCCGCACCGTGGACACCTACGCCGCCGACCTGAAGCAGGACCCCACCTTTTACAACTTCGGCGACAACATGCAGACCGACGGCGACCGCTACACGACGAATGGGGAGACCCAGCGCTACTTCTTCGTGGACTACGAGGAGGGCATCTACACCGGCTACAAGTACTATGAGACCCGGGGCTTTACCGACGGCGAGGAGTGGTACAGCGAGCATGTGGTCTACCCCTTCGGCTACGGCCTGAGCTACACCACCTTTGAGTGGGCCATCGCCGACGCCTCCGCCATCGAGAACGCCACCATCGCCGCCGACGGCCTCTATGAGGTCCAGGTGCAGGTGACCAACACCGGCGCTGTGGCCGGCAAGGACGTGGTGGAGCTCTTCGCCCACGCCCCCTACTATGAGGGCGGCATTGAGAAGGCCCACGAGGTGCTGGTGGATTTCGCCAAGACCGACCTGCTCCAGCCCGGCGAGAGCCAGACCGTCACCCTCACCTTCAACCCCTACTATCTGGCCTCCTACGACTACAAGGACGCCAACGGCAACGGCTTCAAGGGCTACGAGCTGGAGGAGGCCACCGGCTCCGACGGCTACCAGCTCTTTGTCAGCCGCAACGCCCATGAGGTGGTGGAGACCATCCCCTTCGCCGTGCCCACCGGCGGCATCCGCTATGAGACCGACCCGGTCACCGGCACGGCGGTGCAGAACCTGTACACCGACCTGGACGACCCCATGTTCAACTCTGACTACCAGCTCTCCACCATCCTCTCCCGCAGCGACTGGGAGGGCACCTGGCCCACCACCCCCACCGCGGAAGACCGTGAGGTCAGCGCCGAGTTCATCAATGCGCTGAAGGATATTTCCACCAACAATCCCACCGACTACGATTCGGAACCCATGCCCTGGTACGATGAGGACAACGGTCTGGATCTGCGGGACCTGCTGGAGCAGAGCGACGTGGAGCCGGAAAACCCCGGCGACCCGCTGGTGTCCTATGACGCGGAGCTGTGGGAGGACCTGCTGGACCAGGCCAGCCTGGATGAGATGGTGGCCATGTACGACTACGGCGCCTTCCAGACCAAGGCCATGGACAGCATCGGCAAGCCCAAGACCAACGACACCGACGGCCCGGTGGGCTTCGTCAACTTCATGGACGGCACCACCTTCTACGGCACCTGCTCCTACTGCGCCGAGGTAGTCATTGCCTCCACCTGGAACCAGGCGCTGGTCGAGGACTTCGGCGTGTCCGTAGGCAACGAGGGCATCTGGGGCAACGCCCGGGGCGACGGCATGCCCTACTCCGGCTGGTACGCACCCGCCTGCAACATCCACCGCTCTCCCTTCGGCGGCCGCAACTTCGAGTACTACTCCGAGGACGGCATCCTCAGCGGCAAGATGGCCGCCGCCGTGGTCCGGGGCTGCCAGAGCAAGGGCGTGTACTGCTACGTCAAGCACTTCGCCCTCAACGAGCAGGAGACCCACCGCTCCATCGGCGGCGACTGCTCCTGGGTCACCGAGCAGGCCATGCGTGAGACCTTCCTCAAGCCCTTTGAGCTGGCGGTGAAGGAGGGCGGCACCCGGGCCATGATGAGCTCCTTCAACCGCATCGGCACCCGCTGGACCGGCGGCGACTACCGCCTGCTGACCACCATTCTGCGGGACGAGTGGGGCTTCCGGGGCATGGTGCTGTGCGACTTCAACACCGTGCCCGACTACATGGACTCCCGTCAGATGGCCTATGCCGGCGGCTCCATCAACCTGGCCACCACCCCGGTGAGCTGGTGCGACACCTCCGACGTGGCCGACGTGATCGTCCTGCGCCAGTGCACCAAGGACGTGCTCTACACGGTGGTCAACTCCAATGCCATGAACGGCGAGGTCATCGGCTACGCCATGCCCATCTGGACCATGGTGCTCATTGCGGTGGATATTGTAGTGGTCCTGGCCCTTGCGGTACGAGGAGTTGTAGTATTCAGGAAAAAGAAAGCTATATAAGCAAATAGAGGTATTGACACACCTTTGAAACGGCGGCTCTAAATTCGAGCCGCCGTTTCCTTTTGCCTAAAATCCAACAACAGCACATACTTTGTGATTCGGCACGGCGGCAACAGGGTGAGCCGCCATACACGACACCGTTTTTCGACATAAAACGCTGGGAGCCGCTCTGTAAAAAAAGCCCATTTTTGTTATCGGGACATCCTGGCTATAAAGACGAGCGGGAATGATCTCGCACCGCCCTGGCCCTCAGAAGCTGCCCCCCATCTAAATATAGTTCGCAATGCTGAAAGGTCAAAACTGTTGCGGTTGGTGGGTGAGGATGTTAATCAGATTAATGGGACAAATTATGAACTGCAGGCTGCAGATGATATGGAGGGCGTCATTTTGGATCAATGCCGGGATGATGCAATTCGGATCAAAAAATATTCCCCCATTAAGAACGCTTGCAACCTGCTCACAATTGATAGACGATTTCGATCTCCGCAGGAGTGGATCGATGCCGGGAAACAATATGTCACGTTTCAAAACGGAAACCTGAATCTTAAGACCGGTGCTCTGGTCCCACATGACCCGATGGTTTTTACTACATTCTGTATCCATGCCAACTACCTGGGACCGGGCTGTGATGTTGGAACGCCAGTATTTGATTAAGTCGTTTTTCGCGCCGGGTGATAATGTGGCGATCAGAAAGCGTGGAAACAGCTATCAAGTCGTGTACCGCTGTCCGGGCGAAGCTTCTCCTCGTACCGAAACCTTCAGGTCGGAGGACGAGGCACTGATCAGGGACATGCAGATCAAGCTGGCAAAAAAGAATGGGACCTTTGAGCCGCCTGTTAAAATTTCCAAGGGGACTGTACGGGCTAGGCAGGAGATCACGGTCAGCGATTTTCTGGACGAGTACGTGGAGGTCTACGGCCTGAAGCTGATTGCCCAAAACAATTTTCGCCCGGTGGTGTTTCACAGTCTGAGACACAGCAGTACTTCGCTGAAGCTCAAACTGAGCCGCGGCAATATCAAGGCAGTGCAGGGAGACACAGGCCACGCCGAGGCCCGTATGGTGACCGATACCTATGCCCACGGGTTTGATGCAGGCCGAAAGCTGATCGCTCATGAAATGGATACAGGTTTCTTTGCCAAAGTAGGGGCGGCGCCTACCGAAGAAGATTTGGATGCGGATATGCTGCGTAAGCTGAAAGCTTTGATTCAAAGCCATCCGGAACTGTTGTCCGAATTACTGAAAGAGACGGAAAAGGACGGAAAAGCAGGGGCAAGGAGCACTTAAATGTTGGCAAGTGTAAGCAAGCACAGCTCTTTTTGTCCTCTGCTAGGCCAAAAATGTAAGCAAAATATGCAGCATCTTCGATATTATACCAACAATTGAACATTGATCAGAAAGTACAAAAAAGGAGCCGAAACATGATGTTTCGGCTCCCTTTGGCACCCTGGAGTGTGTTTGTCAAACGAAAATGTGAGCAAAAGGGCCCCAAAAAAGTGAGCACCTTCAGCACCAGATTTCATGTCGTGA
>NZ_JBBMFK010000017.1:0-72579 GCF_040096055.1 Pseudoflavonifractor intestinihominis
TGGGAGAGGAGCCGGTGGCCAGGCCCAGCACGCACTCCGGCTTCAGGATCACCTGGGCCGCGATGATCCGCGCCGCCCTCTCGCTCATCTCTTCATAGTTTTCCGCTGCATAGATCCGAATCATGGCACATTTCTCCTTTTTTCATTCTTATACCTTGCCCATTGGGGCCTTTCTTTAGTTCTATTCTAACTTCTGCCGCCTGTTTAAGCAAGGCCAGATCCTGCGTATTTTTTGTCCAATCGTCTTTCTTCTTCGCCCCGCTGTCTGTCCGTGCAAATTAGCTGTTGACAACCGCTTGTGGATGTGCTATCTTTCCAGTAGGTTAGTTCTAGCTAACCTCCGTGCAGGTGTTCTGCATTTTCTTTTTCCTATTAGGTTAGCTATAGCTAACAAAAGGAGGCGTACCAATGTCCCGCGCCCGGTTTGAACGCTCGGTGGCCTACCACTGCGCTCCGGCGCTGGTAGGGCTCAAACCCGCCAGCCTCATCTCCCTCTCGGCGGAGGACTACCCCGCCCTTCCCCGTCTGGCTGCGGACTACTCCCGCCTTCTGGCGGCGCGGGGCATCCGGATGGAGGTGCTGTGCCGGTGCCGCCGGCGCTTTCTCCTGCTGGTCTACCGCCCCGCCCTGCTGGAGCGGTGTCTCCGCTCCGCCCCGGTGGCGGAGCTGCTGGCGGAGACCGGCTACCCGGTCGGAGACTCCTGCGCCGCCCTGCTCCGCCGCCTCAGCAGCCGTATCACTGCGGGAGGTGCGTTCCCCCACGAGCTGGGCCTGTTTCTGGGCTATCCCCCCGGGGATGTGGCGGCCTTTATGGCCCACGGCGGCAGCAACTGCCGGCTGTGCGGCGAGTGGAAGGTCTATCAGGACGTGGAGGGGGCCAGGCGGCAGTTCCAAAAGTTCGCCCTCTGCCGCTCCGCCCTGTGCACCCGGCTGGCGCAGGGCCGCTCCCTACTGGGCCTGCTGGGTGCGGCGGAATACCCGGCGGCGTGATTTCAACCATTCCATTTCTCTCAAAATTCAAGGAGGTTTTATTATGAGCAAGCTTGCAGTCATCTATTGGAGCGGCACCGGCAACACCGAGGCCATGGCCCAGGCCGTGGCGGAGGGCGCCCGGGAGGCGGGGGCCGACGTGTCCCTCTTCTCCGTATCTGAAATTTCCGCCGCCGACGCCGCCGGGTACGACCGGCTGGCTCTGGGCTGCCCCGCCATGGGCGCCGAGGTGCTGGAAGAGGGGGAGTTCGAGCCCTTCTTCGAGGAACTGTCCGGCAGCCTGTCCGGCAAGCCGGTGGCCCTCTTCGGCTCCTACGGCTGGGGCGACGGCCAGTGGATGCGGGACTGGTACGACCGTACCGCCGCCGCCGGCGCCGTCCTCCAGGGCGGCGAGGGCCTGATCTGCAACGAGATGCCCGACGACGACGCTCTGGCCGCCTGCCGGGACCTGGGCCGGGCGCTGGCGGGCTGAGGAAGGAGGCGCCATGGAACTCTCCCACACCGCCTGCCGCTATCTGCTCACCATCTACGAGCTGGGCGGCGGCCTGGAGGCCGTGCGCTCGGTGGACGTGTCCCGGCGGCTGAACGTGGCCGCCTCCAGCGTGGCCCATATGCTGGGCATCCTGGACCGGGAGGGCATGATCGAACGGCGGCGCTACGGCCGGGTCCGCCTCACCTCCTCCGGCCTGCGCTGGGCCAACAGGCTCTACACCGACCGGGTCCTGCTGGAGGCCTATCTCCGGGAGCACCTGGGCGTGGACGGCGAGACCGCCCGGCTGGACGCAGACCGGTGCCTGTGCTGCCTCTCCCCCACCACCCGGGCGCGGATGAGCGAGATGGTCCTGTCAGGCACGCCCCTGCCCTCGGTGCTCTTCCGCCAGGCCCTGTGCTCCTGACCTGCTACTTGACAAATGTCCTTTCTTCCGCTAGAATAGATGCAATCACATTGCAAAAGGCGAGGAAGGGAAGAAGGCGCGGCACATCCCGCTCAGAGAGCCGGTGGCAGGTGCGAACCGGTGTGAGGATGCCGTGCGGATACTGGTCCCTGAGCCGTCCGCCCGAACTGCAGTAGGGCGGAACGTCCGGCCCCGTTACCGGCCACGGCCTTGTTGGAGGCCAATGAGCGCCTGCCGGAGACGGTTGGCGGAAGCAGGGTGGTACCGCGTATTCTACGCCCCTGACCTAATTGTTTTAGGTCAGGGGCGTTTTTCGTCCCCTGACCGTACGACCAAAGGAGGTCCCTGTCATGAAAAAAGCCTATGAAAAGTACATCCCCTTTGTCCCCCTGAAGATGGACCACCGCACCTGGCCCGACAAGCAGATCACCAAGGCCCCCATCTGGTGCTCGGTGGACCTGCGGGACGGCAACCAGGCCCTGGTGGACCCCATGAACCTCCAGGAAAAGCTGGAGTACTTCCACACCCTGGTGGACATCGGCGTGAAGGAGATCGAGATCGGCTTCCCCTCCGCCAGCGAGACCGAGTACGAGATCTGCCGGGAGCTCATCGAGGGCGGTCACATCCCCGACGACGTGACCATCCAGGTTCTGGTCCAGGCCCGGCCCCACCTGATCCAGAAGACCTTTGAGGCCATCCGGGGCGCCAAACACGTCATCCTCCACTTCTACAACTCCACCTCCACCCTCCAGCGCAAGGTGGTGTTCCACATGGACATGGCGGGCATCACCAAGATCGCCACCGACGCCGCCCAGCTCATCTACGAGCTGTCCCAGCCCGTCATCGCCGAGGGCATGGACCTGCGGTACGAGTACTCCCCCGAGTCCTTCATGGGCACTGAGATGGACTACGCCGTGGAGATCTGCCAGGCGGTCATCGAGGCCATCCACGCCACGCCGGAGAAGAAGATCATCCTCAACCTGCCCACCACAGTGGAGAACTGCATGCCCAACTACTTCGCCGACGAGCTGGAGTACTTCATCTCCAAGCTGCCCAGCCGGGACAGCGCCATCATCTCCCTCCACCCCCACAACGACCGGGGCTGCGGCGTGGCCACCGCCGAGATGGGCCTGCTGGCCGGCGCGGAGCGGATCGAGGCCACCCTGTTCGGCAACGGCGAGCGCACCGGCAACGTGGACATGGTCACCCTGGCCCTGAACATGTACACCCAGGGCGTGGACCCGGAGCTGGACTTCTCCGACATCAACAAGATCAAGTCCATGTACGAACGGTGCACCAAGATGAAGGTGGGCGAGCGGCAGCCCTACGCCGGCGAGCTGGTGTTCACCGCCTTCTCCGGCTCCCACCAGGACGCCATCAACAAGGGCACCGCCTACATGGAGGAGAGCGGCAGCGAGTACTGGGAGATCCCCTACCTGCCCATCGACCCGGCGGATGTGGGCCGGCAGTACGAGCCCATCATCCGCATCAACTCCCAGTCGGGCAAGGGCGGCGCGGCCTACGTCATGCACCACAACTTCGGCTTTGATCTGCCCAAGGCCATGCACCCCGAATTCGGCCACATCGTCCAGGTGGAGACCGACCGGGTGGGCACCGAGCTCAAGCCGGAGCGGATCTACGAGCTGTTCAAGGAGAACTACATCGACGCCACCGCACCCTACCAGCTGGTGCGCCACTCCTTCGCCGAGTTCACCGATGAGGAGGGCCACTCCCACGTCACCTTCGCCGGTACCCTCCGCCACAAGGACACCACCTTCCAGGTCAACGGCTCGGGCAACGGCCCCATCGACGCCTTCTTCAACGCCATCCACGGCCAGAAGATGGACCGCTTCACCTTTGTGGACTACAAGGAGCACGCCATCTCCGACGGCTCCGACTCCATGGCCGTGGCCTACATCCAGCTGCGGGACCAGGAGGGCAAGGACCACTTCGGCGTGGGCATCTCCCACAACATTAACCTGGCCCCCCTCAAGGGCATCCTGTCCGCCATCAACCGGGCGGTCAGCGGCAAAGAAGCATAAGAAAACAGCAAGATGGCCCGCTGTCTGAGACAGCGGGCCATCTTTTTGCCGTTTATACCACTTGGGTCAGGAAGGTGTCCCGGTAGGACACCGCCAGCTCCTCCCATGCCGCATGGGCGGCGGCGGGGTCGTCGAAGAGCCCGAACACGGTGGGGCCGGTGCCGCTCATGCAGGCCCCCAGGGCGCCGTACTGGATGAGGGCGTTGCGGAGGGAGGCGATCTCAGCGGCCTTCCGCTCGGGGAGCACATCCTCGAATACGTTGTACAGCCGCCGGGCCACACCCTCCAGGTCCCGCCGCTCCAGGGCCTCCAGCATGCCCGCCGTGTCGGGGCGGCAGCGGAGCTTCACGGAGTCGATGCGGCCGAAGAGCTCGGGGGTGGACACCGGGAACGGGGGCTTGCACAGCACCACGTGGCACTGGGGCAGCGGGGGCAGCGGGGTGAGCCGCTCTCCCCTGCCCTCGGCCAGGGCGGTGCCGCCGTAGACGCAGTAGGGCACGTCGGACCCCACCCGCGCTCCGATCTCCGCCAGCTGTTCCACCGGCAGGTTGACCCCTGTCATCTGGTTCAGGGCCCGGAGCACCGCGGCGGCGTCCGTGCTGCCGCCGGCCATGCCGGCGCACACGGGGATGCGCTTTTCGATCCGCAGGGCCAGCCCTCCCAGGTCCGTGCCGGTGGCCTCGCAGAACCGGAGGGCGGCGGCGGCGGCCAGGTTCCGCTCGTCGGTGGGCAGGAACTCCTTGTCCGTCTCCACCGTCAGCCCGCGGCCGGTGCCCGTCTCCAGGGTGATGGTGTCGTGGAGAGACACGGACTGCATCACCATCCGCAGGTCGTGGTATCCGTCCGGCCGGGCTCCCAGCACGTCCAGGGTCAGATTCAGCTTGGCAAAGGCGCGCACTTCCATTGTGGCCATACAGGTCTCCTCCGGCAAAGGGGGGTGGACGGCGGCTGGCCGCCCACCCCCGCTCTTATCTGATTTTCCGCGCCTCCAGATAGAAGCGCTTTTCATTTGCCTCCCCCAGGGAGAAGGTCTTGCGGGGCAGGACCCCGTCGTGCAGAATGATGGAGAACAGCCGCTCCTTGTCCAGGGCGTGGAGCAGGAAGGCCACGTTCCCCGGCCGGGCGGCCAGCTCCCGGGCCACGTCGGCGCCGTGGATATAGTCCATACGGCAGCGGTGGGCGATGGCGTAGTCGTCCAGGAAGGGCTGGAGCGTGCCCACCGGCAGGCGGGAGGTGGGATGAGGCACGGTCACCACCCCTGCGCCGTCCCGATGGACAAAGGCCAGGGAGTGGCCCTCCCCCGGCCCCAGGTGGGCCCCCGGGAAGGCGGCCAGGAGCTGCCGGATCATGTCCTCCGGGTCCACGCCGAAGAGGACCCGGTGGATGGGCCGGAACTCCAGAGACTGGTCGTGGAGATTCACCAGCTCACACATGGTATACCGTGCGGGCAGCGAGGCCCACCGCTCCGGGGGCGTGAGCCGCTTCTGCCGCTCATAGCACTCCTTGGCCACGGCCAGGGAGTGGTTGCCGTCCCCCACGGCGAAGAGCAGGGGCGCGCCGCTGTCCCTGTCGTACCGCAGGCGGAAGGCGGCGGGGTCGGCAAGGGCCCGGAGGGCGGAGGCCACGGTGGCCTTCTCGTCCTCCCCCAGCAGCCAGCCCTTCAGGTGGCCGCCCTGCTCCATCAGGTCAAAGTCGTAGAGCACCTCCAGCCGGTCACGGGCCGCGGTCAGCGGGTCCATGACAGTGCAGTCCGGGTCGTCGGCCAGGAGCATGGCGTGGGGCAGCTCGATGGGCGCGTTCTTCCGCACCGCCACCCGGGGCGGGATGCGGCTGAGCACCGTGCCCTCGGTGCCCCGGATCAGGGTGCCTGAGCCGGGCTCGTAGTCGTACTGCTCCAGGTCCACCATGCCCAGCAGGCCCCGGCGGACCCGGCCGCCGGACAGGGTGCGCTCCACGTAGATCATGGCGTCGGGCAGGGTGCGGAACCGGCCCTCCCGCAGGTAGCGGGTCATGGTGTTGTTCACATCCATGATGTCGGTCTCCACATCCGGCCCTTCCAGGCAGCTCTCGGGAAGGATGAGCCGCAGGGCCGACGGCGCGGAGCCCACATACTCCTCCACCCGCTGCCAGTATTCCGGCTGGGAGGTGTACTGGTCGCAGGGCGCCACCGACCACTTGGCATACTCACAGTTCTGGGGCAGCAGGATGTCGGCCGGGACGAAGGGCAGTCCGTCAAAGCATCTATCCATGTCTCTCACTCACTTTCCGCCGGCGTTCCGGCCGGTCAGTCCATGGCGTTGCGGATGGCGGCCAGCAGGTCGTCAAACGCCTCATAGGCGGGGATCTGGGGGTAGTCGGCCTTGATCTGCTCCGTGGTGCGGAACAGGAACCCGGCCTTGCTGGCCTGGATCATGCCCAGGTCGTTGAAGCTGTCGCCCGAGGCGATGGTGTCGTAGCCGATGGACTGGAGGGCCTTGACGGTGGTCAGCTTGGACTGGGGGCAGCGCATTTTGAAGCCGGTGATCATGCCGTCGGGGGCCACCTCCAGGGTATTGCAGAACAGGGTGGGCCAGTCCAGCTTCTTCATCAGGGGCTGGGCGAACTGCTCAAAGGTGTCGCTGAGGATGATCACCTGGGTGAAGCTGCGCAACTCATCCAGGAACTCCTTGGCACCGGGCAGCGGATCGATGGAGGCGATGGTGGCCTGGATCTCCTTCAGGCCCAGGCCGTGCTCCTTCAGCACCCCCAGACGCCAGTGCATCAGCTTGTCGTAGTCGGGCTCGTCCCGGGTGGTGCGCTTGAGCTCAGGGATGCCGCTGGCCTCGGCAAAGGCGATCCAGATCTCCGGCACCAGCACACCCTCCATATCCAGACAGGTAATATACATCTCTGCGTCCCCTTTCTCGGCGTTGATGGATGCCCCGCTCAGTTTCCGGCGGAGCGGGCCTGCTTCTTGCGCAGGTTGGTGAGGAAGTTGTCCATGCGGGTCAGGGCCTCGGCGATGTCCTTCATGGAGGTGGCGTAGCAGCAGCGGATGAAGCCCTCGCCGCCGGGACCGAAGGCGGTGCCCGAGATGACGGCCACCTTCTCCTCCATCAGGAACCGCTCGCAGAACTCATCGGAGCTCAGGCCGGTGGAGCGGATGTCGGGGAACACGTAGAAGGCGCCCTTAGGCTCAAAGCAGGGCAGGCCGATGCGGCGCAGGCCCTCCACCAGGTAGCGGCGGCGGCCGTCGTACTCGTCCCGCATGCGCTCGATGTCCCGGTCGCCGTTGCGCATGGCCTCCACGGCGGCGTACTGGCTCACGGTGGGGGCGGACATGATGCCGAACTGGTGGAGCTTGAGCAGCTGCTTGATGATCTCCTTGGGACCGCAGACGTAGCCCATGCGCCAGCCGGTCATGGCATGGCTCTTGGAGAAGCCGTTGATGACGATGGTGCGCTCATACATGTCGGGGATATTGGCGATGGAGGTGTGGTGCATGCCGTAGGTCAGCTCGGAGTAGATCTCGTCGGAGATGACCATGATGTCGGTGCCCCGCAGCACCTCGGCGATGGCCTCCAGGTCGGACCGCTCCATCACCGCGCCGGTGGGGTTGTTGGGGAAGGGCAGCACCAGGGCCTTGGTCTTGGGGGTGATGGCCTTCTTCAGCAGCTCGGGGGTGAGGCGGAACTCGTCCTCCGCCCGGGTCTCCAGCAGCACGGGAGTGCCGCCGGCCATGGAGGTCAGAGGCCCGTAGCACACAAAGGAGGGCACCGGGATGATGACCTCGTCGCCGGGATTGACCAGGCAGCGCAGCGCCAGATCGATGCCCTCGCTGCCGCCCACGGTCACCACGATCTGGCTGGCAAAGTCGTACTTCAGGTCAAAGCGGCGCTCCAGGTAGGAGGCGATCTCCCGCCGCAGCTCGGCCAGGCCCGCGTTGGAGGTGTAGCGGGTGCGGCCCTTCTCCAGGGAGTAGATGCCCGCGTCCCGGATGTGCCAGGGGGTGACAAAGTCGGGCTCGCCCACGCCCAGGGAGATGGCGTCCTTCATCTCCTCCAGAATATCGAAGAACCGGCGGATGCCGGAGGGCTGGACCTCCTGGATCCGCTGGGACATGATCTGCTGGTAATTCATACGAAAATAAACTCCCTTTCTCCCGGCGCCTGCTTTTCGAAGATCAGGTGCTTCTCTTTGTATTTTTTCAGAATGAAGTGGGTGGCCGTGCTGGTGACGCCCTCCAGCGGGGCCAGCCGGTCGCTGACAAAGGAGGCCACCTCCCGCAGGGTGCGGCCCGAGATGATCACCGTGAAGTCAAAGGCGCCGCTCATCAGATACAGGGCCTCCACCTCGTCGTACTGGTAGATGCGCTCGGCGATGCGGTCAAAGCCCTCCTCCCGCTGGGGAATCACCTTCACCTCGATCAGGGCGGTCACGTCCTCCCGGTCCGTAGTGTTCCAGTCCACAATGGCCTGGTAGCCCAGAATCACCTTGTCCTCTTCATATTTCTTAATGGCGGCGTCCACTTCCTCCACCGTCATATTTGCCATCGCGGCGAGCTGCTCGTGGGTAAGGGTGCAGTCCTCTTCCAAGAGCTGGAGCAGCTTGGTCATGCAGATCTCCTCCTGTCATTGTGTTTCGCCCGCCGCCCTGCGGCAGGTGCGGAGCCGTCCTCCGCTTAATATTCCTATTATAATGCGTATGGAGCAGCGCCGCAAGGGGCGGCGGGCGTTTTTTCTTCCGCCGGAGGCCTGTGCTCCGGCCAAACCTCGCTCCCCAAAAACGACATTTTGCCCCCCCGTCTGTGCAACATTTCACCCCTGCTTCACTCCGCGCCTCTGCCCGGCGCTTCCGCCCCGCCGGGGCAAAAACCGCCGCGCTGTCCACGCCTCCGCCCGCAGCCGGGCTCTCCGCCCCGAAGCCTGGGATTCCAACGCCTCCGGGCTTTTCGGTCCGACCCATTGTAGAGCCAAATTCTCCCTCCTGCAAGGCTTTTTCACACATTTTCCAGCTTGTCCAACCATTTCTTCCCCACCCCCGTCCCTATTTGCCGAATGACAGAATCCGCCGCCCCATACCGGTCAAAATTTTGTCTATTTTCCAGTGGAAATTCCTGAACCAAAGTGCTATGATGAGGTGTAATTGATGCATAGCTAATTATTCGCGCGTTTTCTTTTCCAATTGGGAAACGCACCCGGAGGTGACAGTACAGTATGGAAACGGAATACATTGATCTGGTAAACAGAATCATTGCCGCGGAGCATACCGCACAGGAGATCGCCCGTGAGGCGCAGGAAAAACAGCAGTCTCTGGACGCCGACCTGGAGCGGGACATCTCCCACATGCGGGAGGACTATTTCGCCCGTGCCAAGCACCGGATCGAAACGGTGGAAAAGGCCGAGCGGAAGAGTGCTGAAGAGGACATCGCAAAGCTGGACCAGCGTCTCAAGGAGGCCATGGACAAGGTGGAGCGGGCCTATCAGCAGAACAAAGACCAGTGGGTGGACACGCTCTTCCTCAGAATCGTGGGCGGCCAGTCCTGATGCGCCCGGCTCCCCTATCCTATGGGCGCAGAAAGGAGTGGTCGTGACATGATCGACAGCTATATGCGATACGGTGCCCTTGCCGCCAAGGTAAAGGCGCTGTACGGCAAGCGCCTTCGTTTTTCTGACTTTGAGCACATGGCGGGTCTGCCCAACGAGCAGAGCATCCTGGATTACCTCCGCAGCCAGCCCGGCTGGTCTGCCGCGGTGTCCGCCGCTCTGTCCGCCATGACCCCCTCCGGCTACGTTGGCCGCATGGAGCTGGAGGACGCCCTTCGCCTTCAGGTCTGGCGGGAATATGAGGGACTCAATCACTTTGTCCCCCGTCCCGACAAGAACCTGGTGGCATTTCCCCTGCGGCAGGCGGAGCTGCTGGCCATCTTAGGCACGCTGCGCCGCCTCAAGTCCCACGGACGGGTCCGGGAAGGCGTGCTCGCCATGCCCAACCTGCCCTTCAAGGTGAACCGGAAGGCTCTCGCCTCCTGCAAGGACTATAACGGCCTGCTGGCCGCTGTGCAGGGCAGCATCTATTACGAGCCTCTGCTCCACATCCGGCCCGATGACCCGAATGTGCTCCCCGATTACACCACCACGGAGGCCCTCCTCCGCTCCACCTACTTCTCCCACATCTACCGCATCATCTACAAGTCCTATGCCGGCGAGACCAAGTCGCTGCTGCTGCGGGGAATGGGCGAGCGGGTGGACCTGCTCAACATCATCCACATTCTCCGGCTCAAGACCTACTTCCCCGGCGACGACCAGTACTACTCGGCGCTCTTCCCCATGAACTACAAGCTCAAGCCGGAGAAGATCAAGGCCATGTGCGACGCTTCCGACGTCTCTCAGGTATTCGCAGTACTGCAGGATACCCCGTATGCCGGGCGCTTTACCGCTCAGGACGTAGCCAGTGTGGAGGACTGCTACCGCCGTTCCTTCTACACCTTTAATAAACGGCAGCTGGTCTCCGGACCGCCCTCCATCTACACTGCTGTTTCCTACCTGAACGTGAAGTCCACCGAGCTGAAGGCTCTGGTGAACGTCATCGAATCGGTCAAATATGGTGCCCATTACGATGAGGAGTTCGCCCGTCTTGTGGGTGAATGACCCCACCCGTAAAGTTTGAAAGAAAAGGGAGATGGTCTGTTTGTCAGTCATCCCGATGAAGTTACTCACCATTGCGGGACCCCTGGATCAGTTCGACACAGTGGTGCGTGAGTGCGTCATCAACCAGGAGTTCCACCCGGAAAACACCCTTCAGACCATGAAGGATGTCAAAGGGCTTCGTCCCTTTGAGCTGAACAACCCCTATACCACCCTCCTCCGCCGTGCCGAACAGGTGGCGGATGAGGCCGGTATCCCCCTGGAGTACGAGCCCTTCGAGTCTGCTCTGGGGGACGACCCCGCCAACTTCTCCGACTACTTCGACACCCTGGAGAAGCGGGTCAACGACCTGACCCAGAAGCGGGAGGACCTCCTTCAGGAGGCCAAGAACGACCGCAACCTGGTGCTCCAGCTGCAGAAGCTGAAGGGCGTCGCCGCCAACCTTGAGGATCTGTGGAACCTGGACTTCTCCCGGTTCCGGTTCGGTTACCTGCCCCGTGAGACCTACGACAGTTTCCAGAAGACCCTCAACGAGGACGACAGCATCCTCTTCTTCCCCACCAGCATTGAGCCCAAGCTGGTCTACGGCGTGTATTTCACCACCAAGGCTGCCCACGAAAAGGTGGACGCCCTCTTCAACTCCCTCCACTTCGTCCGGCTCCACATCGATGCCCACGCCCACGGCTCCGCCGACCAGGCCATCATCGAGCTGACCGCCGAGGCGGAGGCCGCGGAGAAGGCCGCCGAGCAGGCCAAGCAGGACATCTTCGGCCTCAAGCCCGCCGAGCACGACCGGCTGCTGGCCGACTACTGCTACCTGCGCTACATGAACGACGCCTACGACATGCGCCGCTTCGCCGCCCACTCCCGTGAGACCTTCTACCTCATGGGCTGGGTGCCCAGCGACAAGATCGAGGAGATCCAGGCCAAGCTGGGCAAGTTTGACCGGCTCTCCTGCGTGGTGGACAATGCGGGCGACCTGCCCGACATGACGCCCCCCACCAAGCTGAAGAACTCCTTCCTGGGCCGGGTCTTCCAGCCCTTCCTGGAGATGTACGGCCTGCCCGCCTACAACGAGATCGACCCCTCCGTCTTCATGGCCATCACCTACTGCCTGTTCTTCGGCATCATGTTCGGTGACCTGGGACAGGGCCTGTGCCTGGCCGTCATCGGCTTTGCGCTGGCCAAGTGGAAGAAGATGTGGCTGGGCAACATCATCACCTGCTGCGGCCTGTCCGGCGCCATATTCGGCTGCATCTACGGCAGCGTGTTCGGTATGGAGGACATCCTCCCCGGCTTCAAGATCATGGAGGAGAGCGTGCTCTCCGGCATGGGCGAAGTGAGCAACGTTCTGCTGCTGCTGGTCATGTCCATCATCCTGGGCGTGATCATGCTGGCCTTCGTCATGGTGGTCAACATCATCAACGGCGTGCGCCAGCACAACTTCGAGAAGATCCTCTTCGGGCCCAACGGCGTGGCCGGCATGGTGTTCTACCTGGGCCTCATCGGCGCCGCCGTGTCCACCCTGCTCTTCGGCGTGAACCTGTTCGTCCCCGCCTACGTCCTGCCCGTCATCGTGCTGCCCCTGGTGCTCATCCTCTTCAAGGAGCCCCTCTCCCTCATGCTGGAGGGCAACCCCGAGTGGAAGGAGATCCAGATCGGCGGCCTGATCGTCACCGGCTTCTTCGAGCTGTTTGAAACCTGCCTGTCCTTCCTCACCAACACCCTGTCCTTCATGCGTGTGGGCGCTTACGCCATCACCCACGTGGGCCTGATGCTGGTGGTCCAGATGCTGGCCAACATGGCCGGCGGCCTGGCCAGTCCGGGCGGCATCATCGTCATGATCCTGGGCAACCTGTTCGTCATGGGCTTTGAGGGCCTGCTGGTCGGTATTCAGGTGCTCCGTCTTGAGTTCTATGAGCTGTTCGGCCGCTTCTATGACGACGGCGGTGTGGCTTACGAGCCCAAGATCATCGATTACACGTCCCGCAGCGCGGCCTGATGGCCGTCCAGATGGGACAATCAGCATCTTTTATTCTGCCCAATGGGCTGAATATAGGTTCCAAGTGATTTTAGGAGGTCTATAAAATGAAATACCTGGTTCTTCTTCTGGCTACCTTTGCCGTTTTCTGCCCCCTGTTCCTCATTGGCATCCGCAAGTACACCGGCAAGCGGGCCAAGAACGCTCTGATGGCCAATGTCTGCTCCTTCTTCGGCTGCCTGGTGCTGTG
The DNA here is from genome assembly GCF_040096055.1 of Pseudoflavonifractor intestinihominis. Lineage (NCBI taxonomy): Bacteria > Bacillati > Bacillota > Clostridia > Eubacteriales > Oscillospiraceae > Pseudoflavonifractor > Pseudoflavonifractor intestinihominis. Next base: position 12,786 of record NZ_JBBMFK010000017.1, read on the forward strand.
CACCGTGGTGGGCATCGGCGGTGCCGCCGGCGCTGCCGACGTGTCCGTTGAGGCCGCTACCGCTTCCGCCAACGGCATCATGATGGGTCTGAAGTACATCGGCGCCGCTCTGGCCGTGGGCCTGTCCGGCATCGGCGGCGGTATCGCCGTCGCTTCCTCCGCTTCCGCCGCTCTGGGCGCCATCTCCGAGAACGACAAGGCCTTTGGTAAGGCCCTGATCTTCGTCGGTCTGGCCGAAGGCGTCGCCCTGTACGGCCTGATTGTGGCCCTGCTCCTCCTGTTCACCTAATACGACAGGCGACTGTTCCCCCTGGCCGGCCCGCCCCACAGGGCGGCGCCGGCCAAAACCTCCCCTGCGCGGGAGCCGGCACAGTCTCTCTGGCCCGGCTTCCGCCGCTGTCCGCCCCAGGGCGGGCAGCGGCGGGGTCCTCCATCCGCCGGAGGTTTTATTTCCTGACTGCGCGCCGAAAGGCGCATGGAGGTCTGTATGAAGTATTTTGTTATCACTGACAGCACCGATACCCAGGTGGGCCTGCGTCTGGCGGGTATCGAGGGCGTGGTGGTCCGGGAGATCCCCGAGGCCCGGAAGGCCATTCAGGACGCCGCGGCCGACCCCGACATCGCCGTCCTCCTGGTGACGGAGAACCTGGCGGCCAAGTGCTCTGACCTGCTGGAGCCCCTGAAAATGAGCTGCCATATCCCTCTGGTGGTAGAAATTCCGGACCGTCACAGCACCGGCCGTGCCTCCGACTCCATCACCCGTTATATCCGCGAGGCCATTGGGGTCAAACTTTGACCTGTGTCCTCCTCTTTTAACCAAAGGAGGTTTCTTCCATGTCTGAACTGAACAAAAAGCTGGACCACTTTACGTCCACGCTTCTGGCTGAGGCCACCGCTGAGACCGACCGGGTCCTCAGCGAGATCAAGGCCCAGCACGATAATTCCTACTCCGAGGCCGAGGACAAGATCCTGGCCGAGGCTTACCACTACATCCGCACCGAGGTGTCCCGCATCCGCAGCGAGGAGGGCCGCAAGGTCTCCCGCCACATGCTGGACAACAAGAAGACCCTCTACCTCCGCCGTGAGGCCATCGCCAGCGAGGTCTTCGAGGCGGTGCGGGACCGCATCGTCGCGTACAGCGCCACCCCCGACTACCGCAAGCGGCTGACCGAGGTGGCCCGTCAGGCCGTGGATACCCTGAAGGGCGCCGATGACATCGTCATCCACCTGCGCGCCGAGGATATGGACCAGTCCGCCGCCATCACCGCCGCTCTGGGCGGCGTGAAGGTGACCTTCGAGGCCGATCCCACCATCCTGCTGGGCGGCCTGACGGCCGTGTCCGCCTCCCTGGGCCGCCGCGTGGATGCCACCTTCGGCACCGCCATGGCCGAGCTGAACGGACACTTCGCCGAGATCTTCGGCCTGTCCCTGTCCGACGATCTGACCGAGGAGTAAGACCGCGTCCCCGGTCCCTGATTACCTGTTTGTTGTGAGGATGATACTATGAGCCAATATGTTATCAAGGGCGTCAACGGCCCTGTTGTCACCGTCGTCGGCGGCCAGGGGCTTGCCATGATGGACATGGTGCACGTGGGTAATGAGGGTCTGATTGGCGAGGTCGTAGGCGTGAGCGGCGGCGTGACCACCGTGCAGGTCTACGAGGACACCGCCGGTCTGGCCCCCGGTCAGCCCGTCACCACCACCGGCGCGCCCATGTCCGTCAAGCTGGGCCCCGGCCTGCTGAGCAATATCTTCGACGGCATTGCCCGCCCCCTGAACGTGATCCAGGACAAGGCCGGCCCCTTCATCACCCGCGGCATCAACATCTCCGCCCTGGACGAGGAGAAGCTGTGGGACACCACCATCACCGTCAAGGTGGGCGACGCCATCCGTCCCGGCACTCAGTACGCCTACTGCCAGGAGACCTCCCTCATCCAGCACCGCTGCCTGGCCCCCGCCGGCGTGGAGGGCAAGGTGACCCGGGTCCTGCCCAACGGCAGCTACAACGTCAACGAGGTCCTGGTGGAGGTCACCAACCTGTACGGCAAGGTGTTCAAGCTCTGCCTGTCCCAGGACTGCCGCATCCGTACCCCCCGGCCCATGGCCGAGCGTCTGCCCATCTCCCGCCCGCTGATCACCGGTCAGCGGATCATCGACACCCTCTTCCCCATCGGCAAGGGCGGCGCCGCCGCCATCCCCGGCCCCTTCGGCGCCGGCAAGACCATGACCCAGCACCAGCTGGCCAAGTGGTCTGACGCCGACATCATCGTCTACCTGGGCTGCGGCGAGCGCGGCAACGAGATGACACAGGCCCTGGAGGAGTTCTCCGAGCTGCTGGACCCCAAGAGCCACCAGCCCCTGATGAACCGCACCATCCTGATCGCCAACACGTCCAACATGCCTGTGGCCGCCCGTGAGGCCTCCGTCTACACCGGCATGACCATCGCCGAGTACTACCGCGATATGGGCTACCACGTGGCCCTGATGGCCGACTCCACCTCCCGTTGGGCCGAGGCTCTGCGTGAGATCTCCGGCCGTCTGGAAGAGATGCCCGCCGAGGAGGGCTTCCCCGCCTACCTGGCCTCCCGTCTGGCCGAGTTCTACGAGCGCGCCGGCTACGTGAAGACCCTGGAGGGCAAAGAGGGCAGCGTCACCGTCATCGGCGCCGTCTCCCCTCAGGGCGGCGACTTCTCCGAGCCCGTCACCCAGAACACCAAGCGTTATGTCCGTACCTTCTGGGGCCTGGACCGCGCTCTGGCCTACGCCCGTCACTTCCCCTCCATCAACTGGCTGACCTCCTACTCGGAGTACACCACCGATCTGAAGCCCTGGTATGACGCCAACGTGGGCACCGACTTTGTCCCCTGCCGCAACAAGATCGCCAACCTCCTCCAGGAGGAGGCCTCCCTGATGGAGATCGTCAAGCTGATCGGCGCGGACGTGCTGCCCGAGGACCAGAAGCTGGTCATTGAGACCGCCAAGCTCATCCGCGTGGGCTTCCTGCAGCAGAACTCCTATAACCCCATCGATACTTACGTCCCCCTGGATAAGCAGCTGAAGATGATGCAGGTCATCCTGCGCCTGTACGACGGCGCCAAGGCCCTCATCGCCCGCTCCATCCCCCTCTCTCAGCTCAAGGCCACCGGCATTTTCGAAACCCTGGCCAAGATCAAGTATGAAGTCACCAACGACCAGATGGAGAAGTTCGCCGACTATGAGAAACAGGTGGACGAGGCCCTGGACAAGGTGGACAAAGCCAACCGCTGAGACGAGATTTTTGAGGTGATTTTATGCGCATGGAATACATCGGCCTGTCCGAGCTGTCCGGTTCTCTGATCGCCCTTCAGGGCGTGGAGGACGTGGCCTACGACGAGATGGCCGAAATCACCCTGGAGAACGGCGAGCGCCGCTACGGCCGTGTCATCACGGTTGACGGCGACAAGGCCATCCTCCAGGTCTTCGAGGGCACCAAGGGTATCTCCCTGGAAAACGCCCGCACCCACTTCACCGGCAAGCCCATGGATATCGCCCTCTCCCACGAGATGCTGGGCCGTATCTTTGACGGCGCCGGCCGGCCCATTGACGGCCTGGGTGAGATCTACCCCGAGCAGCGCCGGAACATCAACGGCTCTGCCATCAACCCGGTGTCCCGGCAGTACCCCCGCTCCTGCATCTACACCGGTATCTCCGCCATTGACGGCTGCTCCACGCTGATCCGCGGCCAGAAGCTGCCTATCTTCTCCGGCGCCGGCATGAAGCACAACGAGCTGGCGGCTCAGATCGTCCGCCAGGCCCGCGTCGGCGACCAGGACGGCGACTTCGCCATCGTGTTCGCCGCCATGGGCGTCAAGAACGATACCGCCGAGTTCTTCCGCCGCAACTTTGAGGAGGCCGGCGCCCTCCAGCGGGTGGTCATGTTCATGAACCTGGCCTCCGACCCCATCATCGAGCGTATCCTGACCCCCCGCTGCGCCCTCACCGCCGCTGAGTATCTGGCCTTTGATCTGGGCTACCACGTGCTGGTCATCATGACTGATATGACCTCCTACTGCGAGGCCGTCCGTGAGTTCTCCTCCTCCAAGGGCGAGATTCCCTCCCGTAAGGGCTTCCCCTCCTACCTGTACTCCGACCTGGCCTCCCTCTACGAGCGCGCCGGCATGATCAAGGGCCGCCCCGGTTCCGTGACCCAGGTGCCCGTCCTGACCATGCCCAACGACGATATCACCCACCCCATCCCCGACCTGACCGGCTACATCACCGAGGGCCAGATCGTGCTGGACCGTGATATGGACCAGAAGGGCGTCTATCCCCCCATCTCCATCCTGCCCTCCCTGTCCCGTCTGATGAAGGACGGCATCGGCAAGGGCTTCACCCGTGACGACCACCCCGACGTGTCCAACCAGCTCTTCGCGTCCTACTCCAAGGTGCAGGACGCCCGGAGCCTGGCCAGCGTTATCGGTGAGGATGAGCTGTCCGAAATCGACAAGAAGTACCTGGAGTTCGGCAAGGCCTTCGAGGCCCTGTTCATCAACCAGGACATGGGCGACAACCGGACCATCGACCAGACCCTGGACCTGGGCTGGAAGCTGCTGAGCATCCTGCCCAAGAGCGAGCTGGATCGTATGAGCAGCGCCACCATCGAGGCCCACTATGTGGAGGGCGCCTACAAGACCATCCTGCACCCCGAATCCGCCGGCGGAGACGGGAAGCTCAACTAACCTGAGAGGAGGCCCGTAAATGGCCGCTGTCTTACCAACCAAAGGCAACCTGATGGCCACCAAGCGCTCCCGCGCACTGGCTCAGACGGGCTATGAGCTGATGGACCGGAAGCGGAACATCCTCATCCGGGAGATGATGTCCCTGATGGAGACCGCCAAGCAGGTCCAGGACCAGATCGACACCGTCTTCACCGAGGCCTATGCCTCCCTCCAGACCGCCAACATCAAGCTGGGCATCTGCGACCGGATCGCCGAGGCCGTTGACGTGGACGAGAGCCTGGAGGTGCAGTACCGCTCGGTCATGGGCGTGGAGCTGCCCCATATCCCCGACCGGTCCGCTCCGGTCCGGCCCGAGTACGGCTTTGCCTCCACCAGCTCCGAGCTGGACGAGTGCTACCTCAAGTTCCACCAGGTGAAGGAGCTGGTGCGCCAGCTGGCGGAGGTGGAGACCTCCATCTACCGCCTGGCCACCGCCATCAAGAAAACCCAGAAGCGTGCCAACGCCCTGAAGAACATCGTCATTCCCGGCTTCAACAACACCATCCGCTTCATCACCGAAGCGCTGGAGGAGAAGGAGCGGGAGGAGTTCACCCGTCTGAAGGTCATCAAGTCCTTCCAGACCAAGAAGCGTTCCCGCACAAGCGCCTGATCAAATACCGCCGCTGGACAGCAGTCCGGCGGCGGTATTTTTTATCTATTTTATTTTTAATATATTTCATATTGACTTTTATAAAATTAAAGTTTATATTAATATTATGAAAGTCACAGAGAGGAGGTTCTGTCCATGTCCATTGACCGAGTCCCGGGCTGGATGGCCGAACTGGAGGAGGAGGACGCGGCCTTTATCCGCAACTTTCTCCTGTGCTCCGGCTCCCTCAAGGATATCGCCAGGCAGTACGGCGTGTCCTACCCCACTGTCCGCCTCCGGCTGGACCGGCTGATCCAGAAGATCAAGCTCAGCGAGGAGGCCGACCAGGACCCCTATGTGGCGCTGATCAAACGCCTGGCCGTCAATGAGAAGCTGGACTTCGACACGGCAAAGCTCCTGATTCAGGAGTACCGCAGGCAGAAGAAGGAGTGAATTGTATGTCCACTATTCTGGCTATCGTTCTGTTTCTAGGTGCGCTTCTCGTCTATATCTGTATTTTGGGCCTGGTGCAGTATCTGCTCTGCCGGCTGACACCCCCCTGGCCCGGCCTGATTATCCCTGTGCTCTCCGGCATCGGTTCCGTGACTCTGTCCCTCCTGTTCCTGTTCAATCTGGCTGCCTTCTCCCTTCCGGCCGTGCTCATGTCCCTCCTCCTGCTGGTATTGCTCAACCTGCCCACCGCGGTATACATTGTTATCTATCATATCACCCGCCGCCGTCTCCAGGAGCGGGACGAGGTGGAGCGCATGAATCTCCAGGACCTGTGACCCACATATAACAGCCGCCCGCTGTCTTTCGGACAGCGGGCGGCTGTTTCTCTTTTTCAGTTCATTCTTCTTCCTCACGTGACCAGTCCGACACCATATGCAGCTCCCCCGAATCCATGTCCATCGCCATATGGTCGTCCATCCGCATCAGCAGGTCCCCATCGGAATCAATCGCCATGCGGTCTGAGATGGTATAGGCAAAATCCCCGTCGTCATAGTCAAAGAAATGCTTTCCCATGGAATACCGTTCTCCTTTCGCTTCTCTTTCGTCTCCGCTGTCAGAGCATGATGCGGTATCCGCTCTGAAGCTGCTGCCAGCTACATGCGCTCTGCGGTCTTATCTGCTGTCTTATCTGATTATATACATTGTTTACGGCTTCAATATAGCAGACAAAGGAGGGGCGATTCATAAGCATATTCTCACCTGGACAGGTTAAGCGGCCGCAGCCTCTCAGGTACCCGTTTTTGATTTTCAGATACTCCTCTCGCAGCTGTGCCCATCTTCCATGTTCTTTGATCCAGTCTGCCTTTTCTTCGAGCTCCTCTGAGTTCCGTACAATATTCCAGTAGTATTGGTCGCAAATAGTAATTCCTGTTTTTTCATGAATCAGCCTGTGGCCCGCTTTATTCCGCATCGTAATGCAGACATCAATGGAAAATTCCGTTCTGTTTCCTTTTCTGAACTGTATCCTCGGGCTTGTCAGGCAGGAGGTGGAGTCCTGGCAGTCCCCGATTCCATATTCATTCAGGGCCTCATTGAACGCATTTCTGACGCGCTCCTTGATGCCCCGGCAATCACGAAAATCCTCACATCTGCGGATCTCCAGGTTGTAGTCCAGGTCCACCGGCTCGTCGGCATTCTGCAAGATGAGATTCCTCCCGCCGCTGCCCACCAGCTGGAAGCCCGCCCCGATGTCATACTCGTCCTTCAAGCGATGGCACAGGCTCTGCATGATTTCTCCTGCCAGGTTCCGCATGCTGCTCTCAAACTTCCTGTCGTCCAAATAGTGGTACATATACCTTCTCCTTTCTTTTCCCCAACCGACCATTCAGACTTGGAATCTAAATCATTGTATTATATCTGTACTGGATATGATTGTCAATTCTTTTTTTCAATTTCTTTGCCCACATAGAAAAATTCTCCTGCCGCCATGAGGGACAGCAGGAGAATTTTTTTGTCGCTCAATAGGTCCTGGTGCAGATTTCCCTGATCTTAGCCTGGAGGGACTTCAGGTCCTCAAAGGCGGCGGGACGCCAGCCAGGGTTGCGCAGCAGGGCCGCCGGGTGGTACATGGCGGTCATGTGCACCCCCGCCTTTTCCACCCACTGGCCGTGCTCCTTGGTGATCTTGAAGTCCTCCTTGATCAGCTTCATGGCGGCGATCCGGCCCAGGCACACGATGATCTTGGGCCGGATGATGGCCACCTGGTTGCGCAGATAGCCGATGCAGGCCTCCTGCTCCACGTTGAGGGGGTCCCGGTTCTGGGGCGGACGGCACTTGACCATGTTGGTGATGTAGATCTTGCTCCGGTCCAGATCGATGATCTCCAGCATGTCGTCCAGCAGCTTGCCGGCCCGGCCCACAAAGGGCTCTCCCTTCAGGTCCTCCTGTTCGCCGGGTCCCTCGCCGATGAACATGACCTCGGCGTTGGGATTGCCCGCGCCGAACACCACGTTGTGGCGGGTCTCAGCCAGGGCGCACTTCCGGCAGGCCATACACTCGGCCTGGAGCCCTTCCCAGTTCTTCATGCCTTCTCCTCCCTGTTCTCCGTTGCGTAGACTTCCTTGGCGTAGCGGACGGTGGCCATGGCGTCCCTGGCGTAGCGGTCGGCGCCAATGCTGGCGGCGTACTCCTCGGTGAGCACCGCGCCGCCCACCACCACCTTGACGCCGCTGCCGCTCTCCCGCAGGGCCCTGATGGTCTCCTCCATGCTGACCACCGTGGTGGTCATGAGGGCGCTCAGGCCCACCAGACGGACACCGGGGGCGGCGGCCGCCTCCACGATCGTCTCCGGGGCCACGTCCTTGCCCAGGTCCACCACTTCAAAGCCGTAATTCTCCAGCAGGACCTTGACGATGTTCTTGCCGATGTCGTGGATATCTCCCTTGACGGTGGCCAGCACCACCTTGCCCTGCTTCTCCTGGGGCTGGCTGGCCATGGCGGCCTTGACCACCTCGAAGGCCGCCTTGGCCGCCTCGGCGCTCATGAGCAGCTGGGGCAGGAAGAGGATCTTTTTCTCAAAGTCCTGGCCCACCTTGTCCAGGGCGGGGATCAGGGCGGTGTTGACCAGCTCCAGGGGCTCCACGCCCTTTTCCAGGTTCCTGCGGGCGGCCCGGGCCGCCTCCTCCTGCATGCCCCGCATCACACACTCCTCCAGGGACAGGCTGGCCGCGGCGGCAGGGGTGGCAGCGGCGGCCGCGGTCTGGCCGCTGTACGCCTCGATATAGCCGCCGCACTGGCTGTCCAGCCCGGCCAGGGCGCAGTAGGACCGCCAGGCCCCCATCATACCCTCAGCCAGAGGGTTGATGATGGCGCAGGACAGCCCGGCCTCCAGGGCCATGGCAAAGAAATTGGCGTTGATGATGTCCCGCCGGGGCAGGCCGAAGGACACGTTGGACACGCCCAAAATGGTGTGTCCCCCCAGCTCGTCCCGCACCCGCCGGAGAGTCTCCAGGGTGACCACCGCCGCCTTGGGCTCGGAGGAGACCGTGAGGGTCAGGCCGTCGATCACGATGTCCTCCGGCGGGATGCCGTACTCCGCTGCGGTGTCGTAGATCTTCCGGGCCACTGCCAGGCGGCCCTCGGCAGTCTCGGGGATGCCGCCCTCGTCCAGGGCCAGGCCCACCACCACGCCGCCGTACTTGCGCACCAGGGGGAACACCGCCGCCATGCTCTCCGCCTTGCCGCTGACCGAGTTGATCATGGGCTTGCCGTTGTAGCGGCGCATGGCACGGGCCATGGCCTGGGTGTCGGAGGTGTCGATCTGCAGGGGCAGGGGGATGACGCTCTGGAGGGCGCACACCGCCTCCTCCAGCATGGCGGGCTCGTCGATCTCGGGCAGGCCCACGTTCACGTCCAGGATGTGGGCCCCGGCCTCCTCCTGGGCGAACCCTTCATTCAGGATATACTCCAGGTCATGGTTCCGCAGGGCCTCCTTGAAGTGCTTCTTGCCGGTGGGATTGATGCGCTCGCCGATGATGACGGGCATGGGGCCGATCTCCACCGCCCGGGAGAAGGAGGACACCACAGTCCGCCGCTTCCGCTCCGGCGGGGTGACGGGGATATCCCGGCAGGCGGCGGTGAGGGCGCGGATGTGGTCGGGGGTAGTGCCGCAGCAGCCGCCCAGGCCCCACACGCCCAGCTTTGCAATGCGCTCCATAACGGCGGCAAACCTCTCCGGGTCCACGTCGAACACGGTCCTGTCCCCCTCCCGCCGGGGCAGGCCGGCGTTGGGGTTGACCACCACGGGCACGGACGCCAGCTTCACCAGCTCCTCGGCCAGGGGGAGCATCTGCTCCGGACCCATGCCGCAGTTGACGCCCAGGGCGTCCACCCGCAGGCCCTCCAGCAGGGCCACGGTGGAGGCGATAGTGCCGCCGGTGAGCATCTTGCCGTTCTCGTCGTACACCGTGGTCACCACCACGGGCAGGTCGCTGTTCTCCTTGGCCGCCAGCACGGCCGCCTTGGCCTCGTAGCCGTCGCTCATGGTCTCGATGAGCACCAGGTCGGCCCCGGCCTGGGCGCCCACCCGGACCACTCTGGCAAAGAGGGACACCGCGTCCTCAAAGTCCAGGTCCCCCATGGGGCGCAGCAGCCGCCCGGTGGGACCCATGTCCAGGGCGATGTAGGCGTCGGCCTCACGGCCCGCCTCCGCCCTGGCACGCTTGGCGTTGTCCACGGCCGCCCGGATGATCTCCTCCAGGTCCCATTCTCCGCCGTCGGGGAACTTCAGGGCGTTGGCCCCGAAGGTGTTGGTGCAGATGACGTGGCTTCCCGCGTCCAGATAGGCCCTGTGCACGGCCTGAATCCGTTCGGGATAGCGCAGGTTCCAGGTCTCGGGCAGCTCGCCGCCCTTCAGGCCCTGGGCCTGCAGCAGAGTGCCGGTGCCACCGTCAAAAAAGAGGCGCTCCCGCCCCAGTTTCTCCAAAAAACTCATACATCCTCCTGTTATCTGCGAAAGGCGCAGTCGGTCTTGTCACAGGCCTCGCAGCCCTGCCGGTGGCAGGGCGCCGCCTGACGGGACATGCCGATCACCGCGGTGACCGACTTCATGGGGGCCAGCAGCATCTGCTCTGTCACGGTCAGGCCGATCCTGGCCGGGGTCTGGAGCAAAGTTGTGATGTCGCGCTGGTGGGCGATGGAGAAGTCCCCGTAGCCGGGGCTGAACCGGGGCCGGAGATACCAGCCCTCCTCCTCCGCCTTACGGCGCAGCTCCTCGCAGGCGCTGTCGCAGCATACCTCGATGAGGGAGGCCGCCGCGGCCTGGAGGATCACCGCCTCGCTCATCCGCACGGCGGTAGCCCTGGCGATGAGCCGGTCGGCCTCCACCCCCAGGGTGGCGGCGAAGAAGATCACCTGCTCACAGCCCTTCAGGTTGCGGGACAGGCTTTTGCTCTCCACCCGGACCTCCCCCAGCTCCAGCGCCCCGTCGGGCAGGTGGGCGAGGGGGAACGCCCGGCTCACCCACCGGGGGGTGACCGCCTGTTCCAGCCGCTTGGCGCAGGCGCGGATGGTCTGCTCCATGGCGCTGTCCGGCGGTGTGTCCCTCCGGTAGCCTAAGTACCGGCAGATCTCGCTGTAGTCCGCCTCCAGGGTCACTTCAGGACCTCCGACAGGCTGGCCTGAATGCCGGCGGCGATCTCCGGCTTGTTCATGGAGTAGATGTGGATGTGATTGACGCCGTTGGCGATCAGGTCGATGATCTGTCCGGCGGCGTAGGCCACGCCGGCCTGGCGCATGGCCGCCGGATTGTCCCCGAACTTGTCCACAATGGCCTTGAACTTTTCTGGCAGATAGGTGCCGGACAGCTTGCAGATGCGGGTCATCTGCTTGCCGTTGGTCACGGGCATGATGCCCGCCACCACGGGCACGGTGATGCCCTTCTCCCGGATGCGGTAGAGGAAGTTGTAGAGGATGTTGTTGTCAAAGAACATCTGGGTGGTGAGGAACTCACAGCCCGCCTCCACCTTGGCCTTCAGATGGTCGATATCGCTGGCCTTGGTGGGGGATTCGGGGTGCCCCTCGGGGTAGCAGGCGCCGCCCACGCAGAAGTCTCCGCTGGCCTTGATCTCCCGCACCAGCTCGGCGGCGTAGTGGTAGTCGTGGGCCGGGGCGCCGCCGGCGGGGATGTCCCCCCGCAGGGCCAGCACGTTGCTGATGCCGCTCTCCTTCAGCTTGCCCAGCACTTCATGGACATGCTCCCGGGTGGAGGAGGCGCAGGTCAGGTGGGCCAGAGGCTCCACGCCGTACCTGTCCCGGATGCCCGCGGCGATGCCCACGGTGTAGTCGCTGGTGCCGCCGCCGGCGCCGTAGGTGACGCTCATAAAGTCGGGCCTGAGGGCCGCGATCTCCTGGGTGGCCTTTGCCACCGACTCGTAGGAGTCGCTAGTCTTGGGGGGGAAGACCTCGAAGGACAGGGTGACCTTGTCCTGGTTGAGAATGTCAATGATTTTCATGTCTGGGTTCTCTCCTTTGGATGTGCCTCAGCGCCAGGGGCCGGCGGTCCCGGCGGCGGCCGATTCAATGCTGTCCATTATAGCACACTTCATCGGTAAAGTTCACCTTTTTTCTTTCATGGGAAATTTTTGAAAAAAATAACCGTTGACAAATGTCCGTCCATGGGCGTATAATGCCTCCAACATCACAAAGGCGACGAGAAAGACCGCCCCTCGGGCATCCGACAGAGAACGCGGGCCACCGACTGAGAGCCCGCCCCGGAGAGAAGAGAAGGCGCAACACTTTTGAGCCGGCGTGCCGAGCCTCCGCTGGAGGGGTAGGTCCGCCCGTTCCCCTCCGCGTTAAGGAGTATAAGAGGTCGCGTCAATGGGGACGCCGCAACTTTGGGTGGTACCGCGGAATAGGTCTATTTCGCCCCGAAACTGCTTTGGCAGTCTCGGGGCTTTTTTCGTTTTCCACGGTGGAAATTTTTAACTTTTATTTTTTCAGAAGGATGTGAACGGTCATGATCACAGCGACAGCTCTTACCGCAGTCAAGCAGCCCGCGATCCGCGACATTATCGGAGGTGCCCTGGAGAATCAGGCCGTCTCCGTCCGGGGCATGGTCCACTCCCTGCGGGACATGGGAGGCCTCACCTTCCTGCTCCTGCGCAAGGGGGACGGGGTGCTCCAGTGCGTGTGCCCGCCGGAGGTGGACCTGGACGGCGTCACCGAGGAGTGCGCCGTGGAGGTGCTGGGCACGGTGCACCAGGAGGAGCGGGCCCCCGGCGGGGCCGAGCTGGCCGCGGCGGCGGTGCGGGTGCTCTCCCGGCCCGCGGCTGCCATGCCGGTGCCGGTGTCCAAGCGGAAGCTGAACCTGACGCTGGACGCCCGCCTCTCCCTCCGCCCCGCCGTGCTGCGCAGCCTGCGGGAGCGCAGCGTGTTCCGCATCCAGGCGGGCATCTCCCGGGCTTTTCGGGAGTACCTCCAGAGCCAGGATTTTACCGAGATCCACACCCCCAAGATCGTCCACGCCGGGGCCGAGGGCGGCAGCAACATCTTCCGCCTGGACTACTTCGGCCGCAAGGCCTTCCTCACCCAGTCCCCCCAGTTCTACAAGCAGACCATGGTGCCCGTCTTTGAGCGGGTGTTCGAGGTGGCCCCCGTGTTCCGGGCGGAGAAGCACAGCACCACCCGCCACCTGAACGAGTACACCTCCATGGACTTCGAGATGGGGTATATCGACAGCTTCTACGACATCATCGCCGTGGAGACCGGCTTCCTCCGCTACTGCTTCCGCCTGCTGGGCGAAGAGTATGCCGACGACCTGGCCCGGCTGGGGGTGACCCTGCCCGAGATGAAGGACGTCCCCTGCGTCCGGTTCGACGAGGCCAAGCGGCTGGCGGCGGAGAAGTACGGCTACGCCATCCGCAACCCCTACGACCTGGAGCCCGAGGAGGAGCACGCCATCGGCCGGTACGCCAAGGAGGTGTGGGGCAGCGACCTGGTCTTTGTCACCCACTACCCGGCCAAAAAGCGGCCCTTCTACGCCATGGACGACCCGGAGGACCCCAAGTACACCCTGTCCTTCGACCTGCTCTTCCGGGGCATGGAGGTGACCACCGGCGGCCAGCGCATCCACGACTACGGCCAGCAGGTGGCCAAGATGGAGCGGCTGGGCATGCACCCGGAGGAGTTCGAGTCCTACCTCATGCTCCACAAGTACGGCGCGCCCCCCCACGGCGGCCTGGGCATCGGCCTGGAGCGGCTGACCATGCAGCTGTGCGGCCTGGACAACGTGCGCCTGGCCACCCTCTTCCCCCGGGACCGCACCCGGCTGGAACCGTAAAGGGCGATTGATTTTCTGCCGAAAATCTCTGTCCCGCGATACCCCCTCCGCTCTGTGAGGGGATCGGACGAAAGGATGCTGTTGCTATGAAAATTACCGAAGAGCTGGTGGACTACGTCTCCACCCTGTCCCGGCTCCGCCTGCCCCAGGAGGAGAAGGCCAAAATGGCCGGCGAGCTGGAACAGATCGTCACCTATATGGACACCCTCAACACCCTGGACACCGACGGCGTGGAGCCCATGAGCCACATCTTCCCCCTGAAGAACGTGCTCCGTGCCGACACGGTGGTCCCCTCTGCGGACCGTGAGGTCCTGCTGTCCGGCGCGCCGGACAGCGACGGGGAGACCTTCCGGGTCCCCAGGGCTGTGGAATAAGGAGGGTTTATCGTGAAAGAACTGCTGGAACTGAGCGCCCTGGAGCTGGGCGCGGCCATTCGGACGGGGGACGTGTCCATCGCCGAGGCCACCCGGACCGCCCTGGACGTGATGGCGGAGCGGGAGCCCGCCCTCAACTGCTTCATCACCGCCACCGGCGAGCAGGCCATGGCCCGCGCCCAGGCCCTCCAGGCTGGGGTGAAGGAGACAAAAAGCCCCCTGTACGGCGTGCCCATGGCCTTCAAGGACAACATCTGCACCAGGGGCGTCAAGACCTGTTGCGCCTCCAAGATCCTGGGCGACTTCGCGCCCCCCTACGACGCCGCCGTGGTGGACCGGATGACGGAGGCGGGCGCCGTCTCCCTGGGCAAGCTGAACATGGATGAGTTCGCCATGGGCTCCACCACTGAGACCTCCTTCTGCGGCCCCACCCACAACCCCTGGGACACCGCCCATGTGCCCGGCGGCTCCTCCGGCGGCGCGGCGGCGGCGGTGGCCGCCCGGGAGTGCTGGTTCGCTCTGGGGTCGGACACCGGCGGCTCCATCCGCCAGCCCGCCTCCTTCTGCGGCGTCACCGGCATCAAGCCCACCTACGGCACGGTCAGCCGGTACGGCCTCATCGCCTACGCCTCCTCCCTGGACCAGATCGGCCCCATCGCCCGCACCGCCGCCGACTGCGCCGCCGTGCTGGACGTGATCCAGGGGAAGGACAGGCGGGACGCCACCTCCCTGGACGCCCCCGCCGGCAGCCTGCTCTCCGGCCTGACCGGGGACATCCGGGGCATGAAGATCGGCCTGCCCGCCGACTGCTTCGGCGAGGGCCTGGAGCCCCAGGTGGCCGCCGCCGTCAAGGAGGCCTCCGCCGTGCTGGAGGCCAGAGGCGCCAAGGTGGAGACCTTCTCCTTCCCCCTGATGAAGTATATGGTGCCCACCTACTATATCATCGCCTGCGCCGAGGCCAGCAGCAACCTGTCCCGGTACGACGGCGTGAAGTACGGCTGGCGGGCGGCGGAGTATGAGGACCTGACCGACCTCTACTGCCGCACCCGCACCGAGGGCTTCGGCTCTGAGGTGAAGCGGCGCATCCTGCTGGGCACCTTCGTCCTCTCGTCCGGCTACTACGACGCCTACTATAAAAAGGCCCTCCAGGTCAAGGCCCTCATCAAGGAGGCCTATGACAGGGCCTTTGAGCAGTACGACCTGCTGCTCACCCCCGTCTCCCCCACCACCGCCCCCAAGCTGGGGGAGAGCCTCAGCGACCCGCTGAAGATGTACCTGAGCGATATCTACACCGTGCCCGTCAACCTGGCGGGTCTGCCGGGGCTGTCCATGCCCTGCGGCTTTGACGGCGGCCTGCCCATCGGCGCCCAGCTCATCGGCCCGGCCCTGGGAGAGGCGGCGGTGCTCAACGCCGCCCATGCCTTCCAGCTGGACACCGACTGGCATAAGCGTTTCCCCTCATCCGGCCCTGAGGGCCACCTTCCCCCCAAGGGGAAGGCAGATCAGGAAGGGGTGATTTGAATGACCTGGGAAACTGTGATCGGTCTGGAGACCCACGTGGAGCTGGCCACCGAGACCAAGATCTTCTGCTCCTGCACCACCGCCTTCGGCGGCGCGCCCAACACCCACTGCTGCCCGGTGTGCACCGGCATGCCGGGCACCCTGCCCGTGCTCAACGAGAAGGTGCTGGAGTTCGCCGTCCGGGCCGGACTGGCCCTCAACTGCGCCATCACCCGCAAGAGCCGCTTTGACCGGAAAAACTACTTCTACCCCGACCTGCCCAAGGCCTACCAGATCTCCCAGCTCTACCTGCCCATCTGCCGGGACGGCGCGGTGGACATCGGCGGCGGCAAGACCATCGGCATCCACGAGCTGCACATGGAGGAGGACGCGGGCAAGCTGATCCACGACCCCTGGACCGACCAGACCTGCTGCGACTACAACCGCTGCGGCGTGCCCCTGATCGAGATCGTCACCGAGCCCGACTTCCGCACCGCCGATGAGGTCATCGCCTACCTGGAGCAGCTGCGCTCCACCCTCCAGTACCTGGGCGTGTCCGACTGCAAGATGCAGGAGGGCTCCCTCCGCTGCGACGTGAACCTGTCGGTGCGCCCCGCCGGCTCCACCGAGCTGGGCACCCGCACCGAGATGAAGAACCTCAACTCCTTCAAGGCCATTTCCCGGGCCATCCAGTACGAGAGCCGGCGGCAGATTGAGCTGCTGGAGGAGGGCAAGCGGGTGATCCAGGAGACCCGCCGGTGGGATGAGAACAAGGACGCCACCTACGCCATGCGCTCCAAGGAGAACGCCCAGGACTACCGCTACTTCCCCGACCCCGACCTGCCCCCGGTGGAGCTGTCGGAGGCGTATCTGGAGCATCTGCGCTCCGCACAGCCCGAGCTGGCTCCGGCCAGAATGGAGCGGTATCAGCGCCAGTTTGGCCTGCCCGCCTACGACACCGAGATGCTCACCTCCCAAAAGGCCCTGTCCGACTTCTTTGAGGCCGTGGTGGCCCTGGGCGCCCCCGCCAAGCAGGCGTCCAACTGGATCATGGGCGAGGTGCTGCGGGCCCTGTCCGCCCGGAGCATGGAGGCGGCGGACATGCCCCTCTCCCCCGCCACCCTGGCCCGGCTCATCGCCCTGGTGGCCGAGGGCAAGCTCAACCGCAACACCGCCGTCACCGTCTTTGAGGCGGTGTTCGACAGCGACGGCGACGTGGACGCCTACGTGGCGGACCACGGCCTGGAGCAGATCCGGGACGACAGCCTGGTGGAGGCCGCCGTGGACAAGGCCTTTGCCGACAACCCCAAGTCGGTGGAGGACTACCGCTCCGGCAAGGAGAAGGCCTTCGGCTTCCTGGTGGGCCAGGTCATGCGCCAGCTTAGGGGCAAGGCCGACCCCAAGGCCGTCAACGAGGCGGTCCGCCGCAAGCTGACGGAACAGTGACAGCACAAAAAAGTACCGCCGGGCAGCTGCCCGACGGTACTTTTTTGAAGAAATCAGCCCAGCGTGTTCAGGTAGTTGATGATACCCTGGGCGATGCCCTGGGCCAGCTTGTCCTGATAGGAGCTGGTGTTGAGCTTCATCAGCTCGTCGTGGTTGGTCATAAAGCCGGTCTCCACCAGCACGGCGCACATGTCGGTCTCCCGCAGGACCACGAAGTCCGCCGAGGCGATGTTCCGGTTCTTGGCGCCGGTGGCCTGGCAGGCCGGGGTCTGGATGGCCTGGGCCAGCCGCTTGCCCCGTCCGCTGGAGGGGTGGTAGTAGGTGATGAGGCCGTTGACCGACGGGTCGTCAAAGGCATTGGCGTGGATGGAGACAAAGATATCCGCGTCCACGCTGTTGGCGATGTCCGCCCGCTCGTACAATCCCACATACACGTCGGTGGAGCGGGTCATGACCACGTTGTACCCCGCCGCCTTCAGCAGAGCGGCCAGCTTCAGGGAGATGGGCAGGGTCAGGTCCTTCTCCAGGATGCCCTCGTACACCGCGCCGCTGCTGGTGCCGCCGTGGCCCGGGTCGATGACCACGGTCCGGCGGGACGGGTCGATGGGGTTGGACGGGTTCACCGGGTCGGTGGGCTCCTCCGCCGGGGTATCCGGCACCTGGGGCGCCTCCTCCTGGGGCCGGAAGGCCGTGATGAGGATACCGTCGTCCTGCTGCTCGATGGTCAGGTTCTTCTCCCGGGTGACGCCGTCGGCCAGGGTCAGCTCCACCCGCACCACGTGGTCATACCCCTCGTACAAATCGGAGCCGTGCTGGGCGTAGCGGACCGTGGCGATAAAGTCGTTGTCCACCGGGATGGTGCCGGGGAACCCCGCCGACAGCTCCGCGCCCAGCACGTCCAGGGTCACCTTGCCGCTGCCGTCGGTGACCCGGTACTCCAGCTTCCGGTCCGTCTCAATGAACACGGTCTGGCGGTCATAGTCGGCCTGGATGCGGGTGATGTAGGCCGTGTCGTTCTCCCCGCTGATGATGATGGCGGTAAAGGTCTCCTGGTCCCAGTCCACCTGGGCGCCCAGCTGCTCGGACACGAACCGCAGAGGCACCATGGTCCGCTC
The DNA here is from genome assembly GCF_040096055.1 of Pseudoflavonifractor intestinihominis. Classification (NCBI taxonomy): domain Bacteria; kingdom Bacillati; phylum Bacillota; class Clostridia; order Eubacteriales; family Oscillospiraceae; genus Pseudoflavonifractor; species Pseudoflavonifractor intestinihominis. The sequence continues at coordinate 30,860 of NZ_JBBMFK010000017.1, forward strand.
CACCCCCTGGCACTTCACCACACAGGCGGGCACGCCGTCGGGCAGGGGCTCCACCTTGCCGTTGACCACCGCGTTGGCCGAGCCCAGGGTGAGCACGATGGTGTCCACCCCCTTGCGCAGGATGACCTGGTTGCTCCCCTGAGGCCAGAGCACCGTGGCCCCCAGAGCCTCGGCCACCGTGCGGATGGGCACCATGGTGCGCCCGCCCAGCGCCAGGCCGGGCACGTCGCCCGTCAGGTCGATGACCGTCCCGTCCAGGCTGATGTTCACCTTCTCCGCCTGCTGGGGCTCGTAGCGCCCCGCGGACTCGTTATGTACCTCGATATTCAGCAGCCCGTTGGGCCCCGCCGCCTGGACCGGCAGGAAGGATACCAGCAGGGCCAGCATCAGCAGAAATGCAGCCGCTCTCTTTGTCTGTCTCATGGGGAACTCCTTATTCTCTGTAAGCCTATCTCATTCCGGGCCTCAGGGGCACCGGCACACGTTCCCTATTATTCTACCGAATCCCCTTCTGTCCGTCAATGGATTTGGGTCAAAAAGGTTGACATAAATTTTTACATTTTTTATATGTCCTGACGGCGTCCCGGGGAAATCCGCATTTTCCCACCCCTGCCGCTTGCACTTTCCCCGCCGCTTTGGTATGATAATATTTATTGAATCAGCGAACTGATGTCACACAAGTCCTCGGTTCTCTGCCCGCAAAACCATTTCAAAATCCACAAGATATTGGAGGTACGTCCATGAGCATCAAACTGACTCTCTCCGGCGTCTACTATCGGGACGGCGGCTTCCTCTCCGAGTCCGAGGGTGCGGCCGCCGGCCTGCCCGCGCCTCAGCTGGCCAAATCCGGCACTATGGCCTATCACATCCTCAAGGCCCACAACACCGCCGGCAACATGGCCGAACTGAAGCTGAAATTCGACGCCATGGCCTCCCATGATATCACCTACGTGGGCATCATCCAGACCGCCCGCGCCTCCGGCATGAAGGAGTTCCCCCTGCCCTACGTACTCACCAACTGCCACAACTCCCTGTGCGCCGTGGGCGGCACCATTAATGAGGACGACCACGTGTTCGGCCTGTCCGCCGCCAAGAAGTACGGCGGCGAGTTCGTCCCCGCCCACCAGGCCGTCATCCACTCCTACATGCGGGAGCGGTACGCCGCCCCCGGCCGGATGATCCTGGGCTCCGACTCCCACACCCGCTACGGCGCCTACGGCTGCATGGCCATCGGCGAGGGCGGCCCCGAGCTGGCCCGCCAGCTGCTGTGCAAGACCTACGATATCGCCTACCCCAGGGTCATCGCCATCCACCTCACCGGCGCGCCCCGCCCCGGCGTGGGCCCCCAGGACGTGGCCCTGGCCCTCATCGGCGCCACCTTCAAGATCGGCGCGGTGAAGAACGCGGTGATGGAGTTCTTCGGCCCCGGCGTGAAGAACCTGTCCATGGACTACCGCTGCGGCATCGACGTAATGACCACCGAGACCGCCTGCCTATCCTCCGTGTGGAGCACTGACGAGACCGTGAAGGAATACCTGGGTATCCTGGGCCGGGGCGACGCCTACCAGGCCCAGGCCCCCGCCGACGGCGCCTGGTACGACGGCGTCATCGAGGTGGACCTGTCCGCCGTGGAGCCCATGATCGCCCTGCCCTTCCACCCCTCCAACGCCTTCACCATCAAGGAGTTCAAGGCCAACATGGCCGACCTGCTCCACCAGGTGGAGGAGGACGCGGTGCGCCAGCTGGAACTGAAGAACGGCGCGCCCTCCCTCACCAAGAAGATCCACGACGGCCAGTTCCACGTGGACCAGGGCGTCATCGCCGGCTGCTCCGGCGGCACCTACCAGAACCTGGTCCGGGCCGCCCAGATCCTCAAGGGCCACGCCATCGGCTCCGACGCCTTCTGGCTCTCCTGCTACCCCGGCTCCATGCCCATCAACCTGGAGCTGACCAAGCAGGGCTACATCGCCGACCTGATGGCCGCCGGCGCGTCCATCCGCTCCTGCTTCTGCGGCCCCTGCTTCGGCGCGGGCGACGTACCCGCCAACGGCGCCTTCTCCATCCGCCACTCCACCCGCAACTTCCCCAACCGGGAGGGCTCCAAGCCCGCCGACGGCCAGGTGGCCTACGTGGCCCTGATGGACGCCCGCTCCATCGCGGCCACCGCCCTCAACGGCGGCGTGCTCACCGCCGCCACCGAGCTGCCCGATGTGCCCGCTGATCCCGCCAACGAGCCCTACCACTACGACGACTCCGCCTACAAGGCCCGGGTGTACTTCGGCGTGGGCCACCCCCAGCCCGAGACCGAGCTGGTCTTTGGCCCCAACATCGCCGACTGGCCCGAGCAGATCCCCATGCCGGAGAACCTGCTCCTCACCGCCGCCGCCGCTATCTATGACCCGGTGACCACCACCGACGAGCTCATCCCCTCCGGCGAGACCTCCTCCTACCGCTCCAACCCCATCAAGCTCTCCCAGTTCGCCCTGAGCCGCAAGGACCCCCAGTACGTCCCCCGTGCCAAGGCGGTCCAGGAGGTGGAGCTGCTGCGGCGGAAGAACCCGGAGGACGCCGCCGTTGTGGAGGCCCTGGGCGGCCGGGACGGCCGCACCACCGGCCTGGGCACCTTTGTCATGGCCCTCAAGCCCGGCGACGGCTCCGCCCGGGAGCAGGCCGCCTCCTGCCAGCGCGTGCTGGGCGGCTGCGCCAACCTGGCCGCTGAGTACGCCACCAAGCGCTACCGCTCCAACGTGGTCAACTGGGGCATGCTGCCCTTTGTGGCCGATGATGTGAAGGACTGGAACGTCCAGCCCGGAGACAAGCTGTGGCTGCCCGGCATCCGGAAGGTGCTGGAGTCTATGGACGAGACCGTGGAGGCCACCCTCATCCAGAACGGCCAGGAGCGCACCGTCACCCTCCGCCTGCCCGGCATGACCCGCGAGGAGCGGGATATCGTGCTGGCGGGCTGCCTGATCAACTACTATGCCAAGTAAATAAAGCAAAAGCGCGAGGCCCCGCCGGTACCGGCGGGGCCCCTCGTTTTATGGTCATCTCCTGCTCAGCTTTTTCAGCCGACAAAAAAGGGATTGTAAAGGCGGAAACTATCTCTCAATTCCAAGAACATCGTAGTATTCATCACTGTATTGGACTTTGCTGTCATCAAACTCTGACTGCAATGACTTTACATATTCAAAGGGATTTTCCATGGGCGTAAGGCTCAACTCATGGGCCAGAAAGGACATCAGCTCTCTCTGCTCCGGTGTCTGCGCTTCTCTTTCGCTCTGTAAGTGCTGCTCAAACTGCTGTTTATTCATCCATACAATCTGTTCAACCGGATTGGCGGAACCGCATGCCAGAATCAGCCGCATAAAATCCTTAAAGTCTGCTGCAAGGGGATAGACATTTTTATCCGCACAACTCTCGGGATTTGACGCAAAGACCATATCCCCATATTCAGGCAGGAAACAATACAATATGCAGCCTTCAAAGCCAATCACTCTGGCATTCACAGGGTAGCAGAAATAGGGCTCTGCGCGTTCCTCATATGCAAGAGAAATCAGTCTGCCGTCTATGTTCAGCGCTCTGTATTTTGAAAACAGGTCCATCCCTATCATCCTCATAGATTTTCCCCTATTGCGTGAATCCCCCTCCCGCGCTGTGTGCAGGAGGGGGATTTTCTCAGTTTCAGTTTACACGCCGGCCAGGGCCTTCTCCACGTCGGCCAGGATGTCGGCGGGGTCCTCGATGCCCACGGACAGGCGCACCAGGTCGGGAGACACACCGGCGGCAGCCAGCTCGGCGTCATTCATCTGCCGGTGGGTGGTGGAGGCGGGGTGGAGCACGCAGGTCTTGGCGTCGGCCACGTGAGTGGCGATGGAGGCCAGCTCCAGCCCGGCCATGAATTTGGAGGCCGCCGCGCGGCCGCCCTTCACGCCGAAGGACACCACGCCGCAGGTACCATTGGGCATGTACTTGGCGGCCATGGCGTGGTACTGATCCCCCTCCAGGCCGGGGTACTTGACCCATGCCACCTTCTCGTGGCCCTGGAGATACTGGGCCACGGCCAGAGCGTTGGAGCAGTGCTGCTTCATCCGCAGAGGCAGGGTCTCCAGGCCGATGTTCAGGTAATAGCAGTTCTGGGGAGAGGGGATGGAGCCGAAGTCCCGCATGAGCTGGGCGGTGGCCTTGGTGATGTAGGCGCCCTCCTTGCCGAACTTCTCGGCGTAGGTGATGCCGTGGTAGCTCTCGTCGGGGGTGGTCAGGCCGGGGAACTTGTCGGCGTGGGCCATCCAGTCGAACTTGCCCGAGTCCACAATGGCGCCGCCCACCGCGTTGGCGTGGCCGTCCATGTACTTGGTGGTGGAGTGGGTGACGATGTCGGCGCCCCACTCAAAGGGGCGGCAGTTCACAGGGGTGGGGAAGGTGTTGTCCACAATGAGGGGCACGCCGTGGGCGTGGGCCGCCTTGGCGAACTTCTCGATGTCCAGCACGGTGAGGGCGGGGTTGGCGATGGTCTCGCCGAACACAGCCTTGGTGTTGGGCTTGAAGGCGGCCTCCAGCTCCTCCTCGGAGCAGTCCGGGTCCACAAAGGTGAACTCCACGCCCATCCGCTTCATGGTGACGGCGAAGAGATTGAAGGTGCCGCCGTAGATGGCGGAGGAGGCCACCACGTGGTCGCCGCAGGAGGCGATGTTGAACACCGCGTAGAAGTTGGCCGCCTGGCCGGAGGAGGTGAGCATGGCCGCCGTGCCGCCCTCCAGGGCGCAGATCTTGGCCGCCACGTGGTCGTTGGTGGGGTTCTGGAGGCGGGTATAGAAGTAGCCGCTGGCCTCCAGATCAAAGAGGGCGCCCATCTGCTCGCCGGTGGCGTACCGGAAGGTGGTGGACTGGATAATGGGAATATTCCGGGGCTCGCCGTTTCCGGGGCGATATCCGGCGTGGATGCAGTTGGTGCTCATACGGTAGTCACTCATGGTCATGCTCTCCTTTTTCTTGGGTAAGCCGTCTGTCCGGCGGCGGGCCTGGTTCCCGGCCCTGCGTTGGCATTTTGTAACAGGAATATCCTACACGCCCGGTTGGACTCTGTCAAGACTCCAGCAGCGTCCAGTCCGGCTCCAGGGGCACGGAGGCCGGCACGCCGCCGATGGACTCAATGGCGTGGCCGTCGGCCAGGATCTGCACGGTGCTGATGGACAGGTCCTCCTGCATGCACAGGGTGTTGACGATGGAGTAGAGCAGCAGCCGGGCCGACTGCTCGTCCTCCGGCAGCGCGGCGAGAAACTCGGGCGACAGGTTCACGGTGCACACGCCGCCCTCCACCGAGATGCCCCGCAACTTGGTGTCCTCGGGCATCAGGCTGGTCAGCTCCCGGTACCGGGGGCCCTCCAGCAGGGCGGAAAACACGGCGCTGGCCATGGTGTCCCCCTCGTTCTGCACCACGTCGCGGTACTCCACCCCCAGGCCGCTGCCGTCGGCCCTGGGGAAGCACAGCCCCACCGCCACGGTCAGCTCTCCCTCCCCTGTGCCGGGCAGGAGCACGTCGTCCGTGCCCATGGCCCGCAGGGTCTGGTAGGGGATGGCCTCCCCCTCCACGGTGATGTACACCTCCTCCACCCCCTCCAGCTGGCACAGGGTGAGGGTGAGGCAGGAGTTGGCCACTGTCAGATCCACGCCGGACAGGCCGCCGTACTGCTCGGACAGGTCCAGCCGCAGCTGCCCCTCCTCCAGCTGGCAGGAGAGCAGCCGGGTGCCCGAGGGGGCGGGCGAGGTCAGGCCGGGGGTCTCGGGCTGGGAGAGCACCAGCTCCGCCAGGGCGGAAGCGGTGTCCTCGCCGGAGGGGACATGGTACTCCCAGTCCACCGCCTGGACCGTGGCCTCCTCCCCGGTCACCGCGTAGTAGACCTTGTAGGCCCCCTGGGGCTGGGTCTCCTCCCCGCTCTCCACCAGGGCGCAGGCCGACAGGAGCAGCAGGCCGGTCCACAGGACCAGCAGCAGACCGCTGTTCCGGCGCAAATCACACTGTCTCACTGCTCGCTCCCCCCTTCCGGCTGACAGAGCGGAAACACGACCTCAAAGCAGGTGCCCGGCTCCGGGTCCCGGCGGCGGACGGTCACAGAGCCGCCGTGCTGCCGGGCGGTGTCCCGCACGATGGACAGGCCCAGGCCGGTGCCGCCCGCCTCCCGGGAGCGGGCCTTGTCAACCCGGTAGAACCGGTCGAACACCTTGGGCAGATCCTCCTCCGGGATGCCCACGCCGGTGTCCTCCACCCGGAGGATGACGCTCTTTCCACGGACGAACAGCGTCACCGTCACGGTGCCCTGGGGCAGGTTGTACTTGATGGCGTTTTCCATCAGGTTGAAGGCGATCTGGTAGATGTCGTCCTGGGTGGCCCGGACAAAGCAGCCCTCGTCCAGCCGGCACAGCAGCGTCACGTCCACCGCCTTGGCCAGAGGCGAGAGCATATGCTCCACCTTCTCCACCACGTATTTCACATCCACCGGCTCGGTGTGGACCGGGGCGGCGTTGTCCATACGGGTGAGGGTGAGCAGCTTTTCGGTGATGCGGGTGAGCCGCTCGGCCTCCTCGCCGATGTCGCTGACGAACTCCTTCCCTGTCTCCGGGTCCATGTGGTCGGACTGGAGGATGGAGTCGGTGAGCAGGCGGATGGAGGCCAGCGGGGTCTTCAGCTCGTGGGAGGCGTCGGACACAAAGCGGCGGCGCACCTCCTCCGTGGTCTGGAGGCGGCCGGTCAGCTGGTCAAACTCGTCGGCCAGCAGGGCCAGCTCGTCGTGTCCCCCCAGCTGGACCCGGTGGCTGTACTCGCCCTCCCGCACGATGCGGATGGCTTTGAGCAGGGTGCCCATCCGCCGGGTGAGGGCCCGGGAGAACACCGCGCTCAGCAGCAGGGCCACCAGGCAGATGATCACGGAGATCCGGCCCAGGTTCCGCTGGACCCCGGAGAGCAGGGCCCCCTGGTCGGCGTCGTACTCATAGAGGCACACGGCGCCGATGATGGACCCCCGGTACACCACCGGGGCGGCGGCCCGGTTGCGGAACACCCCGTCCCGGTACTGGCAGGTGAACACGTCGTAGCCCTGGCCCTTGAGGGCGGTGACCACCTCGCCCACCAGGGCATACCGGCCGATGGTGGCGCCGGTCTCGCCGGTGTCGTAGATGATCATGCCCGCCGCGTCGGTCACCAGGATGCGGATGCGGGCCAGGTCCACGTTGTCCTGGAGCCGCAGTTCCTGAAAGACGCCGTCGGCGCCGTCGTAGGTCATGGTGCGCAGGCTGGACAATGCCGAGGAAATCAGGGACGCCTGGCTCTGGAGGGCGGTCTGTTTGGAGGTCTCCACCAGCTCCCGGGAGGCCAGGAGGGGGTAGGTGTTGAGCAGCACCAGCACCGCCGCGATGACTGCGATGTAGGTCAGGGCGAATTTTGTCTGGAGGGAGCTCCAGAGGTGGACCTTCCGGGGCGCGGAGCGCTCCTGATTCTTTTCCTTTTTTCTGTTCAAGGACTCCGCCTCCTCTCGTCTCCGGCGGTGATGTCAGGCCCGGCGGCCCCGCAGCAGGAAGGTGACGGCGAAGAAGGCCGCCAGATACAGCGTGATGGACGCGCCGGCAGAGGTGCCCGCGTAGTAGGAGGTCATCAGCCCGGCGATGCCGGCCACAATGGCCCCCAGGATGGAAAACAGGTGGTACTGCCGCATGTTGCGGGCCAGGTTCCGGGCGGCGGCGGCGGGGAGCACCAGCAGGGAGTTGATGACCAGCAGGCCCACCCAGGTCATGGACACGGTGACCACCACGGCGATGGCCGCGGAGAACAGGGCCTCCTGCCAGAACACCCGGATGCCCCGGCTGTCCGCCAGGGCGGGGTGGATGGAGGAGATCATCAGCTGGTTGAAGGACGCCAGCCACAGTACCACCACCAGCAGCAGGATGAGGGCCAGCAGGCCGATCTTGCCCGGCTCCACGCTGAGGATGTCGCCGATGAGCAGGTTGTTGAACTTGGTGAAGCTGCTGCCCCCCAGGGTGGCCAGGAAGATGCCCAGGGCCACCGCCGTGGAGGAGAAGACGCCGATGACGGTGTCGCTGGCCATGTGGGTCCGGTGGCGCACCAGGGTGAAGAGCAGGGAGAAGGCGATGGCGAAGATCACCGCGCACCACATGGGGTCCACAAAGCCGAAGATGGCGCCGATGGCCATGCCGGTAAAGGCGGAGTGGCCCAGGGCGTCGGAGAAGAAGGACATCCGGTTGGTGACCACCATGGTGGACAGCAGTCCGAACAGGGGCGAGATGACCAGCACCGCCAGCAGGGCGTTCTTCATAAAGTAGAGCCCGTCGGGCCCGGCCCATTCAAAGGGCAGAATGGATACGATCTGATACCACAGCTCCATTACGACCCCGCCCCCTTTCTCAGGTCCAGGTGGAACACGGCTCTGAACTCATCGGAGGAGAGAACCTCCGCGGGCGTGCCCACCTTCAGCACCGTGGACTTGAGGAGGATCACCTGGTCGGCGTACTCCTCCAGGGTGGCGAAGTCGTGGGTGGACAGGAGGATGGACAGGTCGTACTGGGTGCAGATCTCGTCCAGCATGTCCAGCAGCTGCCGCTCGCCGTCGATGTCCACGCCGGAGAGGGGCTCGTCCAGGATCAGGATATGGGGCAGCGGCTCCAGGGCCATGGCCATGAGCACCCGCTGGAGCTCGCCGCCCGACAGGGCGCCCATGCGCTTGTCGATGAGGTCGGCGCCGTGGACCCGCTCCAGGCAGGCGATCACCCGCTTGCGCAGGCTCTTGGGCGCGGGCAGGAACACCGGCCAGGAGGAGATGGCGGCGGAGAAGAAGTCGAACACGCTCACCGGGTCCCCCCGGTCAAAGGCGGGGGACTGGGGCACGTAGCCGATGAGGGGGCGGGTGTGCTTTCCCCCCGCCTTCTGGAACTCGATGGTGCCGCTGTGGGGGATCTGGCCCAGCACGGCCTTGAACAGAGAGCTCTTGCCCGCGCCGTTGGGGCCGATCAGAGCCACGATCTGGCCGCAGTGGAGGTGGAAGTTGACGTCCCGGAGGATGTCCGCTCCACCCATGTCCACCCCCAGGTGCTCCACCCGGAGGCAGCAGGCGCCCGCGCAGCCGGCGCCCTGGATCTCATGCTTTGGTTTTCTCATTCATAGGCCTCCAGGATCGTGTTGACATTCTGCTCCAGCCCGGCCCGGTAGGGATCGTCGCTGTCCGCTGGCACCGCCTCGGCGCTCATGAGCATGGTCAGCTGGGCTACCTTGACCCCCGTCTCCCGGGACACCGCGTTGGCGGTGGCGTCCGAGCCGTTGGCCTCGGTGAAGATGGCGGGCAGCTGATACTGCTCGATCAAATCAATAATTTCCACCAGTTCCCTGGCGCTGGCCTCGCTGCCCGCCTCCTCCTCGATGGCCTTGACCACGGTCAGGCCCATGGCGTCGGCAAAGTAGCCGAAGCCCTCGTGGAAGGTGATGAGCTCTCTGGGCTCCAGGCCGGAGAGACAGTCCCGCAGCTCATCCTTCAGGGCGGTCAGCTCGCCGGCATAGGCCGCGGCGTTGTCCGCGTACAGCTGGGCGTTGTCCGGGTCGGCCTGGGACAGGGCGGCGGCGATGTTCTCCACCATCACGGCGGCCCGGGACGGGTCCATCCAGATGTGGGGGTCGTACTCGCCGTGGTCGTGGTCGTCGTGGTCGTCCTCGCCGCCGTGGGCGGCGTGCTCCTCGGCGCTCTCCCCGTAGTGGAGGAGGGACACGCCCCCCGAGCAGTCCACCGTGGGCACGCCGCTGGACTCGATGGCGGAGGACATGGCGTCCTCCAGGCCCACGCCGTTGAGCAGGAGCAGGTCGGCGCCCTGGATGGCCTTCATGTCGTTGACGGTCAGGGTGTAGTCGTGGAGGCAGCTCATGGGCTGGTTGATGACCGCCTCCGCCTCCACCCCCTCGGCGCCCTCGATGACCCGGCTGGTGAAGAGATAGATGGGGTAGGTCATGGCCGCCACGTGCAGCGTGCCGTCCTCCTCCGGCGCGGCGGCAGGGCCGCAGCCGGACAGCAGCAGCGCCAGGCTCAGGAACAGGGGAATGAGTTTCTTCATACAATACCTCGCCAATAAAATACCTGCCGGACCGCGCTTTCCCGCAAGTCCGGCAGGCTTTATTATACCGCTGTTTGCACATTTTGTAAAATGTTTTCCCACTTGTCAGGTGGATTTTCCCCCGAACAGGCCCTCGCACCCGTCCAGGTTGGCCCGCAGGCGCTCCAGGTCCTCCTGGAGCCGGTCCAGCTCCGCCTGGGAAAACCCCCGGCAGAGCACCTCGTCCACCCGGTCAAACCCCTGCTGGACCTGGGCGGCCTTCTCCCGCCCGGCGTCGGTGAGCCGGACCAGGTAGGACCGGCGGCTGCCCGGGTTCTCCACCCGGCGGATGAGTCCCGTCTCCTCCATCCGGTCCAGGGCCCGGGAGAGGGTGGCGGCGTCCAGCACACAGGCGTCGGCCAGCTCCCGCTGGGTCAGGCCGTCCCCCTGGAGGAGGCGGGCGAGAATCCGGGGCTGCCCCTGGCCCAGGGTGAGCCCCAGGCCGGAGAACCAGGGCTGGAGCAGCCTCCGGCGGCTCAGCTCCAGCTGGAACAGCATTGACCGCAGTTCACGCTTTTTCACGGCGCTCCCCTCCTCACTCCAGCTCGAACTGGCCGGTGTAGAGCTGGTAGTACCGGCCCTTCTGGGCCAGCAGCTCCTCGTGGCTGCCCCGTTCGATGATCCGCCCCTGCTCCAGCACCAGGATGGCCTGGGCGTTGCGGACGGTGGAGAGCCGGTGGGCGATGACGAACACGGTGCGGCCCTCCATGAGGTGGTCCATGCCCTGCTCGATGAGCTGTTCGGTGCGGGTGTCCACCGAGCTGGTGGCCTCGTCCAGCACCAGCACCGGCGGCTGGGCCACGGCGGCCCGGGCGATGGTGAGCAGCTGCCGCTGGCCCTGGGACAGGTTGGCGCCGTCCGAGGTGAGCATGGTGTCGTACCCGTCGGGCAGGCGGCGGATGAAGGAGTCGGCGTTGGCCAGCCTGGCCGCCTCCTTCACCTCCTCGTCGGTGGCGTCCAGCCTGCCGTACCGGATGTTCTCCAGGATGGTGCCGGTGAAGAGGTGGGCGTCCTGGATGACCATGGCCATGGACCGGCGCAGATCGTCCTTGCGGATGTCCCGCAGGTCGATGCCGTCGTAGGTGATGGCGCCCTCGTTGAGCTCGTAGAACCGGTTGATGAGGTTGATGATGGTGGTCTTGCCCGCGCCGGTGGAGCCCACGAAGGCGATCTTCTGCCCCGGCTTGGCAAACAGGTCGATGCTGTGGAGGATGGTCTTTTTGCTATTGTACCCGAAGACCACGTTGTGGAAGCGCACGTCCCCCCGCAGAGGCACCAGCCTGACCGTACCGTCGGCCTGAGGCACCCGCCAGGCGTAGATGCCGGCGGGGTCCTCGGTGAGGGTGCCGTCGGCGTTCTCCCGGGCCCGGCATAGGGTCACCTTGCCCTCGTCCGGCTCAGGCTGCTCCTCCATCATCTCAAAGATCCGCTCCGCGCCGGACAGGGCGGCCATGATGAAGTTGACCTGCTGGGTGAACTGGTTCATGGGCATGGCGCTCTGCCGGACGTACACCAGGTAGGCCGACAGGCTGCCCAGGTCCATCAGGCCGGAGAGCACGAACATGCCGCCCACACAGGCGGACACGGCGTAGTTGAAGTAGGACAGGCTGACCACCGTGGGCACGGTCATGCCCGCGTAGTTGACGGCCTTGGTAGCCGCCTTCCGCAGGTCCTCGTTCTTCCGGCAGAAGATCTCAAAGTCCTGGGGCTCGTGGTTGAACACCTTCTCCACCTTCTGGCCGGACACCATCTCCTCGATGAAGCCGTTCAGGTCGCCCAGCCGGGCCTGCTGCTCGTTGTAGTACCGGCGGCTGCGCTTGCCGTTCCACCGGATGAACAGGGCCATGGCCGCCAGAAAGGCCACCACGATGAGGGACAGCCGGAAGTTGAGCACCAGCAGCATGCTGATGGTACCCACCACCATGATGGCGCTCTGGATGAGCATGGCGAAGGAGTTGTTGAGCATGTTGGTGAGGGTGTCCACGTCGTTGGTGAAGCGGCTCATGAGCTCGCCGTGGGTGTGGGTGTCAAAATACCGCAGGGGCAGGGTCTGGACGTGGGCGAACAGGTCGGAGCGGATCTCCGCCACCACCTGCTGGGCGGTGTGGGCCATGAGCTGGTTGTAGCCCCAGGTGGCGGCGGCCCCCGACAGGTACATCAGGCCCATGAGCAGCAGCATCACCATCAGGCCGCGCACATCCCCGGGCAGCACGTACTGGTTGATGACCGGCTTGAGCAGATAGGTGCCGAAGATGTTGGCGCCGCTGCCGATAAACACCATCACGGCCACGGCCACCAGAGCCAGCTTGTGCCGCCCCAGATAGCGCATGAGCTGGAGTATGGTCTTTTTGGTGTCCTTGGGCCCCCGGCCTCTTACCATTGCAGCCATTATTCCAGCGCTCCTTTCTGCTGAGACTGATAGAGCCCCTGGTAGAAGGGGTTGGAGGCCATCAGGCTCTCATGGTTGCCCACGGCGCTGATCTTTCCGTCCTCCAGGATGAGGATCTGGTCCGCCTCCTGGACGGAGGTCACCCGCTGGGCGATGATGATCTTGGTGGTGCCGGGCAGGCCCTGGGCCAGGCCCTGGCGGATCTTGGCCTCGGTGGCCGTGTCCACGGCGGAGGTGGAGTCGTCCAGGATGAGCACCCTGGGTTTTTTCAGGATGGCCCGGGCGATGCACAGCCGCTGCTTCTGGCCGCCCGACACGTTGACGCCCCCCTGGCCCAGCTCGGTGTCGTACCCGTTCTGGAGCCGGTCGATGAACTCGTCCACGCAGGCGATATGGCAGGCCTGGTCGATCTCCTCGTCGGTGGCGTGTTCGTTGCCCCAGCGGAGGTTGTCCTTCACCGTGCCAGAGAATAGGGTGTTCTTCTGGAGCACCATGGCGATGGCGTCCCGCAGGTGCTCCAGGGGGTACTCCTTCACGTTCCGGCCGTCCACATACACCGCGCCGCCGGTGACGTCGTACAGCCGGGGGATGAGCTGGACCAGGGTGGACTTGGCCGAGCCGGTCTGGCCCAGGATGCCCACGGTCTGCCCCGCCTCGATGCGGAAGGACACGTGGTCCAGCACGTTCTCCCCCGCTCCCGCCCGGTAGCGGAAGGACACGTCGTCAAACACGATCTCGCCCCGCTCCACCTTGGCGTCCGGGTCGGTGACGCCGGGGATCTCGGTGATGTCGATCTTCTCGTCCATGACCTCCAGGATCCGGCGGCAGGAGGCCAGGGACCGGGTGAGCATGAGGAACACGGCGGAGAACATCATCAGGGAGTTGAGCACCTGGAGCACGTAGCTGAGGAAGCCGGTCAGGTCGCCCACCTCCATGCCGCCCACCATGGTCAGCCGTCCGCCGAACCACAGGATGGCCAGGATGGTGCTGTACATGATCAGCTGCATGGCGGGCATGTTCAGGGCCGCCAGCCGGAAGGCCCGCTCGGAGGTGTCCCGCAGGTTCTTGTTGACCTCCTCGAACTTCTCCACCTCGTACTCCCCCCGGACGCAGGCCTTCACCACCCGGATGGCGGTCAGATTCTCCTGGATGATCCGGTTGACCTGGTCCATGGCAGCCTGCATTTTGCCGTACATGGGCCGCACCCGGCTGACGATCTGCCACAGCAGGATGCCCAGCAGGGGCGCCGCCACCAGGAACACCACCGCCAGCCTGGGGCTCATGCGAAAGGACAGGCCCAGGGCCATGACCATCATGATGGGGGAGCGGACGGCGGGCCGCAGGCCGGTGGCCAGGGCGTTCTGCACGGCGGTCACGTCGCTGGTGAGCCGGGTGACCAGGGAGGCCGTCTGGAACCGGTCGGTGTTGGCAAAGGAGAAGGCCTGGATCTTGCGGTACTCCTCCTTCCGCAGCTCTGCGCCCAGACCCTGGCCGCACACGGCGGCAAAGCGGGCGCTGCCCGCGCCGAACAGCAGAGCCAGCAGGGCGCACACGGCCATCATGGCGCCCCGGGTGAAAATGTACGTGGTGTCCCCGTTCTTGACGCCCACATCCACGATGTCCGCCATCAGGAAGGGGATGATCAGCTCAAAGACCGCCTCCACCGCGATGCAGAGCACCGCCAGTATGGTGTATTTCCGGTAGGGCTTCAGGTAGGAAAAAATCCGCAGAAGCACGTGCCGTCGCCTCCTCAGTTGCAGTTCTTATTGTTGTGCGTGCAATTATTGTATGCGCATCACATGCAGATGTCAACCTTTCGCAGGCAAATTTCTTCCCCTCCCCTGTTTTTTCGGCGCCGGACCCTGTTTTCTCTCGAAAATGCCGCCCGGCGGGTCTGTTTTCGGCAGAAATGACAAACGGACCGCCGCCCGGATGGGCGGCGGTCCGCTTGGAATCAGCTTGTGACAGGGGTCAGCGCTGTCCCTTGTCGTAGGGGATACCCTCGGCCTTGGGCGCCCGGGACTTGCCGGAGGTGAAGGCCAGGATGATCAGGGAGATGATATAGGGCAGCATGTTGTACACGCTGCTGGGCAGGTTGAGGGCAGCCAGGAAGTCGAAGCCGGTGTACACGTTGCCCAGGGCCCGGAACAGGCCGAACACCAGGGCGGCCAGGGCGATGCGGGTGGGCTTCCACTGACCGAAGATCATGACGGCCAGGGCCAGGAAGCCGAAGCCGGCCACGCCGTTCTCAAACTTCCACTCGCTGACGCCGGCGGTGATATAGACGATACCGCCCAGACCGCCCAGCACGCCGGAGATGAGCACGCCGGCATAGCGCATCTTGTACACATTGATGCCCACGGAGTCGGCCGCCTGGGGGTGCTCGCCGCAGGCGCACAGCCGCAGGCCGAAGCGGGTCTTGTACAGCGTCACATAGGCCAGCACCAGGGCGATGACGGCCAGGAGCATGAACCAGTTGAACTCAAAGCCGGCGATGTTGACGATAAAGGCCTTCTTGGGCTCGATATACTGGATGGTGGAGGAGACGTTGTTCACGTTCTCCGAGGTGTTCATGGCCTTGACGAACACGGTGGCGGCGGCGGTGCCCAGCAGGTTCATGGCGGTACCCACCAGGGTCTGGTCCGCCTTGAAGTTGATGGCGGCCACGGCCAGCAGCAGGGAGTACACCAGGCCCAGGGCCATGGCGGCCACGACCACCGCCAGGATGACCGCCGGCGCGGGAGTGCCGGCAGGCAGGAACTTCATCATCAGCGCGCCGCCCAGGGCGCCCATGACCATAATGCCCTCCAGGCCGATGTTGATGACACCGGAGTGCTCCGAGAAGCAGCCGCCCAGCGCCACCAGGATCAGGACGGAGGCAAAAATCAGCGTATACTGAATGAGCAGTACCATTTACTTGTCCCCTCCTTCCCCGTTCTCAGCGGCCTTGGCAGCCGCCAGGGCTTTGGCCTCCGCCTTGCGGTCGGCCCGGCGGTCCATGAAGCTCTTGAAGAACAGCACGAAGCCGCACAGGTAGATGATGAGGGCGGAGATAAAGTCGGCGATCTGGGCGGAGTACATGGTCTTGTCCACGTAGGCGCCGCCGTTGGTGATATGCTGGATGAAGTAGGAGGAGAAGATGGCGCCGATGGGGTTCAGGCCGCCCAGGAAGGCGGCGGCGATGCCGTTGAAGCCCATGGCGGGCACAGAGGAGGCGGTGGTCTGCCACTGCTCGAAGCCGGTGAGATAGAACATGCCCGCGCCCATGGCGGCCAGACCGCCGGCGATGACCATGGTGAGGATGATGTTCTGCTTCTCCTTCATGCCGCAGTACTTGGCGGCGTACTTGTTGAAGCCGGTGGCCTTCAGCTCATAGCCGAACTTGGTCTTCTCCAGCACCACCCACACCACGATGGAGATGATCACCACCAGGGGGATGGCGATGGTCACGTACTGGTTGTTGCTGAAGAACTTGCCCAGGCCCAGGCTGGGCAGGATGGCGCTCTTGTTGGTGCTGGCCAGGGTCAGGGTGTAGGGGCTGGCGGTCTCCTTCACGTTGCCCAGCAGCATGTTGACCGCGTAGAGGCTGATCCAGTTGAGCATGATGCAGGAGATGACCTCGTTGACGTTGCAGTAGGCCTTCAGGGCGCCGGAGATGCCGCCCAGGATGCAGCCGGCCAGGATGGCGGCGATGATGCACACATACCAGGGCATATTCAGGGCCAGGGCGCAGTAGAGGCTGGCGCCCGCGCCCACCACGTACTGTCCGGCGGCGCCGATGTTGAACAGGCCCACCTTATAGGCGAACAGGATGGACAGGGAGCACATGATGAGGGGCACGGTCTTGACCAGGGTGTTGCCCAGGTACTTCAGCTGTGCCGCGGCGCTGGGATAGTAGAGGAAGTTCTCCACAATGGTCTTGATGGCTTCCGTCGCGCCGGCGGGATTGATGATGAGCAGGACGATATAGCCCACCAGCAGTCCGATCAGGATGCACAGCAGCGAGGCCGCCAGAGATTGAAAGCCTTTGTTCTTCCAGATGGAACCGGACTTTTTTCCTTGCTTCATCCTTTATTTCCCCTCCCTCTTGGCGCCCGACATATACAGGCCCATTTCTTCCACCGTAGTGGTCTTGGGGTCCAGCTCGCCCACGACCTCGCCCTCGTACATGACCAGGATCCGGTCGCTCAGCGCCATGACCTCGTCCAGCTCCAGGCTGACCAGGAGGACGGCCTTGCCGGCGTCCCGCTGGGCCACGATCTGGCTGTGGATGTGCTCGATGGCGCCCACGTCCAGGCCGCGGGTGGGCTGGACGGCGATGAGCAGATCCGGGTTCTTGTCGATCTCACGGGCCACGATGGCCTTCTGCTGGTTGCCGCCGGACATGCTGCGGGCGAGGGTGATGGGGCCCTGTCCGGAGCGGACGTCGTACTCCTGAATGAGCCGCTCGGCATAGGCCCGGATGGCCTTCCGCTTCATGAAGCCGGCGTGGACGAACTCGGGCTCAAAGTACCGCTGGAGCACCATGTTGTCCTCCAGGGTGTAGTCCAGCACCAGGCCGTACTTGTGCCGGTCCTCGGGGATGTGGCTCATGCCGGAGACCGACCGCTTGCGGATGGGGGCGTTGGTAATGTCCTGGCCCTTGAAGGTGATGGTGCCCGACACAACAGGCTCGATACCGGTCAGGCCATACACCAGCTCGCTCTGGCCGTTGCCGTCGATGCCGGCGATACAGACGATCTCCCCGGCCCGGGCCTGGAAAGAAACGCCCTTCACGGCGTTGTTCTTGTGGACCTTGGAGGCCACGGTCAGGTCCTTCACATCCAGCACCACGTCGCCGGGCTTGGCGGGCTCCTTGTGGACCACAAAGTCCACGTCCCGGCCCACCATCATCTTGGACAGCTCTTCCTTGGTGGTGTAGGCCACGTCCACGGTGCCGATATACTTACCCTTGCGCAGGACGGTGCACCGGTCGGCCACAGCCATGATCTCGTTGAGCTTGTGGGTGATGAACAGGATGCTCTTGCCCTCGGCCCGCAGGCCGCGCATGATCTCCATCAGCTCGTCGATCTCCTGAGGGGTCAGAACGGCGGTGGGCTCGTCAAAGATCAGGATCTCGTTGTCCCGGTAGAGCATCTTCAGGATCTCGGTGCGCTGCTGCATGCCCACGGTGATGTCCTCCACCATGGCGTCCGGGTCCACCTTCAGCCCGTACTTCTCGCTGAGGGCCACCACCTTTTTCCGGGCCTCATCCTTCTTCAGGAAGGGACCCTTGGTGGGCTCCACGCCCAGGATGATGTTGTCCAGAACAGAGAACACCTCCACCAGCTTGAAGTGCTGGTGCACCATGCCGATACCCAGGTCGTTGGCGTCGTTGGGGTTCTTGATGGAGACCACCTGACCGTCCTTTTTGATGGTGCCCTCCTCCGGCTGATAGAGCCCGAAGAGCACGCTCATCAGAGTGGACTTACCCGCGCCGTTCTCGCCCAGAAGGGCGTGGATTTCTCCCTTTTTTAACTGAAGCGTAATGTTGTCGTTTGCGATAATGCCGGGAAACTTCTTGGTGATGTTCAGCATTTCGATAGCATATGCTTGTTCCAAGCCGACGACCTCCCCCTCATATAGTTCCGCGCCGGGCTTCTGCCGGAGGGCAAAGCCGCCTTGCGCTTAATTGACACTACCATTATACAATATCCAATGATTTCTTCCAAGGAAATTTGACGGATTTTCCAGAAAAATTCAAAGCCGCTTTGTGCACAGTGGCCTGCTTAAAAAAAGAGGGCGGGACCTGGCCCGCCCTCTTTCGGCATCTGTTCCTTACTTGATGTTCTCGTAGCTGTTGACGGTGATGGTGGTGGCATTGGCAGCGGGCTCCACGGACACGTCGTTGGAGACGGTGATCTCGCCGTCGAACATGGCCTTCACCAGGGCCTTGTAGTCGTCCTGGGTGAAGCCGTCGCTCCACTGAGTGGACTCCATGGGCAGCTGGACATAGTTGGCCTCGGGATCGTCGCCGGACACCAGACCCAGGGTCTCGATCTTGCCGCCGTAGTTGGCGAAGTTGCCGTTGACAACCTCATCCAGCAGGTGCTGGGTGGTGTTGGCCAGGCCCTTCATGGCGGAGGTGACGGTCATATCCTCGCCGTAGGCGGAGATGATGCCGGCCTGGTCCACATCCACGCCGATGACCTTGCCGCCGGCCTTGGCAGCAGCCTCGGCAGCGGAGGTGTAGATGCCGCCGCCGCAGGCGAACACGACCTGCACGCCCAGGGACTGATACCAGTTGTCCATGTAGGCGGTGATGTCGGCGTCGCCGAAGAACTGGTTGCCGTAGACATACTCCAGGGTCACGTCGGCGCCGGTCTCAGCGGCGGCGGCGTCAGCGCCCTGGATGTAGCCGTAGCCGTAGCGCTGGACAGCGGGCACGGCCATGCCGCCCAGGAAGCCCAGGTGGGTGTAGCCCAGCTTCACAGCGGCGTAGCCGGCCATGTAGCCGCACAGCTCTTCCTGGTACACGGCGCAGTACACATTGGAGGGAAGGGTGTAGCCCTCACCGTTGGGGTCCAGGTCGCCCTCGCCCACGTCCAGGGCGATGAAGGTGGTGTCGGGATACAGCTCAGCGGTCTCCTTGATGGCCTCGGCAAAGGCGTAGCCGGGCATCACGATGACGTTGTAGCCGTCGGCCACAGCGGCGTCGATCATGGCCACACGCTCGGGGGTGGAGTCGCCGACGGGCTTGTAGTACTCAAAGGGGATGCCGGCGGGATCGCAGTAGGCCTTGCAGGCCTCATAGGTGGTCTGGTTGAAGGACTGGTCAGTGATGTCGCCGTAGTCGGTGATCATGGCCACCTTGATGTCGGTAGCGGTGTTCTCCTCGCCGCCGGACTGGGTAGCGGGAGTCTGGCTGCCCTCAACAGGCTGACTGCCGGAGGGAGCGGGGCTGTTGGTGTCTCCGCCGGTCTCCTGGTTGCCGCAGGCGGCCAGAGCGAAGACCATTGCCAGGGACAGAATGAGAGCCAGGATCTTACGAGACTTCTTCAATGTGATCTACCTTCCTTTCAAGAAACAGATGGCCCAGTTCGGCAACAGACGTCTCTCCGTCCCTCACTGGGCTGGCAAGGCTATTATAACGCAGTCTTAAGCAAAGAGCAATCGTCATTTGACCGTTTAGTTCGAAATTTTTACAAGTTACCTTTCATATCCCGCCGCTGCCACGGGCATTTTGAACAAATAGTACAGCATTTCTCCTCTTTTGACCACATTTCCCCCGCATGCCCCCTCAAAACTTTTCTACATTCTCTATACAAATTTTTTACTTGACTGTGAGTATGATATGTGGTATAGTATCTCAGCACAATAAAGCAGGAACGGTACCTCCGTCCTCACCTCCAGCCCCAGGCAAAGAGGTCAACATGGTTCAGCGCGCGCCGCCTCCCAGGATGCGGCGGGTGTTGTTGTGTTGGACGCGGGTACCGGTTGGTAGCCGCTTTTTTTGCGGTTTCAGCCAGGTGCAGGCTTGGCTTGCTTAACGAATTGGAGGTGCTTTCCTATCAGCAAACAGGGTCATCAGCTCAACGAGGAGATTCGGGACAGAGAGGTCCGTCTGGTGGGCGCCGACGGCGCTCAGCTGGGCATCATGTCCGCCAGAGAGGCTCTGGAGAAGGCCATGGAGCAGGGCCTGGATCTGGTCAAGATCTCTCCCACCGCGGTTCCCCCGGTCTGCAAGCTCATGGACTACGGCAAGTTCAAGTTCGAGCAGCAGAAGCGGGAGAAGGAGGCGCGGAAGAACCAGCGCGTGGTGGAAATCAAGGAAGTGCGCATGTCTCCCGGCATCGACGTCAACGACTTCAATGTCAAAGTCCGCAATGCGCAGAAGTTCCTGGCCGACGGCGACCGGGTCAAGGTGACGGTCCGCTTCCGCGGCCGCGAAATGGCCCATACCGAGATCGGCAAGGATCTGCTGCTCAAGTTTGCCGAGCAGTGCGCCGACGTGGCCACGCTGGACAAGGACCCCAAGCTGGACGGACGGCACATGTCCATCTTCCTGTCCTCCAAGGTCGGTAAGGACGCCAAGAAGTAAAACCGCCGTCCCGGCGGCTGTCCCAGGTATTTAACAGTAAAGGAGATCACTAAAATGCCTAAGCTCAAAACCCACAGCGGCGCCAAGAAGCGCTTCAACCTCACCAAGAGCGGCAAGGTCAAGCGCGCCCACGCCTTCAAGTCCCACCTGCTCAACGGCCACGGCAAGGACACCAAGCGCAAGAGAGGCCTCCGCGCCGGCGCTTACGCGGACAAGACCAACGAGTCCGCCATCAAGCGCATGATTCCCTACAAATAAGAACCTTACCATCTCCTTCCCGGAGAGGAGGCTCGCTGAGAGCCGGAGGGGCCACCCCCTTTTACTCATAACATAGGAGGCTTTTTACAAATGGCTAGAGTTAAAGGCGCGATGATGACGCGCAAGAGAAGAAATAAGGTCCTCAAGCTGGCCAAGGGCTACTGGGGCGCCAAGAGCAAGCACTTCAAGATGGCCAAAGAGCAGGTCATGAAGTCCCTGAAGTACGCCTACACCGGCCGCCGGCTGAAGAAGCGCGACTTCCGTCAGCTGTGGATCACCCGCATCAGCGCCGCCTGCAAGATGAACGGCATGAACTACTCCACCTTCATGAACGGCCTGAAGAAGGCCGGCGTGGAGATCAACCGCAAGATGCTGGCCGAGCTGGCTGTCAACGACAAGGCCGCCTTCACCGCCCTCACCGAGATGGCGAAGGCTCAGCTGGGCTAAATCCAGATTTCAGCGCACACAGAGCGGGGCATGGCAGACGCCATGCCCCGCTTTTCCTGTCCTTTGGACAAAACCGGGCCGCCCTGCTGAGGGGCGGCCCGGTTTTCTTTTATTCGTGCTTCATACATTTCTCCAGCGCCTGGTAGAGCAGGGACACATCGATGGGCTTGGAGATGTGCCCGTTCATGCCCGCCTCGGTGGTCTTGGCGATGTCCTCGGCAAAGGCGTTGGCGGTGACGGCGATGATGGGCACCGTGGCCGCGTCCGGCTTGTCCAGCGCCCGGATGGCCCTGGCCGCCTGACAGCCGTCCATCTCCGGCATCTGCATGTCCATCAGGATGGCGTCGATGGAGTAGGGCGCCGCCGCCTGGAAGATGCGCACCGCCTCCGCGCCGTTGACCGCCTGGAGCACCTCCACGTCGTTCATGGAGAGGATCTCGGTGGCGATCTCCATATTCAGCTCGTTGTCCTCCGCCAGGAGAATCTTCCGCCCCGCCAGCTGGAAGGGGCTGCTCTGCTCCTCCTTCTTCTCCTGGGCGTCCTCCTCCCCGGAGACCGCCTCCAGCGGCAGGGTGACGGTGAACTTGCTCCCCTTCCCCAGGGTGCTCTCCACCGAGATCTCGCCGCTCATCTGCTGCACCAGGCTCTTGACGATGGGCATACCCAGACCGGTGCCCACGGTGACGGCGCTGGTGAAGCAGGTCTCCCGGGCGTAGGGGTCAAACAGATGCTCCAGGAAGCTCTTGGACATGCCGATGCCCGTGTCCTCCACCACGATCTGGTACTTGCTGTGCCGCTGGAAGTCGAACTGGCGCACCTCCAGCCGGATGTCCGCCCCCGGATTGCTGTACTTCAGGGAGTTGGAGAGGAGGTTGTTGAGGATCTGGCCGATCTTGAACTCGTCCCCCACCACCTCCTCGTTGTGGATGTCCAGCTCGACGGAGAAGTGCTTGCCCTGGTGCTCCGCCTGGGTCCGGAAGATCCCCGCCGACTCCTCCACGTACTGCTTCAGGTTGAAGCGCTTGTTGTTGAGGGCGTTCTTCCCCGCCTCCATCTTGGACAGCTCCAGGATGTCGTTGATGAGAGCCAGCAGCTGCTTGCCCGAGAACTCGATCTTCTGCATGTAGTCCCACATCTTGCAGCAGTCCCCCTGGCTGTTCTGAGCCAGCTGGGAGAAGCCGATGATGGCGTTGAGCGGGGTGCGCATGTCGTGGGACATGCTGCTGAAGAAATCCGACTTGGCCTTTGTGCTCTTCTTGGCCGCCTCCAGGGCCTCCTGGAGGATGATGGTGTGCTGGAGCTGCTGGCGCTTCTCGATGTCCACGTCCCGGAAGCAGAGAATCACCTCGTCGGGGGCCAGCTTCTCATCATAGAGGGTGCGGATGTTCACCCATTTATAGATCTCGCCGAAGCGGCGCCGGTAGTCGCCGCCGTAGTCGGCGATGTGCTCGCTCACCCGCTGGCGGATGCTTTCCAGCGAAAAGCTCAGCTCAAATTCCTGGTAGGTCCCCGACTCCACCACCTGCTTTACCGTGGCCAGCAGGAAGTCGTATCCTCCCGTCCGGGGCATCTGGGACTCCAGATCCCTGGACATCTTGATGGCCTCATAGGTCCCTTCGCGGAAGTTCACCCGGTAGACGGCGTAAAAGGAGTCGCTGAGAATCCGAATGGTGTTGCCCGCCTTTTTAATCCGCTTGTTCTGCTGCAAATCCCGGATCACCATGGCGGTCAGCACCGCAAAGAGCAGCACCGCCACCCCGGCCAGCAGATTCACCACCATGTTCCGGTCCCCCATCAGGATGGTCCTGATGGGGATGGTCATAATGACCGTCCAGCCGTTGCTCATGGTGGAGTAGTACACGCCCCGCTCCACGCCCTCCATATCTGTGATGGAGGTGTCGTATGCAAAGAGGGAGCCGTCCCTTATCCCCTCCATCAGATAATCGGCGTACATCTGCAGGGTCTTCTCATCCGTCTGCCACCTGGTCACCGTGTACAGCAGCGTGCCGTTGGTGTCGCACAGATAGTAGGAGCTGTTGCCGGGCAGGGTCTGGGTGGTGTTGTGGAGGCCCTGGCTGTGGATGTACACGTCCATGGCCAGCACGTCGCCGCTGCGTGCCAGCGCCTTGGAGATGGTGAACACCGGCTCGCCGGTGATGGCGTCCTGATACACGTCGCTGAACACCACCTCGCCCCCGGCCGCCAGCGCGTCCTGGTACCAATCCGTGGACCGGTAGTCGTAGGCGGCGTCCCCGTCCCACGGGTTGGCCGCCACGATCTCCCCGTCGATCACCGCGTAGGGGTCCACCATGTTCTCCCCCAGCATCACGGTCAGCTTGGAGAAATAGTCCTGGAGCCAGCTCTGGACCTCGCTGCCGTTGCCCGCGTCACTGTCAATCTCGTCCACGTACTGGGCGGCCAGGATGATGATCTGGCGGAAGCTGTCCAGATGCATCTCCTCCTCCACCGCGTAGCTCTTGGCCAGGGCCATGCCCAAATTCTGGGTGTTCTCCAGCAGCTTCACCCGGACCAGAAACACGCTGAACAGGAGCAGCACAGCCACCAGGACCAGCATGAGAATGCTCAGCGCTGTGTTGGACGAGACGGAAATCTTTTTCTCTTTCAAGGCAAAGTCCTCCCTGTGTATCCCGGAGCAGCTCCGGGGAGATGAGCCGTCACAGCAGCGGCGCGAACAGCCGCAGCAGGCACTGGCCCACCCGCAGCACGGCGGAGCGGCCCGAGCTGTACTGCCCGGTCACCTCCCGGCACTGGGGGAAGGTGTTCCGGAAATCCTCCTCCACCTGCTTCACCGCGGCGCAGCCGTGGAAGAGCACCGCGTTCTCAAAGTGCAGGTACAGGCTGCGGTAGTCCATGTTGATGGTGCCCACCACGGCGGTCTCCCCGTCGGCCACGCACTGCTTGGCGTGGATGAACCCGGGGGTGTACTCGTAGATGCGCACGCCGCTGCGGGCCAGCCCGGCGTAGTAGGACCGGGTGACGCTGTACACCAGCTTCTTGTCCGGGATGCCGGGGGTGATGATGCGCACGTCCACCCCCCGCCGGGCCGCCAGACCCAGGGCACGGTTCATCTCGTCGCTGATGATGAGGTAGGGCGTGGTGAACCACACCCGTTCCCTGGCCCCCTCGGCCATGCTCAGATACACGTTCTCCCCCACGAACTCCTGGTCCAGGGGGCTGTCGGCGTAGGGCTGGACAAAGCCGCCCTCCCTGCTCTGATAGGGCACCGGCGCCAGGTAGGCGCTCACGTCTCCGTCGGTGGGGCGGATGGCGTTCCACATCTCCAGGAACTGGGCCGTCAGACTGGTCACCGCGTCCCCCTCCAGCCGGATGCCGGTGTCCTTCCAGCGGCCGAAGGGGTGGGTCAGGTTGAAGTACTCGTCGGCCAGATTGTACCCGCCGGTGAACCCCACCGCGCCGTCGATGACCGTGATCTTCCGGTGGTCCCGGTTGTTCAGAAACACGTTGAACACCGGGATGACCGGATTGAACACCCGGCACTGCACCCCCACCTGCTCCATCCGGCGGATAAAGTCCCGGTTGATGAAGCCGATGCTGCCGATGTCGTCGTAGATAAAGCGGACCTCCACGCCCTGGGCCGCCTTGCGGGCCAGCACGTCCTTCAGCCGGCCGAAGGCCGCGCCCTCCTGTACCGCGTGGTACTCCATGAAGATGAACCGCTCCGCCCGCTCCAGGTCGCGGAGCTGGGCCTCCAGCCCGTCGGCGGCGTCGGCGTAAAAGTCCACGTCCGTGTTCCGGCACAGTGGGAAGCCCCCGTACCGCTGCAGGTAGCCGGCCAGATTGCCCGCCGGGCCCCCCTGGGCCTTCAGCTCCTCCACCACGTCCGGCCGGACGGGCACACCCTTGGCCAGGGTCTGGTGCACCGCTTCAAACCGCCGGGCCATCCGCCGGGTGGCGCCCGACCGGCCCATCAGCAGGTACAGGCACACCCCCAGCACCGGGAATGCCAGCAAAAGCAGCATCCACGGCATCTTGAAGGCCGCATTGGTGTGTTTTCCGTACAGCTTCAGCACGATCACCAGGGCCGCCAGACGGGTGACGGCACTGAGGATGGCCGAATACTCGTTGAGCCTGATGTAGAGCAGGACGATCCAAAGTACCTCCAGCAGGATGCACAGTCCCACAAATACCAGGCGGCCGATGCTGTTCTGCACGCTGGTCTTCTGTTCCGCTGTCATAGAACCCCTTCTCTCCCGCCCTTTTCCGGGTGTTACGGCACGATTATACCAAATCCCCGTCTTTTTGTTAAGTCCCGGCTTTCATGGAAACAGCCTGCGGCCCCCTGTTCAGGCGCCGCAGGCTGTTTTCTCTTATTTACTCCTCCACCAGAATGGCGTTGGGATAGACCTTTGCGATCCGCTCGTCGGGGTAGTGGCGGTCCAGGAAGTCGGAGAGGATGGTGGTGGGTGCGTCGGGCGCGGTCTGCCGCTGGTTGTACCGGGCCAGGGCCAGCGCCGACAGCGCCATGTTGCACACCATGAACACAATCAGCACCCAGGTGCCGATCCGGCCAATCTTGGGCGGAATGCGCTCGATCAGGCCGGAGAGCACGGGGTAGATGCCCTTGAGCCACACCACCGCCGCAATGCCCCAGAAGAAGCAGTAGAGCAGGTTGATACGTCCCCCCAGGTTGAAGGGGAGGTGGCTGTAATCCCAGAACACGGTGCCGAACGCCAACTCGGTGAACACGCTGCACGCATACTCGTAGGCGCCGCCCAGGATGGTGCCCGCCAGGAAGATGTACCGGTCGCTGCGGTCCTTGTACTTGTAGAGCACGGCGGTGAACATCACCGCCCCCAGGCCCCACACCACGCTGAAGGCGCCGTAGATCAGACTGCTCCGGCTCATCCACACCCCCGCCGTCACCCGGCAGAACAGCGTCTCGATGATATCCCCCAGAAAGGCGGCGATGACAAAGAGCCACACCAGCTTGTGGAAGCAGCAGCCCTCGGCAAAGACGCCGCGCTTTTCTTCCCGCTCTGTCTGGGCCTCCAGCAGCTTTTCCGCCTCCAGCTCGTGGGCCCGGAGGACCCGGCGCTGGACCCGGCGGGTGATAGCGTTGCCGAACACGTCGGACAGGTCCCGGAAGTTCTCCGACAGCCGGGCCAGGCGCCGCAGCCGGAAGCGGAGCTGGAGCACCGACACCAGGGACACCACAAAGTCCACCGCCACCACGCCCCAGCACACCAGCAGGGCGATCAGCCCGGCCAGTCTGGGGATACGGTCCAGCACCCCGGCCAGCAGGGGGTCCAGGAACCAGATGGACGCCAGGGCCAGCAGGCCCCACACCAGCAGCAGCGGGAAGAAGATGTAGCCCTCGAACTGGAACCGGTGCCTGGTATAGTCCCACCAGCGGCGGTGGAAGATGCGCTCCAGCAGGAACCCGGTGACAAAGGTGACGGCTGCGGCGATGACCGCGCCGCCCACCACCAGAAAGACCGGGTGATCCGCCAGCTCAGGCAGGAAGATGGCGAAGAGCACCGCGCCGAAGCCGTAGGACGGTTTGAGCGGCAGGTTGAGAAAGCCGCTGTTGACAAAGATGTGCCGCCGCACCGCGGCCGCCGCCACGCTGACGCACCATCCTGCCAGGGAGTAGACCAGGAAAAACCAGGCCAACTGATAGAGCGTATAATACATAACGTCTCTCCTTTCGGAGGCGCTGAGCCCTTCGCGCCCTCACGGGCTATTCTGCCATACTTTTTCCCCCATTGCAACCCGCGTTTATGGCCCTGCGCAAACTTCTCCTTGAAATGGCGCGCGGTTTCCTGTATAATATACCGTAACGCAGCCGGAGGCCATGATCCTCCCCCTTAATATGCCGGTGTGATGAAATTGGTAGACGTAGCGGATTCAAAATCCGCCGGTGGCGACACCGTGTGGGTTCGAGCCCCACCACCGGTACCACGTCGGAGCAAGCTCTGTATCGCTTGCTCCGATTTTTTTCAAAAGTCAGAGCGCGCTCACGCCGCTGCTCCTCCTTTCCAAAGCGAACCCGCTTCGCCGGGCTTCGATTTGGCATTGGGTGCAAACCTGAAAGCTGCGGCATCTATACTGTTGCGATGTTCCATGTCGGGGCAAAGTCCGGCTTTGCTCCGGCGTTTTTTATTCTCCCGGCAAAATTGACTGCGAGGTGGAGATATGGATATTTCATTTGAATCCGGGAATGAAAAATTCAATTACAGAGTATGTGCCATCATTCTGAATGACGGCAAGATTTTGGCCATGCACGATGAACGCTCCCCCTATTTCTATCTGCCCGGCGGACGTGTCAAACTGGGTGAAACGGCAGAAGATGCCGTCACCAGAGAAATAGAAGAAGAATTAAATATTACAGCCAAGATTGTCCGTCCTCTTTGGTTCAATCAGGGCTTTTTCAAAGAGGATGTTGATGGCCTGCACTACCATGAGGTCTGTATTTATTTTCTGATGGACATTTCACATACTGACCTGCTTGATAAAGGCGACAGGTTTTTTATACGGGAAGGAAGTCACCAGCATACTTTTGAGTGGCTGAAATACGAACAATTACAGCACGAATATTTTTATCCGCTCTTTTTGAAAAAGGACATCTTTGATTTGCCCCAGACGTTCACAATTCGCACCGAATATGAATGACCTCCCATCATCTTCAGAGAAATATGGACCATTTTAATTGCTGCGAGGCGTAAATATGATTACAGAAAGCCAATACCTTGCCAATCCGTGCAGAGCGGCGTCCCTCCCCTACTGGAAGGCAAAAAGCATGGTTCTGCCGGAGGGAATCCTCATCATACATGACGATGATTTCCGTCCGCCGGAGTTTGCGCAGTACACGGACGAGCCGTATTTTCGCCTGTTCCACAGTCTGAAGCACCTGTCCCCTCCCCAGCTGCCGGAGGGGTTCCGCTTATGTGATATTACCTTGCGGGAATATGCGGACCATATCAACAGCTGCTATGATGATATCGGTGTTTCAGAGTCTGAACTGTATCGCTCCACCACGCGGCCGGTGTATGACGCCGGACTGTGGATCGCTGTGAAGGAGGAGCGGACCGGCGCAATTGCCGCGACCGGCATTGGAGAACTGGACCGTGAAATCGGCGAGGGGATCCTGGAGTGGATCCAGGTATCTCAGGCGTATCGCGGGCGCGGGCTGGGCCGTTCCCTCGTCTCCGAACTGCTGTGGCGGATGCGCGGCTCGGCCAGCTTTGCCACGGTATCCGGTCAATGCGGCAATCCGACGAATCCGGAGCGGCTCTACCGGAAGTGCGGATTCGCCGGCAGCGATATATGGCATGTACTGAGGAGATAAGCCGCTCACCGCTCCAAAACAGCGCAAAACCGGGGGACACGTCGATGTGTCCCCCGGTTTTTTATCCTTACTGCTTCACCAGCTTGGTGGCCACGGGCGTGGCGTTCTCGTCGCCCAGCACGCCGGTGTAGGTCACCTCCACCTTGTCGCCCTCGGCGAAGGTGCTGGCGTCCAGGCCCTTGTCAAAGTCAAAGATCTGATAGTCGCCGTTGTCCAGCAGCAGCACCAGATAGTCGTCCATCCGATTGATGGTGCCGGTGATGGTGGAGGTCTTGATCTCCATCATACCGCTCTCGCTGGGCGCGGGAGAGGCGGACTGCTTGCCGGGGAGGCCCAGCTTGGAACAGGAGGCCAGGGAGAGCACCAGAGCGGCGCCCAGGATCACGGTAGCGATTCGTTTCATATCAGACATTCCTTTCAATTCAATCAATTTCATCGTCCCACTGCCCGGGGACCAGTGCTCCCACATTATAGCCCGGGATTATGTAAAATCAATATAGCCCGTCTTACCATTTGTTAAGGTTGCCTTCATGTTTCGAAAAACAGTTGACATCTACGTCTACACCATGTAGACTATATTTGACTACAAGAAGTAGACAGAGGAGGTGTTCCCATGAAGGAGTATCAGCTGGGTGCGGTGGAGTCCCGCTTTGCCGACCTGATCTGGGCGGGCGCGCCCATCACCACCGGGGAGCTGGTGCGGCAGGCCGAGCAGGCCCTGGGCTGGAAGCGCACTACCACCTACACCGTGCTCAAGCGGCTGTGTGAACGGGGGCTTTTCCAGACCCGGGACAGCGTGGTCACCGCTCTCATCTCCCGGGAGGAGTTCTACGCCATGAAGAGCCGCCGCTTTGTGGAGGAGAGCTTTGACGGCTCCCTGCCCGCCTTCCTGGCGGCCTTTACCGCCCGGAAAAAGCTCTCCCCCCAGGAGATCGACCAGATCCGCCGCATGATCGACGCCTGCGGAGAGGAGGAGAACTCATGAGTACCCTGTTCTGGAAGCTGCTGAACATGAGCATTTCCGCCGGATGGCTGATTCTGGCGGTGATGGTCCTGCGGCTGGTGCTGCGCAAGGCGCCCAGGGGCCTCCGGTGCGCCCTGTGGGGCATTGTAGCCCTGCGGCTGGTCCTCCCCTTCTCCCTGGAGAGCCCGGTCAGCCTGATTCCCAACGGTGAGACTGTGTCCGCCTCTGTGCTCAGCGGCGGAGCGCTCCAGGTCAGCACCGGGGTGGACCTTCTGGACAGGCCGGTCAGCAATTATCTGGAGCCCTCGTCCGCCGTGACGGCCGCTGCCGGAGGCGGCATCCACTGGATGGAGCTGCTGAGCTGGCTCTGGCTGGCGGGCATGGCCGCCCTGCTGGCATACGGCTTGGTCAGCTGGCTGGCGCTGCGGCGCAGGGTGGCGGAGGCTGTCCCCCTCCGGGACGGGCTGTGGCTGTGCGACCGCATCCCCACCCCCTTTATCCTGGGCCTGTTCCGCCCCCGGATCTATTTGCCCTCCCATATGGCGGAGGAGGACATCCCCTGCGTGGAGGCCCACGAGCGGGCCCACCTGGCCCGCCGGGACCACTGGTGGAAGCCTCTGGGTTTCCTGCTGCTGGCGGTCTACTGGTTCAACCCTCTGGTGTGGGCGGGCTACCTGCTCTTCTGCCGGGACCTGGAGCTCGCCTGTGACGAGCATGTGGTGGCCGGCTGGGACGCCCAGGCCCGACAGGCCTACGCCCGGGCCCTGCTCTCGTGCAGCGTGTCCCGCCCTGCCCTCTCCGCCTGCCCCCTGGCTTTCGGCGAAGTGGGCGTGAAGGAGCGGGTCAAGGCCGTGTTCCGCTGCAAAAAGCCCGCCCTGTGGGCCCTTCTGGCCGCCGCAGGACTGTGCGTGGCGGTGGCGGTCTGCTTCCTCACCGACCCGGAGCAGCTCACCCTGGACAACATCACGTCGGAGCGGGGCTATGCCATCACCAGCCAGACCCCTTACGTTCTCACCCTGTCGGTGCCCAAGGGCACCCTGACTGAGGACTGCTACACCGGAGAAGGGCAGGTTTTCAGGGAAAATGAAGTCCCCGCCTTCCAGAGCGACACCACCACCATCTACCTGGAGCAGGTCATGCCCTCCAACGAGGGGGACGAATATCTCGTCTTTATGTTCAACTGCTCCTATCAGCTGCCCGAGTCGGGCACCATCCCGCTGCCCTATCAGAAGTCAAAGGACGGCTACCGGCTCTTTGCCTATCATGCCAGTGAGACGCTGACCGACGACAGCCCCCTCTACCCCGACGCAGTTTCCCTGCGCGGCATCGGGCCTGGGACACAGTTTGACTTCTATGTCCGGACTGATGCGTGCAGGGCAGCCAGCGGCACACTGGAGATGCAGCTGGGCTGCAATGCCCTGACCTATGTCCGGCTGAAGCCGGGCCAGTCGTCGCCCTCCGGCGTGCAGGAAAAGCAGACGGTCGCCGATGTCGACGATGTAAATGACGCAATTGCCGAGCTGCTGGCCGAGATTGCCTCCTCTCCACAGGAGGCCTCCAGCACGTTGGCCTATATCTCCGCACACCCCGAGGCTTATCAGCAGCTGCTGGACTACGGGGACCACACCCTGCGGTACTGCTTCGCCCAGTTCCTGGACGGCGGTCAGACCGGCCTGGAGGGGGCACTCATGTGGGATCTCATCTGCCAGCTGGCCCCCGAGGCGGAGCAGGTTTCCCTCACCGGCTCGGGGCAGGACTGCTTTGACGCCTGGCTGACCTCCGCCCGGGCGGACATGGCGGAGCGTGGGGCCGGATGGATGGAAAGCCACGCGCCCGCCGCCCTCCTGCTGCTCCAGACTGCCGGCGGGTAGGGCCGGTCGATTTTGCTCTCCTTCTGTCACCCCGGCCCCGGCGGCGGCATAGACTGCCTCAGAGCCCGGCGCCAGCAGCCCGGGCTCCCGCAGACCATGCGGCACTTTCAGGAGGTAATCGCGCTATGGCCGACACCCAGCAGGACCTTTTGGCCCTTCAGTACAGCCCCAGCTTCACCCTTCAGGGCCTTCAGGAGGAGAACGTCAACCTGACCCTCCCCCTGCTCCCAGCACTTTTGCTACCATCACCGGCACCGTGACCGACGGTACCGCCCCCATTGCCGACGCCACCGTCAAGCTCTTTGACAGCGCCGGCCTGCCCTATCAGCACACCATGACCGCCGCCGACGGCACCTATACCCTCAACGGCATCCCCGCCGGCACTTACAGCGTGGCGGCGGTCAAGGACGGCTACCGGATGAGCACCGCCGTGGGCGTCACGGTGACCGTCGGCAGCACCACCGATATTCCCCTCACCTGCACGGCAGACGCCACTCTGGCCCTGGGGGCCATCGCAGGCACCCTGACTGTGTTTGGCACAACCGGCACCCCGCTGGCAGGGGCCAAAGTCACCCTGACCAACGCCGCGCTGGAGACCGTGGCCACCACCTATACCGCCGCCGACGGCGAGTTCCTGTTCTACGACGTGGCTGACGGCGTATACACCCTGCGGGCCTCCGCCCTGGGCTATCTCACTACCGCCCCCATGACCGTCACCATCCTGGGCGGCTCCACCGTCAACCTGACCATGACCACCCAGGTGGACAGCCGCACCTACAACGGCACGGTCAGCGGCATCATCACCGACCAGAACGGCGCGGCGGTGGCGGGCTGCTTCGTGGGCCTCTACCAGGTGACCACAGTGGGCGACGTCACCAGTGAACAGCTCATCGCCGCCACCAAGACCAACACCGAGGGAAAGTACCTGTTCGGCGGCGTCACGGACGGCCAGTATCTGGTCAAGGCAAAGGTAAGCCAGTAACCTGTCCCTCGCCCCTGGTCCACGGTCCGGTCTTCCGCCTGTCCTGCGGCGGGGAGGCGGAGCAGAACCTCCGCCTCCCCTTCCGCCGGGACCTGTGTCTGGTCCGGGTGTGTGTATCCAGCAGCTGTCCCTGGGACAGCGTGACACTGCAGGACTGGAGGGGCTGCGTTCAGTCCTCCAGGCAGCTGTGGACCTGCGGCCAGGCCTTTTTTACCGGCCTGCCGCCGGGTCCATATCTCCTCTCCCTGCGCAGAGGCCCGTCGGGCCCGCGCCTGGTGCTCCTGCTTGCCCCCGGGGCCCGGATCACTCTGTGCCACGACCCGGCCTCCGGCTGCTGCCGGTGGTACAGGCAGCCCGGTCCCTGCACCCCGTTCCGCCCCCTCTAGCCCATGCAAAAGCATCAGCCCCCTGCGCTGCACGCTCTGTGCGCCGCAGGGGGCTGATGCTCTCTTTTTCCTTAATCCTGGCCGCCCGAGTCCTCGTAGAAGTGGAACCGGTTCTTTCCTCTCCGCTTGCTCTCGTACAGGGCCAGATCGGCTCGCTTCAGATAGTGGTCATAGCGGAAGTCCAGATTGCACACATAGGTCAGGCCGATGCTGCCCGTGACGGCGGGGCCGGAGGTGCGGGACAGGGTGGTCAGCAGGGTCTCCACCCGCTGCTCCAGCCGCTCCCGCCGGATGCCGCCCCGGATGAACACCAGGAACTCGTCTCCCCCCAGCCGGCCCACAATGTCCTCCTGCCGGAAGGTAGAGGTGAGCACCCGCGCCACCGCCTGAAGGGCCTTGTCCCCCTCCAGATGGCCCTTCTGGTCGTTGATCTGCTTGAAGTCGTCGATGTCCATCATCAGCAGCACGCCGCAGGGGGACTGGCCGCACTCCTCCACGCACCGCTTCATCTCCCGCTCGAAGGCAGTGCGGTTGTACAGGCCGGTGAGAGGGTCCCGGTCGGCCGCCTTTGCCTGGGCGAACTCCCGCTCCTTCTCGGCATTGACGTCCTTGAGATAGATCAGGGTGTACACATTGCGGGTGATGTCCTCCCGGAAGAGGTAGATGGTCAGCTCCACCCAGTGGAGGCTGTCCCCCACCGGACGGCGGTAGCTGAACCGGCTGCTGGTCTCGCCACGGGCCAGCATCCCGTTCCACACCTCCGGGTCCCGGTAGCGGCTGAGCCGCTCCAGATCCTCCGGGGCCAGCATGGGGGCCAGCTGCTGCTCCAGCACCTCGATGAAGTGGCGGGAGCTCTGGCGGTAGTCCTGCTTGTACACCCGCCACAGCCCGCCCACCGACTTGAGCTGGCCGCTCTCCAGGTCCACCTCCGCATAGGCGATGGCCTCGGAGAGCAGGGTGTGGTAGAATTTGCGCATGCGCATGTACTCCAGCTCCATGACCCGGTCGGCGCCGATGGGCTCCAGCACGGCGATGACCGCGTCCTGGCCCTTCTGCTCCCGGTCCAGCCGCTGGGTGGTCAGCTTGAACCACTCGTAGGTGCCGTTTTTGGACTTGAGCAGCAGCTCCTGCCGCTCGTTCCCCCGCTGGAGCCGGGTGCGGGAAAAGCCGTTGCGGAAGGCCTCCACAAAGTGGGGGTGGACGATCTCGCTGTCGATCCAGCACTGGGGGAAGTTGGACTCGTGGGCCTCCTCCCCCAGCAGCAGGGTCCGCTCCGTGTGGAAGAAGATGGTCTTCTCCGCCGCGTTGTACTCGAAGATGTCCCGGGCGCAGGAGTCGGGCACCAGCTTGGGCCGCTCCATGTCGTTGACGATCCGGTGGTACCCCTTCAGGCAGATCATGCCGTCCTCGTCGGGCATGCGCATGCCGGTGCAGCGCACCAGCACGTCCCCCCGCTCCGGATGGCGCCAGCTGTACTCCAGCTGCACAGGCCGCGGCGAGCGGATCATGGTCTTCATGGACTCGTCCACATAGCGGCGGTAGCCGTCGTTGATCCTGCTGTACCAGAACTGGTAGCACTCCTCTGCGCTGGGCACGCCGGAGATGCCCAGGATGTGGAGCATGGTGTCGTTGGCCACCATCTCGCGGCGTTTTCCCTCCCGGTCAAAGCGGATGGCCCACAGCCCCAGCCCCAGCAGCTCGAAGATATCGTGGCAGTTGGCACGGAGCAGCTGCCGGTACCGGCTCTCGTTCCGCTCCTGCCGGATCCGGCCCAGCAGGAAGCTGGACAGCACCCGGATCTGGGCGTCGTCGTGGATGGAGTAGCGGGGATTGTCCACGCCGATGAAGCCGATGGTCTGGTCCCGGTCCCGGACAGGCACCGCGATCAGGCGGCTGATGCCCTGGGCCTCCAGCACCCGCCACTCCTCCGGGCTCTCCCTGCGCAGGGTGTCCAGATTCAGGATCACCACCGAGCAGTCCTTGTCAAACAGCCCCATCCACCGCTCCAGCACGCTGGGCGGCACGTCCTGCAGGTTCTGGGCCTGGGCCTCCACGTTGGGCGCGCACCACTCGAAGGTGTTGTCCCAGTGGCCCTCCCGCTGGGGGCTGGGTTCAAAGAGATAGGCCCGGTCCGCCTGGTAGAACTCCCCCACTGAGGCCAGCATCCGGTTGACCGCCTCGCCGTAGTCGGCGTACTCCGACAGCGTCCTGGTGTATCCGGCGATCTTCTGGGCGAAGATCAGCCGCTCCTGG
Source organism: Pseudoflavonifractor intestinihominis (assembly GCF_040096055.1). NCBI lineage: Bacteria > Bacillati > Bacillota > Clostridia > Eubacteriales > Oscillospiraceae > Pseudoflavonifractor > Pseudoflavonifractor intestinihominis. Next base: position 65,963 of record NZ_JBBMFK010000017.1, read on the forward strand.
GTGGTGCGGCTGACCACCTCGTGCTTGGTGATGTCCAGGGCCACCTCCATCCGCAGCCGCCTGCCCTGGTAGGTGATGATCTTGTCCTTGAGCAGGAAGTGCCGCCCGCAGTACTCGTTCTGCCGGTCCCAGATATAAAAGTTGTCCCGCTTGAGCACCGCGTTGGTGCAGAAGGGACAGGGCTCGTCCAGGCCCTGAAGGGCCTTGTAGCACTTCCGTCCCCGGTAGTCCCGCAGGCCCATCATCCGCCGCCCGGCCGGGTTGACGTAGTAGAGCTCATAGGTGTCCATGTCGCTGATGTAGAAGATGTCGTTCTCCGCCTCCAGAATGGCCGCGGCCAGCTCGTCCTCCGACCAGTCCGCCGCGGAGCCGATCTCCGAGACGTGGATCTGGCTCAGATAGTTCCGCTCCCGCTCCAGCCGGGCCCGGTAGTCCGGGCTGTCCGGCCGCAGGTAGCGCTCCTCCAGCTCCGCAGGCGTACAGGGCCGGGAAAACAGGAACCCCTGGAGCAGGGCCGGATGGAGCTCCTCCAGGGCGGTCAGCTCCTCCTCGGTCTCCACCCCCTCGCAGCACACCCGGATCTGACAGCTGTCCGCCAGCTCCAGCATATTGCCCAGCAGGCGGTAGTTGTAGGCGCTGTGCTGGATGTTGTTGACAAAGCACCGGTCGATCTTGATCTCGTCGATCTCCAGCTCCTTGAGCCGGCTCAGGCTGGAGTAGCCCGTGCCGAAGTCGTCCACCGAGATCTCAATGCCGTGCTTCTTCCACTGGAGGAACAGGTCGTTGATCTGGGGGTAGTCCAGCAGCTGCATGCTCTCGGTGATCTCCAGGGTGACGGCCTCGCCGGGCAGGCCGCTCCGGTCCACCGCGTCCAGCACCTTCTGGACGATATCCGCCTCGCACAGCTGGGTGTAGGACACATTGATGCTCACGTGGAAGTCGGGCTCCAGCTGCCGCCAGATCCTGCACTGCTCCAGGGCGGTGTCCAGCACCCAGATGCCCACCGGGCGGATCAGCCCGCTCTGTTCCAGGATGGGCACGAACTCCGACGGCGGCACGCTGCCCCGCCGGGGCGAGGTGTACCGCAGCAGGGCCTCGGCGCCGTAGAGCCGGTAGGTGCCCGAGCAGACCTGGGGCTGATAGCACAGGGAAAAGCCCCGGAACCCGGCCTGTACGCTCCCGGTCAGGTCCTCCTTCAGCTCCAGGGTGGCGATCTCCTTTTCGTAGTCGTCGGCGGAGAAGAACAGCAGTCGGTTCTTTCCCTGGGCCTTGGCGTGGTCCAGGGTGTTCTCCGCGTACTGGTAGAGGGTCTCGGCGTCGGGCACCATGTACTCCCGGAAGGGCACGCAGCCCCCCGACAGGGTACACTGGCCCTCCAGCAGATTGCGGGCGCAGGAGAACACCGCCTCCGCCTGGCGGGCATCGGTCTCGGGCAGGTTCACCGCAAAGCAGTCGCCGTTGGTGCGGTAGATCCGCCGCTCTCCGTCCACCGCGCTCTCCAGGGCCTCCACCACCCGCCGGAGCACCGCGTTGCCGTGCCCCCGGCCCATCTTCAGGTTGATGGACTTCAGGTCGTCCACCCCCACCAGCAGCAGAAAGCCGTCCCGCTCCTCGGCCAGCAGCCGGCCGCACTCCTGCTTGAGCCGGTTCATGCCGAAGGCCCCGGTGAAGTTGTCTGCGCCGCTGTCCATGGCCCCCTCGGAGATGCAGCCGATGGCCCACTGGGGACGGCCCTCCCCGTCCAGCTGGCTCTTGCCCCGGCTGCTGATCCACACCACGTCCCCCCGCCGGTTGATCACACGGTACTCCAGCCGGTGCACCGTCTCCCTGCCCGAGCGCACCTTTTCATACAGCTCCCGCAGGATGGGCAGATCCCACGAGTAGACGATCCGGCTCCACTCATGCACCGTGACGTAGTCCCGCCCGTTCTCCATCACATCGTAGTTCCTGCAGATGTTCCTGGAGAAATGGATCCGCTCCGTCTGAAAATCCATAAAGTAAAAGTAATCGTTGGAGCTCTCGCTCAGAAAATCCAGTATGCCGCAGTAGGTGTCCGCCACAGACCGCCCGTCCAGTTCCATGCTCATCGCCACTCCTCAAGCCACCTCTCCGCCGGAAGGCGGGCACAGTGCCCCGGCGCTGTCCTTTTGGTGCGGAAAGGTGCGGGATTCCCCCTGCAAAAGTTGGAAACCCCTTCCGTATCCGCAAAATAATTGTTGTTTATTGTACCATGCTTCCCGGTTTCCTTCAAGGGCCTCTTCCCCGTGCCCAGGCCATCCCCGCTTTTTTCACCTGTTTCCGTCCCATTTTCCAGGCCGGTCCCACCGATCTCCGCCGTTTTGCCCGTTGTGTAAAAGTTTCGCAGCCCAGGCAGCAGCCCACCCGGAGACATCTCTGTCCCCGGGCGGGCATTCCGTCAGGCCATTATATGGTCAGCGTTCCGCTCTCATCCTCGATCAGAATGAGGATCTTCTCCTCGCTGCCGGTCTGGGCGTTCACGTAGACGATATAGTGCCGTCCGTCCTCCAGCTGACACTTGAACTCGTGGCAGAGCACCTCATATTTTCCGGCGGTGGGGATGAGGGCCAGCTGGTGGGACAGGCACTCCAGATCCGGGTCCAGCACCGCCCGGGCCGTCTCCTCCGACACAGCGGGGGGCTCCATCGCCCGCTGTGTGTGGTTCATCAGATACCCCTCGGCCTCAAAGCCCACGATGCTGCCGCTGTCCAGGGCCACCGCCGCCTTGATCAGGTCCGGGTAGCACAGCGTCTCCCCCTGCCGGGCGGCAAAGTTGACGGTGAGGATGTTGTCCTGGCTGATATGATAGGTGGGCTCCATGTCTTCGTACCCCTGGGCGGCCAGGAAGGCCCTGGCGGCCTCCACTCCCTCCTCCGCCGTGAGAGTCGCCTCCCCCACCGGTCGGGCGTTCATCAGCTCCGTCACCCTGCCCCCCTGGCGGGACACCTCGATATACACCTCGCCCCCGTCCACCACAGCGGAGAAGCTCCAGTAGGGGATGGCCCCCTCGCCGGTGGACACGGCCGTGAAGATCTCCGGCTTCAGGCCCATGAACGCCGCCGCCGCTTCCCGGGCCTCCTCCTGGGTCACCTCTTCCAGCCCCTCCAGGGCCTTGGGCTGCTGCTGGGTGGAGAGGTGCTCGGAGAAGGGGCCGTCGTAGATCAGGGTGGGCACCTCGGGGAAGTCGGCCTCCATGTTCTGGAAGGTGCTCCCCGCCGTCTCCCCGCCCTCCTGGGTCTGGGCCAGCCGGACTTCCGCCTGCTCCAGGTCCTCCAGGGTGATGGTCCCGCCGTGGATGTCGGCCTGCAGGTCCTGGAGCATCTGGGACAGCTGCCCTGAGGCGGCGGCCAGGGCCCGCAGGTTCTCCTTCTCCTCCTCCGTGGTCCCGTCCCCTGCCGCCGTGCTCTTGGACAGGGCCGCCGCGTAGTCCCCCACCTTGGCCGCAAAGGATGCGGTCTGGGCCAGCTCCACGTTGCCGTAGGGCAGCTCGCCGATGGCCATCTGGGCGGACATGGCCCGGCCGAACAGCTCGGTGCACAGCTGGGCCAGCAGAGGCTGGGAGGTGGCGTAGGCGCTCTTCTGCAGCGCCGCGTCCATCTCCGCCACCGCCGTGGTCAGCTCGGCAAAGGCGTGCTGGTAGGTGTTGTTGACAATGTTCCGGTAGGCCTCCGCCCGGGCGTGGCTCTTCAGCGCCGCGCCGCCGGTCACCGCGAAGGCCGCCGCCGCAAAGCTGACCGCCAGCACCTTTGCCCGACGGCTGCGAAAAAATTCCTTGGTCATGAAAACCGCCCCCTTTGGACCTAGTCTGTTCCAAAAGAGGCGGTTCTTTTCAGGTAATTTTTGCTGTCAGTCCCCCGGATTGGCCTTTCCGGTGGCGGACTCCACCCGGACCTTCCACACCGCGGTGCGGGGCATCCAGGCCCGCACCACCTCGTCGAACCGGTCCATGTCCGCCGGACAGTGCCGCAGGCAGAGCAGCCGCAGGGCCTGCGTCTTCTCGGCCTCCTCCGTCACCTCGCTGGCAGTACCTCTGGCCAGCACCGAGGCGTACCGGGCGGTGAACTTCCGGGGCACCGCCTCCGCCTCCTCCACAAAGGCCATGGCCACCCTGGAATGGGCCCGCAGGGCGTCCACCTTCTCCCCCTCCGGCGCGCAGTGGAAGTAGATGTCCTCCCCGCTGCGCACCGGCGTCAGGGGCACGCAGTAGGGCAGTCCGTCCGCCCCCGTCATGGACAGCACCATGTATGCACAGCGGTCCATCACCCGGTGGATAAACTCCGTCCCCTGCTCCCGGTCCTTTCGTCTCATACGCTCCATCCTCTCCGTTTTTTCTCCATGATATCCGCCCGGCCCGCCGATTGCAAGGGCTTCCTCTGTTTTCTCTTATTTCGTCCTGTGAAACGTACACGAAACCGGCCCGGCTGCGCCTTCTTTTTCTTATCTAATGTAAAAATCGTATTTTAATTTGCTGCTAATGATTTACAAGCGGGAATATTTGCGGTATTCTTTCTCTGTAACCAAAATCCCGCGGTTTTAGCGGGCAAAATATGTTCTGCATGCAACACCGAAGAAACACAAGGGGGATCTAAAAAACTATGAGAGGCGTTGAAACGCGTATTCAGGAGATCCGGCACAGAATCTTCCGCGAGGTGGCCCGCATGGCCTACCACACCGAGTGGCCGGTGGACAAGCGCATTGAGGAGCTTCCTTATAAGATTATTCCCGGCGAAGTGGGCAACTTCCGCAACGACGTGTTCCTGGAGCGGGCCATCGTGGGCGAGCGGCTGCGTCTGGCCATGGGCCTGCCCTGCCGCAGCGCGGCGGAGCACGCCCCTCTGTCCGACAACATCGAGGCCGCCGACCGGGACGAGACCTACTACACCCCGCCCCTGATCAACGTGATCAAGTTCGCCTGCAACGCCTGCGCTGAGAAGAAGGTGCTGGTCACCGAGGGCTGCCAGGGCTGCCTGGCCCACCCCTGCGAGGAGGTCTGCCCCAAGGAGGCCATCAAGCTGGACCGGTACAACGGCCGCTCCCACATCGACCAGGAGAAGTGCATCAAGTGCGGCCGCTGCGCCGACGTGTGCTCCTACAAGGCCATCATCATCCAGGAGCGGCCCTGCGCCGTGGCCTGCGGCGTGGACGCCATCCACACCGACGCCAACGGCAAGGCCGACATCGACTACGACAAGTGCGTCTCCTGCGGCATGTGCCTGGTCAACTGCCCCTTCGGCGCCATCGCCGATAAGTCCCAGATCTTCCAGGTCATCCGGGCCATCCAGTCCGGCGAGCGTGTGTACGCCGCCGTGGCCCCCGCCTTTGTGGGCCAGTTCGGCCCCAAGGTCACCCCCGGCAAGCTCCGCGCCGCCATGAAGCAGCTGGGCTTTGCCGATATCTTCGAGGTGGCCATCGGCGCCGACCTGTGCGCCACCCAGGAGGCCGAGGACTTTGTCCGTGAGGTCCCCGAGGAGCTGCCCTTCATGGGCACTTCCTGCTGCCCCGCCTGGTCCGTCATGGCCAAGAAGACCTTCCCCGACCACGCCAACTGCATCTCCATGGCCCTCACCCCCATGACCCTGACCGCCCGCCTCATCAAGCACAACCACCCCAACGGCAAGGTTGTGTTCATCGGGCCCTGCGCCGCCAAGAAGTTGGAGGCCATGCGCAAGAGCGTCCGCAGCGAGGTGGACTTCGTCCTCACCTTTGAGGAGATGGCCGGTATCTTCGACGCCAAGCACGTGGATTTGACCACCATCGAGGAGGACCCCACCGGCGTCAACGACGCCTCCACCGACGGCCGGAACTTCGCCGTGTCCGGCGGCGTGGCTACCGCTGTGGTGGACGTGATCAAGTCCCGCTACCCCGACCGCGAGGTCAAGGTGGCCAAGGCCGAGGGCCTGCGGGAGTGCCGCCAGATGATGAAGGACGCGGTGGCCGGCAAGTACCCCGGCTACCTGCTGGAGGGCATGGCCTGCCCCGGCGGCTGCGTGGCCGGTGCCGGCACCATGCAGCCCATCAAGAAGTCCCAGGTGGTGGTCAACCTCTACGCCAAGCAGGCCAACCACAAGATCTCCAACGAGACCGAGCATATCAAGGAGCTGGACAAGCTGGTGGACTGAGTTCCCGGTATTTTCCTCCCCCTGTACGGACACGGAGCGCCTCTTCACGAGGCGCTCCGTTTTTCTTTTGCGGGCATACGCTCCCCATTTCCCCCGATTCCGCCCCCATCTGGGCTGTTCTCCGCCCCGGGCCCGTTTTTGTTGGGCTCATGATATGCGCTCCCCGCCGGAACGGCAATCCCCTTCCGCACCAATCTCCCGCCTGGTCCATAGTATGGCGTGAGGGGTATCCAGCCTCTCACTACTCAATCGGGAGGTATTTCCATGCCTGAAAAGGTTATGCCCGGCCCCGTGCAGGACTCCGCCTGTATCCGCGAGGCCGTCTGTATCCATACCAAAAAGATCTTCGACTCCTGCCGGGAGAAAGATATAGTATTATAAATACAAGAGGCCCCGCTGGAGTATCCAGCGGGGCCTCTTATTTTATTCGTTCTTATTCTCTGCCTGGACGGCGCTGTCATCCGCAGGCACCACTTTGTT
>NZ_JBBMFK010000018.1:0-69697 GCF_040096055.1 Pseudoflavonifractor intestinihominis
GTGTTGCCAACCGCGTCACCTACTTTCTGTAAGACTTCATACTTGAGGGCGGCAAGGTCGGCTATGGCGGCGCGTACCTCGCCGGACAGCGCGTTGTAGGGTGCGCCGTACTCGTTCAGATACCGGGCAATCTGGTTGAGGTTGCCGCCGATCCTGCCGTACTCGGCTGTGAGTTTCCCGACAGCGGAAAGCAGTTCATCATTGACCGCCGACACATGGATAATGGGGCGTATAGCGGTGCGCCGTATCGCCTGCCGGAGAAATTCGGACTGGCTGATACCATAGGGCGCAAGCCGCGCTGTGAAGTCGGCGTATTCTTCTTCGGACAGCCGGGTTTTCACAACGCGGCTGCGGTGGGGCGTGTTGTATCGCTTCGGCATGGGCTGTAAACCTCCTTTCACTTATCACAAAAAATAGGCTGGTCTGTTAGGTATTTCCGGGACAGTTCCCGCAAAAAAGCGGCCTGCCGGACGGAAATATTTTTGCGGCGCAAGCCGCAAAGCAGGGTTTGGGGAAGGCACTCCCCAACAAGTTTCCCGCGAGGGGCAAAACCGCAGAATTGCGGATTTTGGCACCGTGGTAGAAACTTGCTCTGTAACTGTCGCAGACTGCCCCTGTCTGGTTCTTCCGTACATAGAACGGACAGGACAGGGCTTGCGGCCCGCTGTGGGCGGCCTTTTTTCCTTTCGCCAATATTACTCCGCAGAGGGGCTTTTCTACCCGCTGGACGGGGATTTTTCAAAATTTCTTTTGCCTTAGTAATCTGGGCAACAGGATTTTGGCAACCTACGGGGCAGAGAATTTTTCCTTTCACTCCCCACACCACCGCGTTTTGAAATTTGCCAAACAAAACGGCTTATTTTCTCTTTGCTTCTTACTACGGACAAAAATCAAAAATGCCAAACGCCGGGGCAGAAAAATTTCTCCCTCACTTACTACTACAATCCGAACAGGGCAAAATGGCCGGGAACGGAGCCGGACAACAAAAAAAGCAGCAAATCTTTTTCAGACTTACTGCTTTCGCTGGCCGCCGGTGGGCGGCTGATATTCTATTTTAGGGCTTATCGGTCAAAGCGAAACTTGAACAATGCGGCAATTAGCTTCTGCTTCACATATTCCTCAACCTCGGCGTTGACTTTCCCGTGTACTTTGGAACAGTAGCGGATATATCCGGCGTAGTGGGAAAGAACGGTGTCGATTGCGTCCGGGTCGCCCTCATGGGCTTTGACGATTGTTTCATAGGGGAGAAGTTTACTCATAGCGTTTTCCCTCCATAAGCCGCCGTAACCGCTGCAAGGCAAGCTGGATATGCCGCCCCGCTGTGCTGCGTGTCCGTCCGATATGTACGCCGATCACGCGCTGCGGCTGGCGCAGGAAATAGTAACGGAAAATTTCTTCCTGCGTCTGCTCTGGCAAAAGGGCAAGGGCGGCGGCGAGTTCCGCATGGTACAGAACGGCGGTCTGGCCGCAGGCAATAAAAAGATATTCTTCAAGCTGCTCCGGCTCGGCAAGCTGGACAAACTTCTCATTCATCAGATAGTCAAGGGAAACTTCCCGTTCCCACCTCCGGCGCAGCTTCAAAATTATATCTATGGCTGCGTGACGAATGACAACCTTGCAAAAGGCGTTAAAGGTGTACTGGATATGCACTTTGTAGGCTTCATCTTCGGTCATGGAAATTCCCCCTCTCTGATAATAGTGCGGGGCGGCAGCACTCCTTGCTGTCGCCCCTTGATTGCCCAACTACAAAACCGGACGGGGTTGTCAACGGCGGGCGTAGCCCGTTCATCTTGACCGTTGACTGACACGGCTGGTTTTGCTATCAATATTTCTTAAGCAAATGGTTGTAGATTACAATGCCGCATATGAATTGGAAAAGAAGATAGGCACTTAAATATATTACAATTACGCGTGAATTGTTGACAATTTGGAGTTCGCCCAATATAAAAAATACAACGATTGAAATAGTAGTGATGACAAGACCGAATACATAAGCATAACGTCCCGATTTATCTCTCAATTTTATTTTTAACTCATCATGGGACTCAATCATTTCGTTTTCAAGTTTCTCTTGATAACGGCCCTTGTTTTCTGACTTGCTCCAGTAAAAATATCTGGCAATCATCATAATTCCTACGCCTATTCCTGCACCTGCAAATCCAAAAAACAGACTACTTGTTCCCCCATTAAAAAGCAATGCCAACAGAAGAAAAGCAGCACCTACTACGATGTAACCGATACCAACCAACAAATTACTCTTTTTCATTTTCGGTACTCCTTTCATGAATGAAAATGTTTTCGATTGTTTCACCAAAGAAATCAGATATGACAAAGGCTAAGTCCAAAGATGGATTATATTTACCTGTTTCTATCGAGCTGACTGTCTGCCTTGAAACTCTGATTGCTTTTGCGAAATCTTCTTGATTCAATCCTAATTTCTTTCTCAATTCTTCAACCCGATTTTTCAAATAATGCGCCTCCTTTTCTGACAAGGTTCCTTTACACTTTCATTATAGTCTATTATCATGCGCTTGTCAAGGTTCCTTTACAAAATATCTGTCCGACAAGTTTGGAATAGTGGGTTACTGTCTATCAAATTTTTGTGTGTTACTTTATCGCACATGAGCATTGCTGGCAGGGTTATCCTGCCCGTAACCTTCCAACAGGTTTACGCCGCCCCACACACAGAGGGCACCGCCGAGGCCGATCACGATCGTCTGCAAAGTATCAACTGCGCTATTGAAAAATTCCATACATTTACCTCCATAAATTCAGATTGTGATGTGGTTTTGGGTACAAAAAAGCTGCCGGTCATATCCAGCAGCACGTCACAATCCGCAGGCGGCCCGGAGTTATTGGCCGTCCAGCCATTTCAGCATGGCAAGCGCGTAAATTTCGCCCCATGCTTCCAGCACTTTGCGGTTTGCCTCTGCCACCAGCTCTTTTATTTCGGCGTCAGTCGGCATTACGAAACCATGATCGAGTAACCACCGCGCAGCAAGGGCGGCGCAGGTGATATTTCGATAGATTTCTTTCTCCGCATTGAAATAGTCCGCAAAAGTCAGTTCGTCCGAGTGTTCCATAGGGTCAGGCTCCTTTCTGTGCCAGCCGCTTTATTCGGCGGCCATATCTTCATCCGACAGGTCAATGTCGTACAGCTCAAAGGTTTCCGCCTCTGATACCACGCGCTTTTTCTTCCGGCGCATGGACGACAAATATCTGTCCACGTCAAAGGTGTTCTTCTTATCGGCGTCGGAAAGGTATTTATACCGGGGGTGCTTGGTGATGTCGTATTTCTCGCTGAAAAACGGCCTCACGCCGCGCACCTGCAAAATACACTTGCCTCCGTCCATCGTTGCAATCTCGTCTTGGCTCATCAGCTCCTTTCCCAATTTTTGATAGTTCAGTCCGTGGGAAGTCTGCGCGCCCCGGTTCTCGCTCTGATTGTAGCTGTCTATGGTTTCTTTCCCCAGCACGTCAGCGATCTCCTTGGCATTTTTGCCCCGCCCACTAAGGAAAAGCGTACAATCGCAGTTGTCGGAAATGATTTCCGCAGCGTCCTTGTAAATCGCCTTTAACTGCGACTGGCTTTGCAGAATGATGGATGCCGAAATTTCCCGGCTTCGGATGGTGGCAATGAGCTTGTCAAAGTTCGGTATCTGGCCGATGTTCGCAAACTCGTCCAAAATCATCCGTACATGGACGGGCAGCCGCCCGCCGTATTTATCATCGGCCCGGTCACAAAGCAGGTTGATAAGCTGGCTCTGTACCATAGCCAAAATAAAGTTAAACGTGGTGTCCGTGTCGCTCATTATGAGGAACAGCGCGGTTTTCTCGTCCCCGATGGTGTCAAGTTCCAGCTCGTCGTCCTCCATCAGCTCCCGCACCTCGCGGATGTCAAAGGGCGCTAAACGTGCGCCGCAGCTAATCAGGATAGAGGAACGGGTCTTGCCAGCGGATAAGAGAAATTTTTTATACTGTCTGACAGCGAAGTGATCCGGGTCTTTTGCTTCCAGCCGTTCAAACATCTGGTCTACCGGCGACTGAAATTCCGGGTCGTCCTCGCGGGCCTCCGACGCATTTATCATCTCAAGTAACGTCGTGAAGTTCATTTCCTCGTCCGGCGCTTCGTACCAGATATAGCCGATCAGGGCCGAATACAGCAGCCGTTCCGATTTGACCCAAAAATCCTCGGCGCTCTTTTCGCCCTCGCCCTTGGTGTTGCAAATCAGCGTGTTTACCAGCTTCAAAATGTCTTTCTCGCTGTGAATGTAGCGGAACGGGTTATACCGCATACTCTTGGAAAAGTTAATGGTATTCAGCACCTTTACCCGGTAGCCGCTGCGGACAAGGAGCTGGCCCACCTCACCGATCAGGCTGCCCTTGGGATCGGTTATCACAAATGAGGTCGGGTAGTCCTTGGACACGCATTGCATAAGGTTGGGCTTCACAAAAAATCTCGTCTTGCCGGAGCCGGAACCGCCGATTACCAGAACATTCTTGTTCCGGGCCGTCTTGGGGTCTTTGGGCCGGTTGTTCATGGTGAGCCGTTCCGTCTGCGTCAGCAGAATGTTGTTGTCAAAGTTGGGGTCGATGTACGGGGCAATATCTTTGGCCGTCCCCCAACGGGCGCTGCCGTATTCCTCGCCCTTGCGGTATTTCTTGGCGTTCTTGCTTTTGCAGTACACCATGAGCCGCAGGGCGGCGGCACCGGCGACGCCGATCAGCAGGTCAAAAGGGTGGAAGCTGGGGGCGGCGTTTGCAAAGGCCGCCGAACAGCCGTCCATGAAGTGCAGCAGCTTTTCCGACAAGTCCACGCCTGCCGCCAGCCGGTATGCCTGCCCCAGCTTCCCGAACAGGTAAACGAAAATCAGGTACGGGAGATTGGACAGGATCAGTTTTTTTACTTCTGGTTTCACAATGACAGCCCCCTTTCCTTGACTTTCTCCTTGGCCCGCTGCTGCGTCTTGGCCGCAGCCTTTTGTTTCAGGGCGGATAGGGTCTTTCGGATTGAGGGCCGTTCCTCCCGGCTTAACTTCTTGGCCGTGAACTCCTTGAACGCCTGTTCCAGATTGTCGGCCTGCTTGGTCTTGAAAATCACGATATAGCGCGGCGGGTGGGTGGAGCTGTCTTTCCGCAGCGTATAGTCAATATCGTATTTCTTGGCGCAGGGCTTGAACAGGCCAATATTCGCGTCGGTGATCTCAATGTTGGAGAGGGCCGAACCGTCCTTTTTGAGCTGCCGCAGGCTTTGGTGGCCGTGGTGGGGCTTGGTTTTGCCCTTTTGCCGGGCGGCCAGAAATTTCTTCATGGCCGCCTGCAACACTTGGCCGGTCAGCTTCCCGGTTTTCACCGCTAACGCTATGGTTTTCTGGTCTACTTCTTCCTGCAACTGCTATCCCTCCTTTGGAAGTCCAGCAGGCAGGCGGCGGGATGGCTTAAATCCGCACCCGCAGGCCGGAAAGGTCGTCGGCGCGGATGCCTACCAGATACCAGTCCTCGGCCACCTCAATGCGGGTGGGCTTCCACCTGCCGCCCACCATCACGTCAAAGGTTTCCCCACAGTGCAGCCCGCCGTAGTAGTCTGCCAGATCAAAGCGGATGTCGTAGCGGTCTGCCTGCTCGTCAAAAATCAATGCACCCTGTTTCATAGGGCCGTCCTCCTTTCTCGTCGTCGCATAGTCCGCTTCGTTCCGTTTCCGCCTTGCGGCGAAAACTACACACGCTCCCTTGCTCCTCCTCTCCCTACAAAATTTTCAATTTTGCGGGGTACCCCAGTTGCCAGTCGCCATATCGTGTGCCACCAGCGACGAATAGTAATTCCCAATCGTGGACGGGGCGTTGAACAGCACCGCCAGCAGGTATTTCTTGATGTTGCGGATTTCCGTGGTGTTCCTGTTCAGGCAATCCAGCACAAAGCGGATATGTTCGCTGTCCAGCTTCATAAACTTGGATTTCACCAGCTCCGCCGGATAGTCGTCACCGGCAACACGGATGGTCTTGCGCCGGGTGCAGACGGTTTCAAGGATCAGGTCTACAATCTCGTCCAGACGGTCGCCGTCATAGGGCAGATCGGCTTTCAGAATGTCATAGCTGATCTTGTCCTTGATGATTTCCTCATACACCCGGTATGCCTCATTCGCATCCTTTCGCTTCCGTTCCGGCGGCTGTGCCGCCTTGCCCTCCGCAGGAGAGGGGTTTGGGGAATGGATAGGAATGGATTGGGTACTTGATAGATCAGTATTTGATTTTTCTTTACTTGGTATATCTTTATTTAATTGCATTGGATTTCCCGATACCGGGTTTTCCGACGTTGGATTATCCGATGTTGGATTTTCCAACACCGGGTTTTCCAATCCCGGCTGTTCTTCATCCTCTGCCTCTGGCCGGGGCTGCGGCTGTTCGTAGATGGTATAAACCATGTCGGCCATCTTGCCCTTGCCGTCCCGGTTCTGCTGGCGGGTGATATACCCGGCCTTTTCCAGTTCCCACACCGCCGTCCGTATGGCGTCGATGCTTTCCCGGTTGATAAGGGATAAGCCTTTCAAGGTATAATCCCAGTTTTCGGGCAGGGACAGCATTTGCGAAAGCAGGCCCTTGGCTTTCAGGGACAGGTCTTTATTCCGCAGGTGGTGGTTGGACATCACCGTGTAGCCCCGGTTTTTCTCCACACGAAAAACTGCCATCTCGTCGTCAACTCCTTTCACTTGGAATAGAACCGCGTCATAGGCGGTGAGCTTGCCCGGCTGGTAGGGACACTCTGCATACACGCAAAATTGATATTTCCAGTCGGGACGGTAGAAACGGCAGTCGCCGCAATCCTCCGGCGCTCCGGCGTCGCCGCTGTCGTAGTGGTCGAAGCCGGGCTTGCCTTGCATAAGGCTTTCAAAGGCGCGGTCGCTGCCGGAAGTGAAATACATGGCGTCGCCTCCTTTCGGCTCTGGAAATAAAAAAGACGCCTTTCTCGTTGCAGACTAACGAAAAAAAGCGTCTTAGTGTGATTATAGAGCCGTTTAATTGTCTTTAGATTTTTTGAAAAGTCCCGTATTTATGCGGGTTTGCGCCGGTTGTGCTAATGGGAACGAGGCTACCGCATTTACCGACCCGGAGAATGAGGCTGTTATTCAGGCATCGATCAATGAACTGGTAAAAGGGAAAACGTTGATTGTCATTGCCCACCGTCTTTCTACCATCGTGGGCGCAGATAAGATACTGGTAATGGATCAAGGGTGCATCAAAGGCCAGGGAACGCACGAAGAGCTGTTAAGGAACAATTCTCTTTACAGAGAGCTGTGGACCGCGCATATCAGCGCGAAAGATATGGGAGAGGAGGCACCTGTATGATTCAACTGATGAAACGACTGCTGGAATTTTCGGGAAAACAGCGAAAGAATTTGATTGCTTCTTTTGTCTTCAATCTGCTGGATTCTGTTTTTGAGATGATGCCCATCATGGCGATCCTTACGGTACTTTCAGGGCTGCTTTCAGTGGCGGAGGGCGGCGTCATGCCGGTTTCCGCCATCTGGGTATCCCTTGCCATTATGGTGGTAAGCATTGCCGGACGGATCTTTTTTAATAACCTATCCTGTATCAGGAGAACGCTTGGCAGCTTTTCCATGTGTTCGGAAAAACGGCTGGAAATCGGCGAACATATGAAACATGTTCCTATGGGGTATTTCAATGAAAACCGGCTGGGTGAGATCGTAGCCGCCGTGACGACCACACTTGGAGATATTGAGAGTAACGCCGTCATGGTTCTGGAAAAAGTAGCGGGAGGCTTTATCCATGCCCTTGTCATAGGCGTTTGGCTGCTTTTTTATGAATGGCATATCGGACTTTTGATGTTTGCGGGGCTGGCCGTTTCTATGCTGGTCTATGGGGGAATCCAGAAAGCAGGTAAAAGGCTGTCTCCCAGACGGCAGGCCGCACAGGCGAATCTTGTGACGGGTTTTCTGGAATATATCCAGGGAATGGGCGTCGTGAAAGCCTTTGGATTGGGAGAAATGTCGGGAAAAGCGGTCAATCAGGCAATCGGGGAAAGTGCGGACGCCAACATCATTCTGGAAAGTGTCTTTTCCTCGCTGACCGGCGTTTATCAGACGATCTTCAAGCTGGCAAAATCCGCAATCTTAGTCGTTGCTCCTTATCTGCTGCTGGGCGGTGAGATCACACCGGTCAAGTGCCTGCTTCTGCTGGTGTCAAGTTTTATGATCTACTCCAGTGTGGAGCTAGTGGGAAGTATGGCCTCCGTTGCCCGTGTCATCGATGCCTCCCTGGACCGTATGGAGGCCGTTATGGATACGCCGGTACTGGATGAACATGGCGGGGATATTCCACTGGATCACTATGACATTGAGCTTGCCCACGTTTCCTTTGCCTACGGACAGGAAAATGTGCTGCAGGATGTAAGCGCGATCATTCCTGAAAAAACAACCTGCGCCATTGTAGGGCCTTCCGGCTCCGGCAAAACGACCCTTGTAAGCCTCATTGCCCGTTTTTGGGATGTGCAGGAAGGGAAAATCTGTGTGGGCGGACATGATGTAAAAGATTTTACCTGCGACAGCCTGCTGAAAAATTTTTCCATTGTGTTCCAGAATGTTTATCTTTTTGAGGATACCATTGAAAACAACATCAAATTCGGCAGGCCGGACGCCACCCGGGAAGATGTGATCGAGGCGGCGAAAAAGGCGTGCTGCCATGAGTTTATATCGGCATTGCCGGAAGGCTACCATACCCTTGTGGGCGAGGGTGGTGCCTCCCTTTCCGGTGGGGAGCGCCAGCGCATTTCTATTGCCCGGGCCATCTTAAAGGATGCGCCGATTATCATTTTAGACGAAGCCACCGCCAGTGTGGACCCGGAGAATGAGCGGGAACTGCAGGCGGCGATTGCGGAGCTGACAAAAGACAAGACGATCATTATGATTGCCCACAGGCTCTCCACAGTCCGGAATGCCGACCAAATCCTTGTGATTGATGGCGGAACTGTGGCTCAGAGGGGTACGCATAAGGAACTGCTGCAACAGGAAGGGACTTATAAAAAGTTCATCCAGATCCGCGAACAAGCCGAAGGCTGGCGAATACAGTAAGGGAGGTCTTGATGAAACTTCATGCGTCCGGGGAGGACTATCTGGAAACCATCCTTGTTCTCCATAAGAAAACGGGTATGGTGCGCTCCGTAGATGTGGCCCGGCACATGGAGGTGTCAAAACCCAGCGTGTGCCATGCAGTGGCTACCTTGCGGGACGGCGGCTTTCTCACGATGGACAGCGACTATTTCCTGCACCTGACCGATGTAGGCCGGGCAGTTGCCGAAAAAATCTACGAGCGCCATTGCTTTTTCACTGAGCAGCTTATCGCAGCGGGCGTTGACCCTGAAACTGCGGAGGCCGACGCCTGCCGGATTGAACACATCATTAGCGACGAGAGCTTTTTGCGGCTGAAGGAGGCAGCTGCACAGGAGCAAGACTAAACTGAATATGCCAAGCGATCCTGCCCCGCAAGACGGGGAAAGAAAAAAACCGTTGCAGGGCAGGCAGCTTTGTGCGCCCAAAATGGATTTTCCGGGTACTGCGGCGGTTTTGAGTAACATCAAGGCCGCCGTTCCTTATGCCCTCGACAAAGGAGTGACGCCTACACGCTGACACGGCGGCTTTAGGAGGGAGCCGCCATGAAGCACACTGACCGCCGACAAATTCAGACGATATTTGTACTACCGTCAAAAAAAGCCCAGCCACCGAACCGGCCCCGTCTGGCAGCCAGTGCGAAAATTGTCACAATGTAACTGAATACCGTGTTTTTTGCGCTCGAATAGCTTTCTGCTGTCCGGGCGCTTTTTCATACCTGTGGGGACGGAACATCGGGTCAACATGGCCCGAACCCTGCCCCCGGTGCCGCTCCCCGCCGCCCCGTTCAGATTTTCCCGCAAAAAATCTGAACGGAGGAAAGGCAGATGGAAGTCACCATCAATTACAACGGACAAGCTGTGGCCGTGGAGGTCACGCTGGAAGTCTATGAATTTCTTGACCGGGCCGACCACAAAGCCGAGAACCTGTCCCATGAGCAGCGGCGGCATTGGGATGGCCGGGAGTTTGACGAATACATAGTTGCCACCGAGGGCGTGGGTATCTACGGCGAAACGCCGGAGGATTACCTGTGCCGCATGGAAACGCTGGGCGAGCTGATGGCCGTCCTGGACACCTGCACCGAGGCCCAGCGCCGCCGGTTCCTGCTCTATGCCCTGGACGGGCTGACCCTTGCGGAGATCGGGACGGTGTGCGGCTGCTCCAAAGTGGCTGTGTATCAAAGTGTGGAGGCAGTCAGAAAAAAATTTATAAATTTCTTTGAAAACAGGCTTAACGAATGACCTGTTTTCGGGCTACCAAGTGGAAGGGATTGTTTCCCTTATCCCAGCGGGAGGCGGACAGCGGACAAGCTGCCCGCCTCTCCCATTTTCAGGAGGTAAGCCTATGAAAACAATCAATCTGCGGTGGATGTATCCCCACTACCGGCATGTCGAGTTTGTAGAGGTCAGCGATGAAGTTTGGGAGGCCATGCGGCAGGCCCAGCGCGAGATGAACAACTATGAGCGCCGGAAGGTCTACCACCGCGCCTGGTACTCTCTGGACGCATATAGCTGGACGGAGAACTACGCGCTGGAACACGGCAGATCGCCGGAGGATATTCTGGTGGAGCGCGAGGAACGGGCCGCCCATCTGCGGTTGCTGGCCGCCTTGCCGGAGGCCCTGGCCCATGCCACCCCCACACAGGCCCGCCGCATCCGGGCCTACTACATCGCCGGTATCAACCAGCCTAAAATTGCCCGGATGGAGGGCGTACACAGCAGCAAGGTCAGCGTTGCCATCCGGCGGGGCCTGCGGAATATGCGCCGCTGCTATGACGGCCTTTTCCCGTCAGAGTGAGGGCGGGCCTATGCAGACGATCAACCTGAAACAGTATTACCCATTCTGCACCGAGGACACCTTTGTGGAGGTGTCGGATGAAATCGTTGAAGCGTTTCTGCTGGACAAGCGGGCCGAGGCCGCCAGGGAGCGCAAGATGTACCGCTACAAGGCCCACTACTCCCTTGACTGTGACGACGGGATTGAAAAAGCCGCCATCGGCTGGGCGCAGCCTTCACCGGAGGATTACATCGTGCAGAAAGAGGAACAGGCCGAACACGCCGAACTGCTCCGGCGGCTCTATGAGGCCATTTCTTCTCTGCCCCCAACGCAGGCCCGCCGCGTCCATGCCCGGTATATGCTGGGAATGAAAGTGAAGGACATTGCCGCGATGGAAGGTATTACCCCATCCCAGGCGGGGAAGTCCATCCATGCGGCGCTCCGGCGGCTGCGCCGGTACTTCATACGCCGGAAATGGACAAGCGGCCTATGAAAACCATCAACCTGAAAAAATACTACTACCCGATTTGCAAGAAGGACACCTTTGTGGAAGTGCCGGACGAGGTGGCAGACGCCATTGTAGAGGAAAGCCGCGCAGAGGACGCCAATGACGCCAAGCAGCACTATCACTGTTACTCTCTGGACGCATCCCCCGGCATGGAAAACCATTTCCCGGAGCAGGCCGTTTCCCCGGAGGATATTCTGATGGAGAAGGAAACGGAACGGGAACAGGAGGCCGCCCGCGCCCTGATGATGAAACGGCTCCGGGAGGCCCTTGCCATCCTGACGCCCCGGCAGGCGAGCTGCCTTCATGCCCGGTTTTGGGAGGGCAAGCCCTTCAAGGAGATTGCCGAGGCCGAGGGCTTCACCACATCGGCGGCCATTGTCACGGTACGCAACGCCATCATCAAGTTGCAGAAATATTATATCAAACGCGGCTGGATGGAGCCGCCAAAGGAGAAAGCGATATGCACAAAGACCACACCGCCCAAGCGAAACAGAAAAAAGACGAGCGCGAAGAAGTCCTGAAGGAGATCCGGCAGCTTGAGAACCGCCAGAAGATTTTGGAGAACAAGCAGCGCAATGAGGAACGCAAGGCCCGCACCCGCCGCCTGATTGAGCGCGGGGCCGTTTTGGAGGGCATTTTCCCTCTGGCCGCCGACCTTTCCGGCGTAGAGGTCAAGGCGTTCCTGATTGCCCTGTCCCATCTTCCGGGGGCGGCGGAACTGGCCGCAAAACTGCCGAAATCCGGGGACAAGCCGTAAGTCCCTTGTTTACAAGGGCGCACTTATACACCGTTGCCGGTGTCGTGCGCCCTGCCGGGGGCTGTTGCGCTCTCCGAGCGCGATGGGGCGCTACACTCCCCAAACCCCTTGTGCGCCCCGCGCAGCCAAACACCCGCTTCGCGTCTGTCCGGCTCCACGGAGCCTGAATACCCCTCACCGAAAGGAGGCCATCCCCATAGATTTTTGCCATATCCCCGTCAGTATCATCAAGCGCAGCGAGGGCCGTTCCGCTGTTGCCGCAGCCGCCTACCGAAGCGGAACCAAACTGACGAATGGATGGGACGGCCTGACCCATGATTACACCCGGAAAGGCGGCGTTGTCCATGCGGAAATCATGCTGCCCGCCCACGCCCCGCCGGAGTTTGCAGACCGCTCCACCCTCTGGAACAGTGTGGAGCAGATCGAGAAAGCCAGGGACAGCCAGCTTGCCCGCGAGATTGAGGCAGCCCTGCCCCGCGAACTGTCCAGGGAACAGCAGCTTGCCCTTGTCCGGGCCTATGTGAAGGACAACTTTGTGGACAAGGGGATGTGCGCCGATTTTGCCATCCATGACAAGGGAACCGGCAACCCCCATGTTCATATCATGCTGACCGTCCGGCCCTTAAAAGAAAACGGCGCATGGGGCGCAAAGTGCCGCAAGGCATACGACCTGGACGAGAACGGCCAGCGCATCCCGGATGGGAAAGGCGGCTGGAAGAACCACCGGGAGGACACCACCGACTGGAACGACAAAGGGAATGTGGAGATTTGGCGGGCGGCATGGGCAGCCTATACCAACCGGGCATTGGAGGCCGCCGGTCAGCCTGCGTTGGTAGACCACCGCAGCTACAAGCGCCGGGGCATTGATAAAATCCCCTCTGTCCACCTGGGGCCAGCAGCCAGCCAGATGGAGAAGCGCGGCATCCGCACCGACAAGGGAGAAGTCAACCGGCAGATCGCCGCCGACAACAAGCTGCTGAAAGAAATCAAGGCCCGCATTACCCGCCTCTACAACTGGTCTAAGGCCGAGGCCGAGAAGCCGGAGGACCAGCAGTCCAGCATGGTTGAATTGTGGGAGGCCCAGCAGCAGCTCAAACGGCCTGACACCCGCACCGGCAAAATCCGGGCTTTGCAGGAGAGCGCCGCCCTGTTCAGCTTTTTGCAGGCAAACGGCATCCAGTCCATGCAGCAGCTCCATGAAAAAATTTCCGATATGAACACCCGCTACTATGACCTGCGGGGAGAGATCGTCAAAGCTGAACGCCGGATCGCCACCCTCACCGAGCGCGGGGAGATGTGGGCGCAGTACAACAAGTACAAGCCCATCCGCAGGCAGCTTGCCAGGGTAAAGCCGGAGAAGCGGGAACTGTTCGAGCAGCGCCACAGCCGGGAACTGATCCTCTATGACGCGGCGGCCCGGTATCTGAAAGAACTGAAAGCCAGCGGCGAAGAACTTTCCCCGAAGGAATGGCGGCGCGAGATCGACCTGCTGACTGCCCAGAAGCAGGTAGACAGCATCGACATGAAGGCCATGCGGGAGGAACTGAAAGCCGTGGAACGGCTCCGCAAGGCCGCCGACCAACTGGCCCGGCAGGAACGGGACAAGCCCCGCGACCGGGAGCCGGAACGGTAAAGGGTACGGCGTTTTGCCGACCCCTTGCGGTGTGTCGCGTTTCACGACACCCTTTTGCACAGAACTGTCAACATTCACTCATGGAAGGAGATTGCCCTATGAAGCAGATTATTTTACCCGTCACTGTCCACCTGAATATCCGCCTGCCCCTTGCCCTCTTGCAGCCGGAACCGGCAGACGCGCCCACCGGCCCGGAGCCGGAGGCCCATGCCTGCCAGGGCTGCGGCAACTGCGGCGGGTGCGGGAAGTGCCAGCATGAAGAAAAGCAAGCCTGAACCCATCCCCGTCATGGACTACCGCCAGTACCGCAGAGCGCGGCGGCTGGTACATGAGTGCTGCAACTACGACGGCGGCAACTGTATCGCGCTGGACGACGGGGAGGAATGTGTCTGTGTGCAGTCCATTTCCTACTCCCTGTTGTGCCGGTGGTTCCGGGCGGCGGTGCTGCCGCTGGACAGGGAACTGGAAACGGCCCTGTTCCACCGCTTGGACGCCAAACGGTGCGCCGTCTGCGGGGCGCTGTTCACCCCCGGCTCCAACCGGGCTAAATACTGCCCGGAATGTGCGCCGAAAGTCCACCGGCGGCAAAAGGCCGAGTGCGAACGCCGAAGGAGGGTACAGCGTGGACAATTAGAGGGCAAAAACCCCTTGTAAATCAAGGCTTTTTTTGAGGGTGTCGCTGGGGGCCTGATAGATTTATCCTCTGGCCCTCAAAACGGCCCTCTAAAGGCGTATAGACCCCTGAAATAACCCCAAGGAGGAACCCATGTCAGACAATCGAAAATATTACTACCTGAAACTCAAAGAGAACTATTTTGACGATGACTCCATCGTGCTGCTGGAAAGTATGCAGGACGGTGTGCTGTACTCCAACATTCTGCTCAAGCTGTATCTGAAATCCCTGAAACACGGCGGGCGGCTCCAGCTTGACGAGAATATCCCCTACACAGCGCAGATGATCGCCACCATCACCCGCCAGCAGATTGGCACTGTGGAGAGGGCCTTGCAAATCTTCCTGAAGCTGGGCCTTGTGGAAGTGCTGGACAGCGGCACTTTTTACATGAGCAATATCGAACTGCTGATCGGCCAGTCCTCCACCGAGGCCGAGCGAAAGCGGGCAGCGAGGCTTCAAAACAAGGCTCTTTCCGCGCCTCGGACAAACGGCGGACATTTGTCCGACATTCGTCCACCAGAGATAGAGATAGAGTTAGAGAAAGAGATAGAGATAAAGAGAGAGATAGAGAAGGGACGCCCCGCCCGCGCCTATGGCCGTTACCAGAATGTTTTCCTGACGGACGAGGAACTGGCGGACTTGCAGGCCAGTTTTCCCACCGTATGGGGCCAGTACATCGAAAAGCTGTCCGAGTATATGGCTTCTACCGGCAAGCGGTATCAAAGCCATGCCGCCACCATCCGGCGCTGGGCCGGTGAGGACGCGAAAAAGGCGGCCCCGCCCACCCGCAACCGGGATTACAGCGTAAAGGAGGATGAAACCGTATGATGGAGATTACCGCAGAAATCCGGGCGCTGATCGACAAGGCAGCCGCCGGTGTGGAACTGGCCGGGGACGAGTACATAGACCCGGCAGACGGCCTCATTCACTGTAAAAAGTGCGGCGGCCAGAGGCAGACCGTTGTGCCATGCTTTGGGAAACCCGGCTACTTCATGCCCCGCTGTATCTGCCAGTGCCAGCGGGAGGCCGAGGAACAGCGCAAAGCCGCCGAGGAACGGCAGCGCCGCATGGAGCGTATCAAGCGCCGGAAGGCCCAGGGCCTGCAAGACCGCTATCTGTACGACTACACCTTTGCCAACGACAACGGCCAAAATCCTCTGATGGACAAGGCCCGCGCCTATGTGGAGAACTGGAAGGAGGCATACCGAAACAACACTGGCCTGCTGCTGTTTGGGGATGTGGGAACCGGCAAGTCCTTTTTCGCCGGTTGTATCGCCAACGCCCTGCTTGACCGGGATGTGCCGGTGCTGATGACGAACTTTCCCACCATCCTGAACCGCCTGACGGGGATGTTCTCCGATGACAGGGCCGACTTTATCGCCAGCTTTGACGAGTACGACCTGCTCATCATTGACGATTTGGGTGTGGAGCGCAGCACCGAGTATGCGATGGAGCAGATGTTTTTCGTCATTGACAGCCGCTACCGCAGCCGCAGGCCCATGATCATCACCACCAACCTGAAGCTGGCCGAACTCAAGAACCCGCCCGACCTGGCCCATGCCCGTATCTATGACCGCATCCTGGAACGGTGCGCCCCGATCCTCTTTGCCGGGAAGAACTTCCGGGAGGAAAACGCCGGGGCCACTAAGCAGGCGGCGAAAGACATTGTAAACCGTAAGAGCGATTGATTGTTTTGCCGGACGGCGCAGCCCCGCCCGGAGAAAGGAGCGCCATGAACAAAGAAACCCGTACCATGCAGACCGCAGGCACCACCCCCGCCAGAGCGCCGGAGGACGCCCCCGCGCTGGTAAAGAAAATCGGCAAGACCACCTACAAGGTGCGCGTCCATTTCAGCAATACCAGCACCGAAACCATGAGCGACAAAATCAAGCGTATGCTCAAAAACGAGATACAGCAGATGTGACCGGCTGATAAAGCCAGCCGCCTTGTGTTAAACTGATGATGGTACACACCAAAACTTTAGCCAAGGAGGACATGAAAATGCTGTACACAGAAAAAGAGAAAAATGAGATTGAGCGCGTCCGCAAAGTGTTTGAGAAACATATCCGGCAGATGACCGCTTATGATTTGGTTTGGTCGGATAAGGTCGGCTATGTGTGGCTGGCAATATCTATCGACCCGGTCTATATTGACACCGGCAACTGGATAGAGTCCGCTGCCGGTCTTTGTAATGAGTGCTTGAATGATATAGCACTGGATGTTTTTGGAATGACCGGAAACGACCATGACTTCGAGGACGCCGATCCGCTGGAACTGGCCGAGATTAAGCGGCGCTGGAAACCCTATATCGACCAACTGCCGGAATATGCGTACCTTTGCGACGAACTGTTAAGCAGGAGAAAATAACCCATCCGCCAAAGTGTCAGGAGCTAAAATCTGCTTCCTGGCACTTTTTTTGTGGCTTTTTTGTGAATTTGATTAAAAAGTCCTTGACAACTCGTTTCGGGAGATGTCTGCCGGAAATGTACTTCCCGTAAAACTTGTTTTGATACGGCCGGTGTGCGTAGAGCCAGCAGCTGCCAGATTTCTTGGATGAGTGTAGTCTTCTCCCAGACTGAGATTGATTTTCTTGAAATTTTCCCATGAAATGACGCCTCCACCACGAACCTCATCGGTAAATATCTGATAGGAGGACATTTCAATTACTCCTTCTTCCCACATGCGGTACAACCGCCACAGATATTCCAAAGAGAATCCGCGGTACTCCGCCACGCTTTCGCATAGGGCACCGTCTTGTCGCAGAGGTGATTCATACTTTCCGGGCTCTGGTAGTCGGTACTCACAGCCCCCACATATTCCGCGTCGTTCTGAAAATCCATGGAGAAAATGGTCTTTGTCTTACGGAATTCCCGGATTCGGCGG
Organism: Pseudoflavonifractor intestinihominis; assembly: GCF_040096055.1. Lineage (NCBI taxonomy): Bacteria > Bacillati > Bacillota > Clostridia > Eubacteriales > Oscillospiraceae > Pseudoflavonifractor > Pseudoflavonifractor intestinihominis. The sequence goes on from NZ_JBBMFK010000018.1 coordinate 17,353, forward strand.
TATACCTCCTCGCGCTGCTCCGGGGTGGGAAGCAGCTCCGTGGCAGCGGCGTTCCTCACAGGTATATAGTGGAAAAATCGGACGAACAGCGCACCGCTGTCGATGATGTAGCTGTATCTGCAAGAATTCGAATCCATGGAACACTTCAAGCTGGAGCTGACCGCTTACCTGAATTGCTGCAATAACCACCGTATCAAGGCAAAGCGAAAGGGCTTGCCGCCTGCTCTTCACAGGCAACAAGCCCTTTCGGCTGCTGAAACAATTTTTACGTTCAATTATTGTCTAACCTTTTTGGGGCACTTCACAGTCCTCCTCCGGCGGTCTCTGTTTTCTTCCAGTCCTCTTTCCTGTGTTCTCCGAGCCCCGGATCTCCTCGTGGTAGAAATAGTCCACGATCACTGGATGGCCCGGCTCCGCCCGGCCGTAGGGCAACTCGTTGTCCACAAAGGGGCAGCCGTTTTCTCCGGCCAGCTGCTCCGCCCTCTGTTCCAGAGCCCGGAAATAGCTCCGGTCCCCCTTGCTGTAGATGGCGTGATACAGGTCGGTCAGATGGGGGTACTTTTCCCCGATATAGTCCAGGATCTCCCCCTTGAACCCGCCCCGCAGGTTCAGATTCTCCAGCCACACCAGGTCGCACTGGTCCTTGACCCGATGGAAGATGGCCTCGAAATCGGTGATACCGGGGAACACCGGGGAGATGAAGCAGACGGTGCGGATGCCCGCGTCGTAGACCTGCTTCATGGCACTGAGACGCCGCTCGATGCTCACCGCCCGGTCCATGTCCGCCCGGAATCCCTCGTCCAGGGTGTTGATGGACCAGGAGACCGTCACCTTTCCCATCTCCCGGAGCAGGTCAATATCCCGGACCACCAGGTCGGACTTGGTGCAGATAAGGATCTCCGCGCCGCTGTCCTTCAGCTGCTCCAGCAGCCTGCGGGTGTTCCCGAAGCGCGCCTCCTGGGGCAGATACCCGTCGGTCACCGAGCCGATGACCACCCGCTGCCCCCGGTATTTCCGGGGGTCCCTGATCTCCGGCCAGTGTTTGACGTCCAGGAACGTGCCCCACGGCTCGGTATGGCCGGTGAAGCGCTTCATAAAAGAGGCATAACAGTACTTACAGCCGTGGGTACAGCCCACATAGGGGTTGACCGAGTATCCCCCCACCGGCAGACTTGACTTGGTCATGATGTTTTTTGTGTCCACATCCCGGATGAGAATGCCCTGCTCCATGATTTCTGCCATCCCGCTCGCCTCCTGTGTTGACATGCCAAATCGTCATCCGTATAATCATTATACTGAAAACAAATCAGGATTCAAGTGGGCGGTTTGCCTGCGTTCCGGCTGGCCGCCTCTGCCGCCAGGCGGAATTTACGCCTGTATGTTGTCAGGTAATGCAATTGCACAGGAGGTCCTCCCCTATGGTGAAACGTCGGATTTCCTTCTAAACGGTAGAAGGAAATAATCAGCCTATCCTTCTATCGTTTTCGGAAAAGGGAAACAGTAGAAAGGATAATAAAAATGCAGAAATATCAGCGAAAGAACAGCGCCTGCTATATAGGGGCTTTGGTTTTTGTGCTCATCAGCACAGTCTTTGCGGTCATATTGCAGTTCTTCAAAGGCGGTGTTCTGGATTACGCGATTGCCGGAGACATCACGGCGACCATACAAAACGGAGGCCTGTTGATCGGGTTCATCCTGGGCGAGGTGCTGTTCTACTACTGCTATAAGAGACTGAGCGCAAGGTTTTCCGTCGGTTGTATGCGGCTTCTGAAGCACGATATCTTTGAGCGCATCCTCCGCCAAGACTATGTGACTTACAAAGAGCAGCAGCAGGGGGCGTATGTGGCGAAGTATACCAACGAGGCCGACATGATAAACTCCCGCTATTTTCAGATGCTTCCCCTGTTTTGGGAGATCCTGCTGAAAATCGTCTTTGTCAGCCTGGCCCTGTTCATCTTGGATTGGCGAATCGCATTGATTACGCTCTTGCTTCTGACCACGCCCCTTTATATCCCTAAGCTCATCGAAAAGCGTCTGCAAGAGGCCCAGACGGAATATCTGAAAGCGGTTGAGGACAATCTGGCAAAGGTAAGCGATTGGCTCAGCGGTTTTGAAATCATTAAGAATTTTTCCATTGAGCAGCAAATTCTCCTGAGATTTGACCAGTCAAATACATGGGCGATGGATAAGCTCCTCCGTGACACGGTTCTGGGCGCGGCGGCGCAGCTGATTACGACGCTGATTTCCTACTTGTCCTATTTCATCGTCCTCGCCTGTTCCGCATGGCTCGTCTTGTCGGGCGCGTTTTCAGCAGGCGACTTCTTTGTGGCAATCGGGATGATCGACCAGCTCTCCTACCCTCTCATCTCTCTGGCCGAAATCATCCGTCAGCTGATTGCCGTCAAACCCTCCTGCGCTGCTATGGCACAGTTTCTCTCCCAGAGCGATGGGGGCACGCATTCAAAATCTCTGCCCTGTATCCAAAAAGAGATCTGCTATGACGGCGTTTCCTTCGGCTATACCAGCGACCGGCTGCTGTTGCAGAACTTTAGCTTTACCGCTCAGATGGGCAGGAAGTATCTGATCAAAGGCCCCAGCGGCTGCGGAAAGACAACCGCCGTCAACCTGCTTCTGCGCTATTACGACGTGACAAGCGGCAGGATCACGCTCGACGGCCTACCGATCTCCCAGTACAGCGACACCTATTCGGCTATGACTGTGGTCCGACAGGAGGCAGTCCTGTTTCACGACACGCTGCGGAACAATCTGACGATGTACCGCGATGTGGGGGACGACATGCTCATGGAGACGCTGAAAAGCCTCGGCCTCGACCGGTTTGCCAATCTGCAGTCTCTGGACGCTGTTATTACAGAAAATGGGGCCAACCTTTCCGGCGGCGAGAAAAAACGCATCTGTCTGGCGCGGGCGCTGCTGCGCGATACCAGCGTTTTGATTCTTGACGAACCGCTTGCAAATCTTGATGAAAACACCGCAAAGCGGATTGAAGATCTGCTCCTGTCCATCTCCGGAAAGCTGCTGCTGGTTGTGTCCCATCAGTTTACAGAGGAAAAGCTGCACTTGTTCGACGGCGTCGTCACGCTGGGCGCCCAGTAACATAAATTCAAACGGAGTACCGCGTCCGGCGGGCCGTGGAGACGCTGCGGAAAACGGAGCGCTCCATTGCTGAGCTCTCCGCCCGGGTGGGCTGCGGGACTCAAAAAAATGCAGGAAATTACCGCACGGTAATTTCCTGCATTTTTTGTGTATTTTCTCTCCGGTTCAACCGGTTTGATTTTTTCTCATCTGGCATTGGCCGCCCGGATGGCCTCCAGCCCAGCCGTCTCCATCCGCAGAATGGTGAGACGGGAGGCAAACCACGCGTCGTTCTTGGTCCAGTTCAGGGCGCTGTTCACCTCGTAGGACCCGGCGAGCATATACCGGAAGATCCGCTCCGCCTGGTCCTGGGAGATATGGCAGTACTCCATGATATCCGGGACCACGCTGGGCTTCATCATGCGGAAGAGCTTGTTCTTGATGTACTCCGAGATGGTCCTGTCCTGGAAGAGGACACGGTATTTGGGCGTATCCGCGATACGCTGGCAGGTGGGCAGGTCGCTGTTGTGCTCCCGCAGCTTCTCCACCGTGTCAAACTGGGCCAGGTAGTTCAGCCGCTGGGGCATGGTCATGGACAGCGTGGTGGAGGAGTACTCCGCCACCTCAAAGGCCTCGTCGATGAGCTCGTCCAGCACCTGGTCCAGCGAGTCGTAGTGGCTGTAAAAGGTGGTGCGGGTGATCTGGGCCGCCCCGCACACGGCGCTGATGCTCAGCTTTTCAAAGTCCTTCTCCCCCATCAGCTCCAGCAGCGCGTCCTTGATCGCGTTTTTGGTAAAGGTCACCCGCCGGTCCTCCCGGCCGGATCGTGCGTTCGCCATACTACCACCTCAGGGTCATTATCCCACACAGCTGTACACACTGTCAAGGAAAGTACGGAATTGTCATTTTTGTTCACCTGCTGGACAAGTTCCCCTGTTTCGTCCAGAACTGTACAGTTTTGTCCAAACTGCTCTTATCATTCAGGGCCTGATCTGTATAATTTTTCTCAGAAGAGGTCCCGACCGCCGGAAGGGACCGGGACAGAAAAACTGGTTTAGGAGGGAACCTCATGATCAATTTCGAAATGGAAGACGTCATCAGCGTGCTGCAAAACTGCGCCCCCTACCTCATCGCGCTGGGCATTGTCCTTCTGGTGGGAATCATCGTGCTCATCGCCGTCCGGGGGCGGCCCCGGCCCCAGAAGTTCCTGATCCGGGCCCAGGCCGGTCTGGCCATGGCCCTGGCCGCTGTGCTGGCCGTCAACGGCATCATGCTGGGCGGCGTCTCCGCCCTGCTGGACCTGGTGTTGGTGGAACAGGTGAAGATCAGCGACGGTACTCTGGACACCGCTGAGGACACCGCCGTGCAGATTGCCGAGGAGGGCTTCGTCCTCCTGCAGAACGACGGCGACACCCTGCCCCTCACCGACGTGACCAGCCTGAACCTGTTCGGCTGGGCCAGCGCCAACCCCATCTACGGCGGCACCGGCTCCGGCGGCATCAACGCCCTGTACGACATCGTCAGCCTCCAGCAGGGGCTGGAGCAGGCCGGATTTGCGGTCAACCAGGAGCTGCTGGACTTCTACACCGCCTACTCCTCCCAGCGCCCCGACATGACCATCACCACCCAGTCCTGGACCCTGTACGAGCCCCCGGTGAGCACCTACTCCCAGGAGATGCTGGACAACGCCAGAGAATTCTCCGACGTGGCGGTCGTCACCCTGGCCCGCCTGGCCGGCGAGGGACACAACGACATGCCCATGGCCATGTCCGAGGCCGGCTACGACAACAACTCCGACGCGTACGACGATTTCCAGCCCGACGACCACTACCTCCAGCTCTCCCAGACTGAGCGGGACATGATCGACATGGTCTGCGACAATTTCGACACCGTCATCCTTCTGCTCAACAGCGGCAACCCCATGGAGCTGGGCTTTGTGGACGACTATGAGCAGATCAAGTCGGTGCTGTGGTGCCCCGGCCCCGGCAACGTGGGCTTCACCGCCCTGGGCGAGATCCTGCGGGGCACGGTGAACCCCTCGGGCAAGAGCACCGACACCTTTGCCTACAACCTGAAAAACGCCCCCTGGTGGAACAACTACGAGGACTACCACTACTCCAACATGGAGCAGCTGGCGGTGGAGGGCATGAACTCCGGCGTGTCCCAGACCTACTATCCCTCCTTCACCAACTACGTGGAGGGCATCTACGTGGGCTACAAGTTCTACGAGACGGCCGCCGCCGAGGGCCTCATCGACTACGATGCCGAGGTCCAGTACCCCTTTGGCCACGGCCTGAGCTACACAACCTTCTCCCAGACCATGAGTGAGCTGGACGTCACCGACACCGAATTCTCCTTTGACGTCACCGTCACCAACACCGGCTCTGTGGCGGGCAAGGACGTGGTGGAGGTCTTCTACAACCCACCCTATCTCAACGGCGGCGTGGAGAAGTCGGTGGCCAACCTGCTGGACTTTGAAAAGACCGGGCTCCTCCAGCCCGGCGAGAGCCAGACCATCTCCTTCACCTTTGCCCTGGAGGACATGGCCTCCTACGACTACCGGGACGCCAGGGCCTACATTCTGGACCCGGGGGAGTATGTCATCTCCGTCAACAGCGACTCCCACACCATCCTGGACCAGAAGGCCCTGACCCTGTCCTCCAAAATCGTATACGACGGCCAGGAGGGCCGGGCCAGCGACGACCTCACCGCCACCAACCGGTTTGATGACTGTGCCGGCGACGTGGAGTACCTGTCCCGTGCCGACCACTTCGCCAACTACGACCGGGCCACCGCCGCCCCCGCCTCCACGGAGATGTCCCAGGAGCTGGTGGCGCAGTACCACCTGAACAGCAACTTTGACCCCGGCACCTATCTGGACCCCGACGCGGTCATGCCCACCACCGGGGCGGACAACGGCCTGACCCTGGCGGACATGCGTGGCCTGGACTATGACGACCCCCAGTGGGAGCTGCTGCTGGACCAGCTCACCGTGGACGACATGGCCAATATGATCGCCCTGTGCGGCTACCAGACGCCCGCCATGGAGTCGGTGGGCAAGCCCCAGACCCTTGACATGGACGGCCCGGCCGCCATCAACAACAACTTCACCGGCTACGGCTCCCTGGGCTTCCCCATTGAGATCGTCATCGCCAACACCTGGAGCAAGGACCTGGCCACCCAGTGGGGCGAGACCATGGGCCAGATGTGCGTGGAGATGGGCATCCAGGGCTGGTACGCCCCGGCCATGAACACCCACCGCAGCCCCTTCGGCGGGCGGAACTACGAGTATTTCTCCGAGGACGGCGTGCTGGCCGGGCGCATCGCCTCCGGCGCCGTGCAGGGCGCCATGAGCAAGGGGGTCTACTCCTACATCAAGCACTTCGCCGCCTACGACTTCAACGGCAAAATGGTGTGCGTCTGGACCAACGAACAGGCCCTGCGGGAGATCTATCTGAAGCCCTTTGAGATCTGCGTGAAAGAAGGAAACGCCAACGCCGTCATGGTCTCCTGGAGTTTCCTGGGCATCAAGTGGACCGGCGAAAACAGCAGCCTGATGAACACGGTCCTCCGGGACGAGTGGGGCTTCCGCGGCATGGCCATCACCGACTTTTTCCGCAACAACGGCCATGGCTTCATGAACGCCGACGCCGCCCTGGCCAATGGGGTGGACGGCATGCTGGCCACCGTGGAGGGCGGCCCCAACTTCGTCACCGACCGCACCAATCCCTCCTCTGTCTCCGACATGCGCCGCGCCTGCAAAAACGTGATGTACACCGTGGTGCAGAGCTATCTCTACGACGAGGACTACCAGGGCCAGCAGGGCGTGGGCTGGCGGACCTATCTCTACATCGCCGACGCCGCGGCCGCCGTGGTGCTCATCGGCCTGGAGGTCCTGGTGCTGAAAAGCTACAGGAAGCGCAGGGACAGCGCCGCGATGCGCTGATTCCCCCCCTTTGCCGGACCCCCTACAAAGATCCGGCCGCCGGCGAGCATGGCGCCGGCGGCCGGATTTTTGGGAAAGAAGGTGACTGCTCTGAAGCTGACACAGATTCGCAACGCCACCGTCCTGCTGGAGTACGCCGGCGTCCGGTTCCTCCTGGACCCCATGCTCTCCCCCAGGGGCGCCCTGCCCCCCTGCCACAGCCGGGTCCGTCCCGAGACCCGCAATCCCCTGTGCGACCTGCCCTGCCCGGCAGAGGCCCTCTTGGACGCGGACGGGGTCATCATCACCCACCTCCATCCGGGGCACTTTGACCAGGCGGCGGCCAGGCTGCTCCCCAGAGACAGTCCGGTCTTTGCCCAGAACCAGCGGGACCTGGAGATCCTGCAATACTACGGCTTCCGGCAGGTCCGGGTGCTGGGGCGGGACACGGCCTTTTCCGGGGTGACCCTGACCAGAATCCCCGGGCGCCACGGGAACTGGGAGGCAGATCTCCTGGACCGGCTGGGCAGCGTATCCGGGGTGGTGTTCCGCGCTCCGGACGAGCCCTGCCTCTACGCCACGGGGGACACCGTCTGGTGCCCCGGCGTGGAACAGGCGCTCCGTGACTTCCGCCCCCATGTGGTGCTGGCCAATGCCGGGGGCAACATGGGCTGCCAGCACCGGGTCAACATGGGAAAGGAGGATGTTCTGGCCCTCCACCAGGCCCTCCCCTCGGCCCTCATCGTGGCCACCCACATGGAGGACATGAACCACTGGACCCTGTCCAGGGCGGAGCTGCGGGCCTTTGCCCGGGAAATGGATTTCCGGCTATACGCGCCTGAAAACGGGGAGAGCCTTCGGATATGCCGGGATCGGACCGGCCTCCGCGCTGTCGTAGAAGAGGCTTAAGGACATGGGCGCAGCAAAAACCGGGACCGTCAAGAGGCGGTCCCGGTTTTCGCTCTTCCGCAGGGCATGCGTCTACGGCTCTATCTTTTCGATTTTGAACACGTTGATCACATCCACATCAGGGCAGCGGAACACCGCCGTGCCCTCCGGCTGCCCCGGTATGGCGCCCCCATACCGCAGGATGTCGATATAGGGGAATGCCACATGCATGGCCATGGGACACAGCCGTCCCCGCTCCGTGTCAAAATCGAACGTGTCCCCCACGCGGTGCCCCCGATGGCAGCCGCAGGGGCCTTTGCGGTCGATCAGGGTCAGGCGGATCTTGGGTCTCTCCACAGGGCCCCCTCCTTCCGTTTCACAGTCTGTTTCGCTCGCCCCAGTCGCACATCTGGTCTAGGATGGGGATCAGAGACCTTCCCCGCTCCGTCAGGCTGTACTCCACCTTGGGCGGGATCTGGGGATACTCCTCCCGGTGGACCAGCTGATCCGCCTCCAGCTCCTTCAGGGTGGCGCTGAGGGTCTTGTAGGAGATCCCACCGATATACTTCTTCATCTCGTTGAACCGGACCACCCCAAAACACATGAGGGTGTAGAGGATGGTCATCTTATACTTCCCGCTGATCAGCGACAGGGTATAGCTGAAACCCGTATCCGCCAGATTGGCGGTGGAAATGCAGGCTCTGTACGCTTCTGCCTCTCCCATTTGACACTCTCCTTTTGGTAAGTACCAAACCTCGATGCAAGTATCGCACCAAAATGTGCGTACTTGTTCTTTCACCAGTTCTTGCTATGATTGTAATATCAGGTGGGAAGAAAGTCAATCTCACACAGACAAGGAGGAGCATTATGAGCAAGAACGTGGTTGTGATCACCGGCAGTCCCCGCAGGAACGGCAACAGCTTTGCCATGACCGACAGCTTTATCAAGGCCGCGAAGGCAAAGGGACACACCGTGACCCGTTTTGACGCGGCCATGATGAAGATCGGCGGCTGCCGGGCCTGTGAGACCTGCTTCAGCACCGGGAAGGCCTGCACCTTTGACGACGATTTCAACACCATCGCCCCGGCCATCCTGGAGGCCGACGCCATCGTCTTCACCATGCCGGTCTACTGGTACTCCATCCCCGCCCAGATCAAGGGGGTCATCGACCGGATCTACTCCCTGGTGGTGGGCGGCAAGGACATAGCCGGAAAGGAGTGCGCCCTGATCGCCTGCTGCGAGGAGGAGGACCTGTCCGTGCTGGACGGCGTACGGGTCCCCATGGAGCGCACCGCCGCGCTGAACAAGTGGAAGATGGTGGGCGAGGTGCTGGTGCCCGGCGTCCTCAAGCCCGGCGATATTGAGAAAACCGACGGCTGCCGGAAGGCCGCCGCCCTGGCCGACAAGATCTGAGGTCCTCCCGCTCCGCTGCCCGGCGGCCCTCCGATTTTGTCTGCCCGATGCACATCACAAAGCCCGCCCCGGCGCGTCTGCGCCGTGGGCGGGCTTTCTGCCCTCCGGCCCCGGATATCCCCGGGTCTCCGGAACAGGCGGCTCACTCGAATTTCCTGTCGTAGAGCAGGGCCGCGATCAGGACCACAAAGCAGGAGCCGGCATTGTGAACCAGGGCCCCGGTGGTGGGCGTCAGCATTCCCAGGAGGGAGAGAATGATGGCCACAAGGTTAATGCACATGGACAGCGTGATGCTCAATTTGATGGTCTTTACCGTGGCGTCGGACAGGCGCTTCAGGTAGGGGATGCGGGAGAGATCGTCGCGCATCAGGGCGATATCCGCGGCATCCACGGCGATGTCGCTCCCCATGCCCCCCATTGCCACGCTGACGTCGGCGGTCTTCAGCGCCGGCGCGTCGTTGACCCCGTCGCCGATCATGCAGACCCTGCATCCCCCGCGCCGCAGCTCCTGGATGCTCCCCACCTTCTCCTCCGGCAGCAGCTCCGCCCGGACATCGGAAATTCCGGCCTGTTGGGCAAAATAGGCGGCTGTTGTCCTGTGGTCGCCGGTGAGCAGAACGGTGCGGGCCCCCATTCCGGTCAGGCGGGAGACCATGTCCTTTGCCTCCGGGCGCAGCACGTCGGAGAGGGCGATCACGCCCAGACAGCGGTTCCCCTCCGCCACCAGGACGGAGGCCTTCCCCTGCACGCGCAGTCTCTCCAGGATATCCCGGACGCCGCCGTCAGGGGACACGCCGCTTTCCGCAAGGAAGGCCTCCTTGCCGCAGAGCAGCGCCCTGCCTTCCACCCGGGCGCTTACCCCCTTGCCTGCCGTCATCCGGAACTCGTCGGAAGTTGGAAGGGCGAGTCCCTCCTCCCTGGCCCGGGCCACGATGGCCTTGCCCAGCGGATGCTCGCTTCTGGACTCCGCGGCGGCGGCCAGGGTCAGCAGCTCCGCCGCGCTGACCGCGGGATCAAAGGGCAGGACGTCGCTGACCTCCAGCCGGCCATAGGTCAGCGTGCCCGTCTTGTCAAAGGCGATGGTGTCCACCTTTCCCATTTTCTCCAAGGCCTCGCCGGACTTGATGATCACGCCGTGCTTGGTCGCCTGGCCGATGGCCGCCATAATAGCGGTGGGCGTGGCCAGCACAAGGGCGCAGGGGCAGAACACCACCAGCACGGTGACAGCCGTGATGATATTCCCCGTCCCCAGGTAGGCGGCCACGGCGATCAGCAGCGCCACCGGCACCAGCCAGCTGGCGCACCGGTCCGCCAGGCGCTGCATGGGCGCCTGGCTGCTCTCCGCCTCCCGCACCATGCGGATGAGGGTCTGGAGGGAGCTGTCCTCCCCCACCCTGGTGGCCGTGATGTCAATGGCCCCGAAGCGGTTGATGGTGCCGCAGAACACCCCGTCCCCCACGCCCTTGTCCACAGGCAGGGATTCCCCCGTCATAATAGACTGGTCCACAGAGGTCTCGCCGCTGACGATCTCTCCGTCCACCGGGATGGTCTCGCCGGGCAGAATACGCAGCAGGTCCCCCTGCCGGATCTCCTCCGCCGGCACCATCTCCTCCCGCCTGCCGGACAGCCTGCGCCCCTGCACAGGGGCCAGGCTGAGCAGCTGCTTCAGGCCCTTTTTCGCCCGCTCGGTGGTGGCCTCCTCCAGCAGCGCCCCGATGGCCATGATAAAGGCCACCTCGCCCGCCGCAAACAGGTCCCCGATGGCAATGGCGGCGAACATGGCGATGCAGATCAGCAGCGCGGAGGAGATCTTGCTGATGCCGGGGTTGTGTATGATCCGCCAGACGGCCAGATACAGCAGCGGGATGCCGCTGATGAGCACCGTCACCCAGGCCGGATCAAAGGGCAGGATGCCCGGGTGTCCGCCCGTCTCCCCCATCAGGTGGGGTACCAGGTCGAACAGCAGAAACACGCCCGCCACAATGGTCATGGGCAGTCCGGCCAGAACATCGCTGACTCTCTTTATCATCCTTCTTCCTCCCTCTGCTTGACAGATACAGAGGCTTTCCGTACAATCAATTTGATAGCAAACACTCTGTTCGTTTTTATTGTAGGGACATGCCGCGGGAAAGGCAACGGATGATTGGGCCCACATGTTCTCTACCGAACATTTGGGCGGATTTGTACGAAGGGAGCTTGTATGGACAGACGGCAGCAAAAAACGAGAGCGGCGATCTTTTCCGCCTTCACCGCCCTGCTGGCGGAGAAGGCCTACAGCAAGATCACGGTGCAGGAGATCATCGACGCCGCCAATGTGGGGCGCACCACTTTTTACGCCCATTTCGAAACCAAAGACGACCTGCTCAAGGAGCTGTGCGGGGAGCTGTTCGGCCACATCGTCAGCAGCGCCATGGACTGCACCCACACCCACGGGCTCTACTCCGACGGCAGCGCGCCGGAGTCCGTGTTCTGCCACCTGCTGCAGCACCTGCAGGAGAACGACCGGAACATCATGGGGCTCCTCTCCTGTGAGAGCAGCGAGCTCTTCCTGCGCTATTTCCGGGACAGCCTGAATGAGCTGGTGCGGTCCCAGCTGGCCAGCCTGAACCGCGCCCCCAATCCCCGCATCCCCCAGGACTTTCTCATCAACCACATATCCGGCAGCTTTGTGGAGATGGTGCTGTGGTGGAGCAGGGGCCGGATGAAGCAGCCCCCGGAGGAGCTGGACCGGTATTTCCGGGCCGTCATCGAGCCGGTTCTGTGACAGCCGGTCCGGGATTCAGCCGGAAAACAGCGGGCAAACCGCTCGATCGCTCTCTTTTCTGTTGACTTGGACTGTCCGTCCGCCGTATAATATCTCTATTCGATATATTTGGAGGCGTCTATGGAATATCTGGTGCTGGGCCTGCTGATCCTCTCCCCCATGACCGGGTATGAGCTGCAGCAGTTCATCAGGCAGAACCTGGCCCTCATCTGCTCCCACAGCGCGGGCAGCGTACAGACCGCCCTGGCCAAGCTGGAGCGGGAGGGCCGCATCACCGCCGCCGAGACCACCCAGGGCAGGCGGCGCAAAAAGACCTTCTCCATCACGGAGGAAGGCCGCGCCGCCTTTTCCGCCTGGGTGGCCCAGCCCATGCAGGCGGATAAAGTGAAAAACATGGAGCTATCCCGGCTGTTTTTCCTGGGCCTGGCCAGGCCGGAGGAGCGGACCGCCGCCATCCGGGACTACATCCGCCAGATGGAGGAGACGGCCGCCGTGCTGCAGGCCATCCGGGAGCGGTTCCGGCAGGTCCAGGAGAGCCCCCTGCCCCCCGGACAGGACTGGGACGCCATCTTTCGCTTCCAGGGATACACCATCGAGTACGGCATTGCCGCCGCCCAGTTTGAGCGGGACTGGTACCGCCGCCTGCTCTGTGAATTGGAGGAACAGCCATGAACATTCTCGTTTTGAACGCCAGCCCCAAGGGGAAAAATTCCGCCACCGTCCACACCGCCCTCTACCTGCAGGCCCTGCACCCGGAGCACAGCTTCACCTTCCTGCCTGTGGGACAGCGCATCAAGGCCTGTGAAAAGGACTTCTCCCCCGTCCGCGCCGCCCTGGAACAGGCCGATCTGGTTCTGTTCTGCTACCCGGTCTACACCTTCATCGCCCCCTACCAGCTCCACCGGCTCATCGAGCTCATCAAGGCCGACGGAGTGGACCTGAGCGGCAAATTCGCCAGCCAGATCACCACCTCCAAGCACTTCTACGACGTGACTGCCCACCGGTACGTGGAGGAGAACTGCTTTGACCTGGGCATGAAGGTGATCCGGGGCCTGTCCGCCGACATGGAGGACCTGCTGAGTGAGCAGGGGCAGAAGGAGGCCCGGGACTTCTTCGACCAGCTCATCTTCTCCTGTGCACACGGCCTGTTCGTCACCCCGCCGGTCAAAGCCCCGGCACGGGACAAGGCCGTCTATCAGCCCGCCCTGCCCCAGGCGGCCAAGACCGCCGGCAAGGACGTGGTCATCGTGACCAACTGTGCCCCCGACGACCAGAACCTGGCCAACATGATCGCCGACTTCCGCGCCGCCCTGCCCTGCGAGAGCCGGGTGGTCAACCTGCGGGACTTCCCCTTCGGCGGCGGGTGCCTGGGCTGCTTCGGCTGCGCCATCACCGGCAAGTGCGTCTACAAGGACGGTTTTGACGAATTCCTGCGCAACACCATCCAGACCGCCGACGGCTTTGTGTACGCCTTCACCATCTCCGACCACTACACCCACTCCAGCTTCAAGTGCTTTGACGACCGGCAGTTCTGCAACGGCCACCGCACCGTCACCCACGGCACCCCCATCGCCTACCTCATCAGCGGCGACTACCGGTACGAGCCCAACCTGCGGATGATCGTGGAGGGCCGGGCCGAGGTGGGGGGCAACTACTTGGCCGGCGTGGCCACCGACGAGGGAGACACCGCCGGGGACATCCGCTCTCTGGCGGAGAACCTGGCCTTTGCCATGGAGAAGAAGCTGACCCGTCCCGCCAACTTCTACGGCGTGGGCGGCATGAAGATCTTCCGGGACCTGATCTACGTCATGCAGGGCCTGATGAAGGCCGACCACAAGTTCTACAAGCAGCACGGCATCTATGACTTCCCCCAGAAGCAGAAAAAGCGCATCCTGCAGATGAAGCTGGTGGGCGCCCTGATGGCCATCCCGTCGGTGCAAAAGCAGGCCAAGGGCAAGATGACCCAGGCCATGGTGGCGCCCTATCAGAAGGTCATCGACCAGGTGAAGCGTGGCTGACAGTCAGAACGCAAGCAGCAGGAGGTTTTTATGGAAAACAGGGAGCTGATCGATCTGCTGGAACAGCGGATGTTCGACTTTGACCGGGGCGACCCCATGCGCATCCAGCACCTGATGAAGGTGCACCGCTTCGCCCAGATGATCGGACGCATGGAGGGTCTGGACGCCCACACCCAGTTTGTCACCGAGTGCGCCGCCCTGGTCCACGACATCGGCATCCACCCGGCGGAGGAGAAATACGGCGCCTGCACCGGCCCCCTCCAGGAGCAGGAGGGTCCGGCCTACGCCCGGACCATGCTGGAGGAGCTGGGCCTTGCGCCGGAGGACACCGACCGGATCTGTTATCTGGTGGGCCACCACCACACCTATACGGATATTGACGGTCCGGACTACCAGATCCTGGTGGAGGCGGATTTTCTGGTGAATTTTTACGAGGACGGCCTGAGCCGGCAGACGGTGAGCCGCGCCCTGGAGCAGATCTTCCGGACCAGGTCGGGCAAAGCCCTCTGCCGGACCATATACGCCGTGGAGTGACGCCGTCGCTCCCGCAGGAAAGGTGATTGGATATGAAGGCGAAACATCCCCTTCGCAAAAGACTGCTCATTGCCGGCGGCGTGCTGCTGGCCGTGCTGGTGGTGCTGGCAGCCGGGTTTTTCTGGTATGTGTCCGACTACTACCGGGCCGAGGACGTGGCCCTGGCCGTTCTGGCCCAGGACGACGGCATCGAGACAAGGGACAATCTGACCATCCTCTCCCCCTCGGTCCCCAGTGACACGGCCATCATCTTCTACCCAGGCGCCAAGGTGGAGGCCGCCGCCTATCTGCCCCTGCTGGACCAGATCCGGCAGACCGGCGTGACCTGCATTCTGGTGGACATGCCCTTCCGCATGGCCATCTTCGACCCCAACGCCGCTGAGGATGTGATGGCCCGGTTCCCCGACGTGGAGCACTGGTACATGGCCGGGCACTCCATGGGCGGGGCCATGGCCTCCCAATTTGCCGCCGACCACCCGGACCAGGTGGACGGGCTCATCCTGCTGGGGGCCTACATCTACGGCGACTACCCGCCCGAGGACACCCTCACTGTCTACGGCTCCCTGAACCAGAGCGTGGAGGACAAGCTGGACTACACGGAGAACGTGGTGGAGATCCAGGGCGGCAACCACGCCCAGTTCGGCAATTACGGCCCCCAGAAGGGGGACCTGCCCGCCGAGATCTCGGCCCAGGAGCAGCAGGCCCAGACCGTGGCAGCCATTGAGGACTTCATTGCCGCCCGCCAGGCAGCCTGACAAAACACCCGGGACCCCTGTGTTTCCACAGAGGTCCCGGGTGTTTTTCTTCAGCCGGCCATATTCCGCCGGTCATCCGATCCGGCGCATTACCAGGGCGTCAGCTCCAGGTACAGGTCCTTGTACTGCCGCGCCGAGTTCCCCCAGGACACATCCTTGGCCATGTCCCGCTGGACCACCTCGTCCCAGTGGTACCGGTTGGTGAAGTAGACGGTCTTGGCCCGGTTGATGGCGTCCAGAAGGAGTCCCGCCTCATAGCGGTCAAAGGTGAAGCCGTTGCCGTCGCCGGTGTACTCGTTGTAGGGCTCCACGGTGTCCTTCAGGCCGCCGGTCTCCCGGACAATGGGGATGGTGCCGTAGTGCATGGCGTTGAGCTGGGTCAGGCCGCAGGGCTCAAAGCGGGAGGGCACCATCAGGGCGTCCGCGCCCGCGTAGATCCGGTGGGCCCGCGCCTCGTCGTACTGGATGCAGGCGCTGAAGGTGCCCCGGTAGGTGTCCTCATAGTAGCGGAAGGTGTCCTCGTACTGCTTGTCCCCGGTGCCCAGCACCACCACCTGGGTGTTGCCGTCCAGCACCTGGGGAATGATGGCGCTGACCAGATCCAGGCCCTTCTGGTTGGTCAGGCGGGAGATCAGACCGATGACGAACTTGCCCTCGTCCTCCTCCAGGCCCAGCTCCTTCTGCAGGGCCAGCTTGTTCTCCATCTTGTGGTCCAGCACATTGCCGAGGCCGTAGTTGGCCGCCAGCGCGGGGTCGGTCTCCGGGTTCCACATGCCGTAGTCAATGCCGTTGACAATGCCTCTGAGCTTGCCGCTGTGGTAGCGCAGATGGCCCTCCAGCCGCTCGCCGTACTCAGCCGTCTGGATCTCATAGGCATAGGTGCCGCTGACGGTGGTGATGCGGTCGGCATAGGCCAGGCCGCCCTTGAGCATGTTGGCGTTCACCCAGTCCTGCTGCAGCGCGCCCATGTTGAACACCTCGTTGGGCAGCCCGGACCAGTACTGGATGGTGGGGATGTTGTAGATGCCCTGGAAGCGCAGGTTGTGGATGGTGAGGATGGACCGGGCGCGGCCCACAGGCGTGTCCTTGAACAGGGTGCGCAGATACACCGGCACAAGGCCCGCCTGCCAGTCGTGGCAGTGGATGATGTCGGGAATCCAGTTCATGTAGTTCAGCGCGGCCAGGGCGGCTTTGCTGAAGAAGCAGTATCTGGGAATGTCGTCCACCAGGTTGATATACGGATTGCCCGCGGAGAAGAACTCCTGATTGTCGATGAAGTCGTACACCACGCCGTCACAGATGTACTCCATGATCCCCACGTAATAGTTGCGGTTGGTCATGCCCATGTCCATGTAGAACTCGCCGCGGTAGATCATCTTGTCCTGATATTCCTTGGGGATGCAGGCGTAGCGGGGCAGGATCACACGAACGTCACAGTTGAGCCGGACCAGCTCCCGGGGCAGCGCGTACATCACGTCGCCCAGGCCGCCCGTCTTGACGAACGGGTGGCACTCCGAACCGATAAACGCCACACTCCGGCGGGGCAGATTAGAGATCTCGTACACAGGCGCAGCCTCCTCTACAGCAGAGATTGTTTCCTCCTTGACAGGGATGGCTTCTTTCACAGCAGGAGCCGCTTTTTCCGCGGCGGGCGCGGCCTTTTTCCGGGAGGCCGCCGTCTTCTTCCCCGTAGGTTCCTTCTTCTCCGGGGCGGGAGCCGCCTTCTTTCTGGAAGACGCCGTCTTCTTTGCAGCGGGCTTCTTCTCTTCCGCAGCAGGCGCGGCCTCAGGGGCAGGCGTTTCTTTTTCCTCAGCGGGCGCCGCCTCCTTTGCGGCAGGCTCCTTCTCTTCCACAACAGGCACGGTCTCAGCAGCCGGCGCTTCTTCCGCCTCCGCAGGCATCGCCTCCTTCGGGGCGGGCTCCTCGTTTTTCACAACAGGTATGGTCCCCGCCGCAACAGCAGCCTCTTTGTTCTCCGCAGCAGGCGCGGCCTCCGCCGCAACGGACACAGCCGGTTCTTCAACAGGCGCCGTCTTTTTCGCAGCGGTCTCCTTTTCCACAGCCGGAGCGTCCGCTTTCTCTACTGCTGCTTCCTTTTTCGCGGGATTCGCCTTTTTTCGTGCCATAATGGACCTTCCTTTCACATAGTGATGCTCGTTGGAGCCTTGTGGCTGCCTCCAACGGATGTGGAAGTAACGCTAACCTTGGGGACAGGGGAGTCTCCTCAGCGGTGGGCGCGTCCCCCAGGCCGGTGTGATACCCCTAGTATACCAGCCCAGCCGTCAGAAGTCCACCAGCCTTGCTGTCATTTTTGTCCATTTTCTTGCGCTTCTGCTTTTCCGTCCGTCCCGCCCTGAGCTCAGGTCCACGCTCCTCGACAGAACAACCGCCAGACGGAGACGCTCCGTATGGCGGTTGTTCTCTGCTGTTCCTCCCCGCTTCCCGTGCAGGTTACCGCAGCAGTTGGATGGTGCGCTGGAAAATCGCCGCGGCCTCCGCCCGGGCGGCAGTGCCCGACGGGTCCAGAAGGCCCTCCGCTCTGCCGTTTATGACCCCTGTGCCCACGGCCCAAGCCATGGCCGTGCGGGCCCAGCCGGAGATGCTGCCGCTGTCCGCACAGTCCTCCAGGCATGCGCTGTCCGCCTTCGGAGCACTGCCGCTCCGGTATCCGGCGTAGCGGTAGAGGATGGCCGCCAGCTGCTCCCGGGTGACCGGGTCCTCAGGGCCGAAGGCGCCTTCGCCGTACCCGTTCATCACTCCGCTGGCCTGGGCCCAGTCCACCGCCTTGGCGTAATAGGCTCCCTCAGCCACATCTGCAAATTCCGCCCGGACAGAGCCCGCTTCCGGCTCCCCTTCCAGACGGTAGAGCATGGCGGCGATCATCCCCCGTGTGACTGTGCCGGCCGGAAGGAACCTGCCGCCGCTGCCCTCCATGATCCCGGCGGCGCACACGTATCCCACCGCGCCGTAGAACCAGTCTGTCTCCAGCACGTCGGAGAAGGGATTGGCCCAGGCTTCCCCGGTGAGCACGATCACCCCCGTGCTGCCGATTTCCGCCGTGAGCGTGCCCTTCAGGGGGTCCCAACTGCTCTCCAGCGGCGTCAGTGCGCCATCCTCCGCCAGCAGGGCCATGCCCAGAACCACCGGGGACGTCTCCGCCTGGACCCAGGGCAGGGTCAGGACGGCGGCGCCGTCCAGCGCCTCCAGCGTCCGGCCGCCGGCCGACAGGCCAAAGGCGTACACCGGCCGGCCCGCTGCGGCGGTGCGCTGGGCGCCGGTCAGCTCCTCCGCCGGGCAGAGGGTGGCCATCCAGGTGTTTTCTCCGGCAGCCCGGGCCAGCTGTGCGGTCAGTTGGGCGGAAAGCGCCGCGCTCCCCTCCGGCAGCCGAAGGATTACGCCCTTGGTGAGGGCGGCTGTGTCCGCCCCTGTCAGGGTCACGGCCTCCACGCCCTCCACGCCGGACAGGTCCAGGCAGGCTTCCCCTGCGGCCAGTTTGTCCAGCTGCTCCGCGTCAAAGGTGAGCACCGCTGTGCCGCCGCTCAGCGCGTAGCGGAACGCACCGTCCGAAGATTCCAGCAGCTCCAGGTCCGGCTCCTCTGGCGGAGCCATTCCTCCGCCGGTTCCGCCTCCTCCGCCGATACTGCCGCCGCCGCTGGTTCCGCCTGTCCCCGGATCAGGGGGCGGCGTCACCGGTGTGGTGTCGGCGACGGTGACCGTCAGGGCCGCCTGCTTGGCCGCCTCGGTGCGGCCGTTGTCAAAGGCGAAGTACAGGGTGTGCTCTCCTCTGCCCAGCCCCTTCAGCAGGGCATGGGTGAGGGTAATGTCACTATCCGTCACAATATAGTCCGTCCCGGCGACCAGGGGTGTCTCCCCCGCCGCCGCCCCGGTGAGACGGTTCCCGTACAGGCTCAGTCCCACGGTCACGCCGCCGGTCTGGGTGTACAGGTCGTAGGAGACAGCGGTCCGCTCCAGTCTGGCGTCGCTCACCGGCAGGGCGGCCACGGTCACGGCCACGGTCACATCGCCGCTCGTCTCCCCGCCGCTGACGCCCCTGATAGCAAAGGTCACCGTCTGGCCGGCGGCCTCTGCGGTGGGCGTATAGGTCAGCGTACTGCCCGACAGCTCCACCGTGCCCAGGCCGGGGTTGGCAGAGCACTCATAGGACGCGGCCCCGGTGAACCAGCCGGACACGTCCGCCGTATAGGGCTGGGCCGCGGTCAGGCCGTCCAGGGAGGTGGGGGCGGCAGCCCCGGTCTGCTCCTCCTGTCCCTCGGCCACCGCCGGAGGCTCCGGCTCTGGCTCCTGCCGCGCCGACCAGCCCGCATAGAGGGTCACAGCGCCCACGCTGCCTGCCGGAATGGCGGTCACCGGTGTGCCGGTGCACTCCGCCGTCTGATACCAGCCGGTAAAGTCGTACCCCTCCCGGACAGGGGTGGGCAGGACCACCTGATCCCCCTCACCGATCCGGTAGGCGTCCGACCAGTTGCCTTCAGCGGGCAGGGTGCCCTCGCCGCATTCATAGGTGATGGGCTGGTCGGCGGTCAGGGCCCGGACAAAGGCGGCCGCTGAGAGACTGCCCCAGCCGTAGCCGGTGTCATACCCCGTCTCGCCGCCGTCGGTCACGCTGGCCTTCAGCAGGGTACGGAAGCCGCCGTTGTCTATGGCGCCGTCCGCCTGCTTGGCCAGGGCGGCCATGGCGGACACCATGGGCGCGGCCATGGAGGTGCCGCTGTCCGAGCGGTAGGCGTCCCCGGCAGTGTAGCCGATGCCCCGGATGTCCACTGCCGGAGCGGTGAGGAACACGCTGTCGTTGCGCTGGGATTTGGCGTACACACCGCCGTCCCGGTCCACGCCGCCCACGCCGATGACGCAGTCAAAAGCGGCGGGATAGCGGTATACGCTGCTGCCGTCATTGCCCGCAGCGGCCACCAGGATAATCCCCTGGGCCGCCGCCTTTTCCAGCACGGGCTCCAGAATGGCCAGACTGTCGGCGTTGGTGCCGCCGAAACTCATGTTGATCACGTCCACATCCTGGTCAACAGCGTACTCAATGGCGCTGAGGATGGTGGACACGCTGCCGCTGCCGGCGGTGGTGGTGCCGTTGTCGCTGGAGGCAAAGCAGCGCAGCGCCAGCAGTTCCACCCCGTCGGCCAGACCGGCCACGCCCACGCCGTTGTCCGTCCGGGCTGCCAGGATGCCCGAGACCAGGCTGCCGTGGCCGGTGGCATCCGCCCAGTCCGCCGTGTCCCCATAGCCCTCGGCGCCCAGGAAGTTGTACCCGGCCACGCGGGCGTAGTCCAGGTCCTCGTGGCCCTGCACCAGCCCTGAGTCGATGACCGCCACAGTGACGCCGCTGCCGTCCAGGCCGGAGGCCCAGACCTCCTCCATGCCCAGGGCGTCCAGATACCACTGCTCCCCGGCCAGCGGGTCCCCCGGAGTGGTTTCTGTCCCCGGTTCTCCACCGGAGAGAAGCTCCAGGTCCGCATCGGGCACGGCCTCCTCCACCAGCCCCGCGTCCAGCCAGGGCCTCAGGTCCTCCAGACTGTCCGCCGTGTAGTACCCCTGGGCGTAGGGCACCGGCCTGACACCCTCCGCCGCGCTCAGCGGCATGACGGCGGTCTCCTGTACGCGGAATACATAGCCGGTGTGGTCCCCGTCCTTCTCACCCGCGGCCGCCCCAGGGGCCCACAGGGTCAGCCCCAGGGCGGCGCACAGGACGGCAGACAGCAGGCGGCGTTTTTTCATTGTCCTCGCTCCTTCCCGGAATATGCCTTTGGCGGGAAGCGCCGCTGGGACGCCTCCCGCCGAAGGGTCATATGGTCAGATGTTGGTCAGAATGGCGGTGATCAGCCGCTGGAACACAGCGGCCACCTCCGCGCGGGATGCGTTGTTCTTGGGCAGGAAGGCGCCGGTATCCGAGCCCTCCACAATGCCCAGCTGCCGGAAGCGCTCCACCGCGTCCCTGGCCCAGTCGCTCACCTGGTCCTCGTCGGGGAAGGCCGCCGGGTTCTCCCGCTGGGGCAGCTCCTTGCCGTCGCTGTCCAGATAGCGGGCCAGCATGGTGCACAGCTGCTCCCGGGTGATGGGGTCGTCCGGCGCAAACCGGCCGCCGCCCACGCCCTGGACCACGCCGTTCTCCGCCGCCCAGGCCACATAGGGCCCGTACCAGCTGTTGGCGTCCACGTCGGAGAAGGCGCTCTCGCCGCTGTAATCCGCCGGGTCGATGCCGGCCAGACGGCCCAGCACAGTCACCAGCATGGAGCGGGTCATGGTGCCGCTGGGGTCGAACCTGCCCTCGCCCACGCCCCGGAACAGATCCCGGGCCGACACGAAGGAGATGGCGTCCAGGCCCCAGAAGCCCTCAGGCACGTCGGAGAAGTTCTCCGCCGCCTTCACGATCTCGTACTCGCCCACGGCGGAGGCCACATAGTAGACCTTGCCGGGCGTCACCAGGCTCCAGGCCACCGGGTGGGCCGTCCCATCCGCTCCGGTGTACTGCACCAGATATCCGCCGTCCTGAGGCAGGTCCGGGAAGGGCATCAGCATCTCCATGATGTCGTCCCCTTCGCCCAGGGTTCCGGCGGGGATCAGAACCTCCATCTCGCTGCTGTATGCCAGGATGTCCAGCTCCCCGTTGTCCTGAAGGAGCTGTCTCTCCGCCGCGTCGCTCAGCTCCTTCCGGTAGGGCAGGAACTGGACCTTCACCAGGCCGTTCTCCCGGTCGTAGCGCAGGTCGGAGGTCTCGATCTTGCTGGAGATGTAAGTGTGCTCCACCCCCACCTCCACCAGCATGGTGGCGGCGTTGTCCCAGAGGGTCTCATCCGCCGCATAGGCCCCGTCGGCCTTGGCCTCCAGCTCGGCCTTACGGGTGGTATAGGCCGTCTCAGCCGCGGTCAGGGCCGCATCGGCGGCGGTCTTCTCCGCCTGGGCCTCGGTCTCGGCCTGCTGCCGGGCAAACTCGGCAACCGCCGCGTCATAGGCGTCCTTTTCGGCGCCGTCGGCGTATTCTGTGTCAGCCCATGCCGTCAGCAGGGTCTGGATATCGCTGTTGATCAGGGCCATGTACTGATTCCAGGCACCGGTCTGTTCCTGCGCGGTGCCGGCCGTCTGCCAGGCCTGGAGCGCCTCGTTGATCCGCCGGACCTTTGCAGCCGCAGCGTCGCTCAGGCCGCTCTCGGTCAGGCCGGCCTCCGCCGTCTCCGCCCGGGCCCGGGCTGCCAGGAAGTCCTGGTAGAGGGTGATAAGCGCCTGCATCTCCGCCGCGGTCACGCCCTCCATGGCGCGGACCGCAACCTGATACCAGCCGGTGTGCAGGCCGGTGAAGACGCTGGTGGACAGGGAGCCGGAGGCCAGATCGGAGGTCTGCCAGGCGGGCGTGCTCCAGCCGGCCTCCGCCGGGTATTCCTCGGGGTCCAGCGCGGCGGTCAGCTCATCCACGGGCAGGAGCTGGGGCTCCTCTCCCTCCGTAGGGGCCTCCACCGGCCGGATCAGGAACTGATAGGTGCCGAAGTTCAGGCGGCCGTAGGCGGCGTTCACGGTGATACTGCCGTCCCAGTTCACGTTGTACTCCGGCGTGCTCTCAGCGGTCATGACGATGGCCTGATCGTCCACCGTTATGGCCCGCTGGATGGTCACGTCCCCGTTGCGCCTGTCGTTGGCGTCCCGGATGAGCAGGACATAGCCGCCGGGCTCCAGATTCTCAAAGCTGGTGCTGCCGGTGAGCTCCTTCCAGCCGGCGTCGTTTGCCTCCGCCATGGCCCCGTTCTTCCAGTCGGCCATGGCCTGGGCCTCCCGCTGGGCCAGGGCGGCGTTCAGCTCCTCCTCCGGCATGACGGCGTTGGGGTCGTCAGGCTGGGCGTCCGGGTTCTGCTCGAAATAGTCCTTCTTATACTCGTCCAGCAGCTCCTGCCGCACGGCCTCGGCGTCAAAGATATCCTTCTCCGCCGTGAGCAGTGCCTCATAGCGGCCCGCGTACACATTGCTCTCCGGGGTGCTCTTGGTCCCGTCGTAGACGCCGCCGGTGAAGCCGGCGGGGTCCACGGTGACCGCGCCGTTGTTCCGGGCCTGGTTCCAGGAGTGGGTGACGGTCCAGAAGTCCTCGTCCGCCGTCTGAATGGGCAGGCCGGGCACGGTCAGGGTTTGGGCGGTCTCATGTCCGGCCGCGTCCTTGCCGGTGAGGGTGTAGCTGCCGCCGTACAGGATGTCCAGGGTGCCGCCCACAGCGGTACGGCCAATCATCTCCGATTCAAATACGCTGTACCCGTTGATGGCCGCCTCAGTGATGGGAGACAGATCGGGGCTGGACTTGGTGATGCTCCAGGCCAGGGTCGTGCCGTTCTGCATCACAGACAGGCTGGACACAGGCAGATCGGTATCCACTCTGCTCATCTCCAGCACCACCTGGCTCCAGCTGCCGTCCGCAGCCGCGGCACGGACCAGATAGAAGCCGTTGGCCTTGGCGTCAAAGGAATCCGTGGTGCCCTCGTTGGGCTGCAGGGAAGTGAGCGCCAGCTCGCTGCCCCCCTCCGCCGTCTCACGGACGGTGATGCGCTGGGCGCTGTACGTCACATCAGGCGTGGCAGACGCCCCCTTCACCACCACGGTGTCCTTGTCGGTCACGTACTCCGAGTCACCCATGGGGCTGGCGCTGCCGTTTTTGTAGAAAGCCGCGCTCACGTCGGGTGC
Organism: Pseudoflavonifractor intestinihominis; assembly: GCF_040096055.1. NCBI lineage: Bacteria > Bacillati > Bacillota > Clostridia > Eubacteriales > Oscillospiraceae > Pseudoflavonifractor > Pseudoflavonifractor intestinihominis. The sequence goes on from NZ_JBBMFK010000018.1 coordinate 41,428, forward strand.
GGTGCTCACAGTGCCGCCGGTCACGGTGGTGTTGAACCAGTCCACTGTGATCGACTGGGTGGTGCGGTTGCCCGCGGTGTCCATGGCCTCCACATTCAGCCTGCCGTTCTCCGCGACCGTCACACGGGCCGACCAGAAGCCGTCGGCGCGCCTGGTGATGTCGGGCGTCTCGCCGTTCACCGTCAGGGTAGCCAGACTGCCGTCGTCCAGGACGTAGAGGGTCAGCTCCACGCTCTCCCCGCCCGCCTTCAGGGACGCGGTGTCCGGGAAGCTGCGGGCCCAGAAGAGATGGGGCGCGGTGGCGTCGGAGGTGGGCACCGGCGTCTCGCCGTTCACATAGTGCTCCACGATCACGTCAATATCAGCGGTGGGGTCGGTGTCGCCGCTGGCCAGCACGGTGACGGTCACCGTGTGGGTCTGGCCCAGATTGCCGAAATAGACGTTCGCTTTTTCGCTGCCGCCCCCGCAGGTGATGTCCGCAGCCCGGAAGCCGGGGTAGGTGCTGCTCACCCTGAGCTTTCCGTTGAAGTTGAAGTCGATGGACTCCGCCACAGTGTCAAAGGTGAAGCTGGCGCCCACCTTGCCGTTGGACAGGTTGGACAGGTAGGGCCGGACCGCGCTCTCGCCGGTGCCCCAGGTGGCGATGTCGCCGTTGAAGCTCCAGTCCTGGCTGCCCACGGCGGCGCTCTCGTCGTACGCGCTGCCGTCGGCGTTGTAGAAGGTGAAGAGCCCGTTGTCCCGGAAGACGTTGATGCCCTCGCCTGCCGCGGTGACCTCATAGGCGATGGAGTGGATGGTGTTGGTGGCCTGGTCCTTGATCTCCAGGACGCCGGTGCCCTCACGGGAGGGCGCGATGACCAGCACGCCCTCGGTGTTGCCCGTACCGGCGGAGGCCGTCTGCTGGTAGTAGAGCACGCCCAGGCACTTGGCGCCGCCCTGGGTATCGGGCACCTCGGTCACCTGGATGGCCGGAGCCTTGCCGGTGCTGGTGGCCACGGACACGGGCAGGCGCATGGTGTTGCCCATGGCCAGGGTGACCTTGTCGGCGGTGTCAAAGTAGGTCTTGTGCTCCACCGCCGCCAGGCGGCTGTTGTTGTCCCCATTGTACTCGCCGTGGTCGGCGGTGATGAGGCCGCTGGCGTCACGGGAGAGCACGGCGGAGGACTTGGCGAAGATCTCCACCCGGATGTTCAGGCTGCCGGTCTCAGCGCCCTGGTACACCGTGGGCGGTACTGTGATGGTGCCCGACACCGTGCGGCCCTTGTTGGTGCCGATGTCGTCGCCGTCCTCGGCGTTGTTCAGCCGCAGGATGCCGCTCCGGGCGTCTGCGCTGTCGTCCGCCAGGGTGACCAGGTCCTGCTGCCTGGAGACGGTCAGGGTGTTGTTGGTGATGTCCAGGGGCGTGTAGACCGGGTTGTTGTTCTCGTCCCGGCCGCTCTCGTAGCTGAACTGGACGTATACGTCCTCCGCCGTGGCGCTGCCCCGGTTGCCCACCTGGAAGTCCACGTCCAGGACGGTGTTGCCGGCTGCATCCACACTGGCAGAGGAGATGCGGAAGGACTCAAAGCCCAGCTCCGGCCTGTCCGCCACGGTCAGCACCACATTGGTGTCGCCGCTGAAGGCGCCGTCGGCAAAGTAGTCCTTGTCCTCCGACACGGCGAAGTAGAAGGTGCTGCCCTTGGGCAGATCCGTGCTCAGCGCGTCGCAGGTGCCGGTGAGCTTGACGGTCTGCCCGGCGGTGATGTTCTCCGTAATCTCCCAGGTGGCCAGGGCCACAGGATCACCGCTGCCGGTGTTCAGCATCAGTTTGACGGTGATGGGGTTGGCCTCGCTGCCCCGCAGGCCCACGTCGCCGATGTTCTGGAAGGAGCCGTTGACCTCCAGCACGCTGCCCGCGGTGAAGTCATACTGGGCGAAGGTCAGGCTGGCGTTGCCCATCTCCTGCCGGCCCACGCCGTAGCTGATGGCGTAGATGCCGGTGCCCGGCTTTTTGCTGTAAGTCCCCTGCTCATATTTGCTCTGGGCCGCCTCATCGCCCTCGGGGATGATGACGGTGTGCTGGCCGCTGTCGTCCTGGTAGGTGTACTCCATGAGGTGGGTGGTGACCCCTCGGGTGAGCACCAGCAGGGTGCCGTCCTTGCCCTCGGTCTCGGGCTGGCCCAGGGCGATCTGCAGGTCGGAGAAGATGAACTGGTCCATGCCGCCGCCCTGATAGCCGGACAGCTTGCCCAGATAGGCCTGTTCGGTCTCCTCGGCGCTCCAGTCGCTGACCGCCGCGTCCTCGTACACCTGCATGTAGTTCATGGCCAGCATGGTGCCCTCGCCCCAGGTCTGGGACTTGGGGTCCCACTTGGCCAGGTACAGGGCGTTGTTGGTGGTGCCGTCCACATTGGACACATAGACGGCGGAGATGTTGCCCGCGCCGTCGGCGCCGATGGTCACCTCGGCCCGGCCGGTGGCATCGGCGGTGACCTCGTCCATCTGGCCGTCGCCGTCGGTATCCGCGCCCGTCTGCTTCTCCGGCTGGAAGAAGGGGATGATGGAGCCGGTGTGGTCCTCCCCGGCGATGCTCTCCAGAGAGGCCTGGGGGATGACATAGGTAGAGCCGTTCATCTCAAAGAGCAGGAAGGCCTCCGTGCTGTCGGCCAGGGTGGAGAAGTCCTCCTCCGCGCCGGTCAGGCCGCCCAGCTTGCCGCTGAGGAACTGGAGGTTGGCGAAGTAGGGGTCCTGACTGGCGGTGCTGAGGGCGCTGTTCTGATAGACGCCGTCCCTGCTGTTGTCGCTGTCGCAGTCCACCAGGGTGCGCAGCAGCAGGGCTTCGCCCCAGGTGGGCTCGCCGCCGTCAGCGGGCACCGTCAGGGTCTGGAGGTAGAGCCGCTTGGTGGTGATCATGTCGGCCGCCGCCGCGCTGTCGTCGATGATATTGCCGCTGGCGTTGACATAGCTCTGCTGGCTGGTGGTGTAGGCCACATAGCACACGCCGTTGATCTCGGTGATCTCCATGTTGTCCAGAACCTCGCCGGGCTGCGTGGCGGGCACCACGGTCACCTCTTTCCCGTCCACAACGGCGTGGAGCTCGGTGGACTGGCCGTAGGCGTCCCAGATGCCCTTCTGATAGGCCAGGCGGTAGGCCCGGATGGACTGGGCGCCGCTGCCCGCGCTGTCGGGATAGAGCCCGGCCAGGTAGGCCTCGTAGGCGGCCTCCATGTCCGTGGTGTCGTCGTAGTGCCTGGCCTGGGCGTAGACGGTCACGCTGCCGTCCGTGCTGCCGCCGGGAAGGTACACATGGCTGCCCGCGGTATTGACGGTCGCGCCGTCCGTGATGGCGGCCGGAATGGCGGTGTTGAAGCTGGCGGTCTTGACCACCGTGTTCTTGGCCGCCCCCTCCGCCACCGCCTGGTTGGCCGCGTTCTCGTCGGCCACGGACTTGAAGTAGTCATACCACTTCTTATAGTCCGCATGCTGGACGTCATAGGCCGCCTTGTCTGTCAGATATTTGTCGTAGGCCGCCTTCTTGTCGTCATATTCGTCCTTGGCGGTGGTATAGGCACTCTGGGCAGCGTCATAGGCCGCCTTGGCGTCGGCGTAGGAGGTGTAGGAGGCGCTGTTGTAATAGTACCCGGTGTCCGTGGTGTCCTGGGTATAGTTCGCCTGGGCGGCGGCGTCCAGGCCGTTGTACTCCGTCTGGGTCACAAAGTAGTCCGCCTGCACGGGAGCCGTGGGCTCTGCGCCGGGTGCTCCGGGGTCGGCGGGCTCGGTGGCGCGGAACTGGTCGTAGACCTGCTGGTAGTTGCTCTGGTCCATGCCGCCAGGCGCGTCGCCCTCCGGCTTCTGCCCCGCCGCCGGAACGGCAGGCGTCTCCGAAGCGTAGCTCACCCAGGCGACACGGAGGGTGTTCCCGTCCGCCCAGCCGTTGAACTCCAGGTCGCCGGTGCCGTCGCCGTCCACCACGATGTAGGGGGTGGGGTCATCCTCGTCCACCGGGTTGACCAGGCCGTAGCCGTCTACGCCGCCGCTGTCGGTCAGCTTGATGCGGGAGAGCACCAGCATGGAGTTGTCCACGGGGTGGGCCGCGCCGGTGCGGCTGACGGTGTAGAGCAGGTAGTTCTCCCCGCCCACGGTGACCACCTGGTAGTCATAGCCGGAGGCCAGGCCATCGGCCAGCTTGAAGGCGTCCCCCGAGCTGCCGTAGCCGGAGAGCTGGAAGGGTACCTCCTTGTCGTTGGGATCAACGGCCAGGGGTTCCAGGTCTCCTTCCGTGCCGGGAGCGTAGATCGTCTGGGTGCCGGCGGAGGAGCCGGGCAGGCTGATCTTCACGCCGGTGCTGTCCCCGTCCTCCGACAGGGTCTTCAGACCGCCTCCGCCGCCGTAGGCGCCGTTCAGGGCAGACCAGTTGTAAGTCCATCTGGGGTCTCCCTCGTAGTCATAGTTGATGTAGATGCCGATGAGCTCCAGCTCGTAGCTGAACAGGAGCAGCTGCACATTGATGCCGATCGCCGCGCCGAAGTCAAAGGTCTTGAGCCGGAAGTCCTCACGGGTACCGTTACCGGTGGGGTTTGCAAAGGCCATAGCGCAGCCGATGCTGATCTTGAAGTAAATCTCAGCCTTCAGAATCTCGATGCCCACGCCCGCGCCCACCTGGACGTAGAGCTCCGGCGCAACCTCGAAGCCGCTGATGCTGGTCTTGTTCTGGGAGGTCTCCACCGCCATGGCCTCGTAGAGCTTGGTGTCCTCCAGGGCGGTGAGCTTGAGATAGATATCCTGTCCCAGGGTGGCGCTGCTGGTCTGCTTGAGCACCACCAGCACGTCGTCGGCGCCGGTGGAGGACAGGTAGCCCTTCTGGAAGCCGTCCAGCGGCGCGGTGCACCCGGCGTCGGTAAAGGCCTCCAGCAGCACCTTGCCGCTGAAGCTCAGGTTGAGGGCTTTGTACTCCGTCTCGGTCAGTACCGTGGAGGTGCCCTTGGTCAGGTTCAGGTATTTCCGGTCGCCGTCCAGGCCGGGCTGGGCCGGCATCTTCACCAGGCTGTCCCCCGTCTCCACCGTCTCCCGCTCCACATCGACGCTCGCGCTGAACTCCACGTCAAAGTGGACGGTGATATAGAGGTAGATGATGGGGCAGGAGGTGAACCGGGCCTTGTAGGTGAAGGCCAGCTCCACGCCCACCGCCGCGGCGAACTGGCTGAACTCGTAGTGGTTGGTCACCGGGTCGTACTTGAACATGAAGGCCGCGGATATGGAGAACTCCGCCTTGAACTCCTTGGCGGTCACGCCCTCGCCCTGTCCCATCTTCTGGTTGTACCAGTTCTGCTTGTCCTTGGTGGCCTTGTAGCTGTCGTCCACTTCCTTGGCCATAGCCCTGGGGCTGCGTATCCACTTGAATATGTTGGCAATGGTCTCGCCCGAGCTCTTGATGGCCTCGCCCGGGTTGGTCCCGTAGTTGCTGCCGCCGCCGCCGGCGCCGCCGGCGCCTGCGTCACCGTTGGAGTTCCAGCCGCCCATGGGGATGCCGATGGTAAAGCCCACCGTGTCGCCGTCCATGACGATGCCGGCAAAGTCGGTGACGCCGATCTCCGTGGAGGGCAGGTCCAGGGCGAAGTCCTGGTTGAGCTCGGGGTAGTCGAAGTTCACGCCCTCCATGTTGTTCATGTCCACCCCGGCCGTGGCCGCCTCGTTGCCGGAGCCCATCTCCTGGAGATAACGGGCGTCAGGGGTGACCTTGGAGTCCGAGGTGGTCACGCTCTCCGGGGCCAGGGCGTCCGCCGCCTGCTCCTCCGACAGCAGCGCCACCCCGCCGCCGCCGATGGTCACGCCGTTGGCGGCAGCGATCTCCTCGGTGGTGGCCTTCTGCTCCTGCACGGCCAGGGCCACGGTGTTGTCGGCGGTGAGGGAGCCCAGATAGCCGTTGAGCTTGTCCGCGCCGCCCTCCTCCAGCACCACTTGGCCGTTCTCATAGCCCTCAATCTCCGCAATGGGGATGTTGTTCCCCGCCAGGCTCTCGTCGATGATGATGGGCTCGGGATTCTCGAAGGGATAGAGCAGGTTGCCCTGGTAGTTGGGCGTCCAGGTGTAGGCCGTGCCGTCGGAATTGAGGGCGGCAGGGCTGATGTCGCCGCCCAGGGGCACGTCCACCATGGAGCGGGCGGTGGCCGCCGCGCCGTACATCACGTGGTTGTCCGAGGAGCGGAACGCCTCCCCGTCCTCCCCGATCCTGGTCTTGCCGCTGATGAGGTAGCGGTAGGCCTTCTGCTCCTCGGTGAGCAGCTCATAGCTGTTTCCCTCGGTGACGGTGCTGACAAAGGCAGGCAGCACCTGGGCCACCGTACTGGTGTCCGTGCCCTCGGCAGGGATCAGACTGCGGGGGTTCATGTTGTAGTAGACCTTCATGAAGTACTGGGCGTACTTGCCGTTTTCCAGCTTGACCGGCTGGAAGTAGAGCTCGTTGTAGCTCATGCCCGGGTCCAGGAAGCCCAGGCTGATATCGCCGGAGTCCTCATCCAGGATGAAGTAGCCGGTGTCGGCGTTGTAGTAGCCGTCGATCATGCCGTTGCCGCTCATGTCCAGGAAGAGCTCCACCTCGGAGATGGCGGCGGTCATGACACTGACGGCGCTGAGGTACTCCGAGTCATAATAGTAGAAGGCCATGTTGGAGGTGGCCAGATCGGCCACGCTGAGCCAGATCTGCTCGTTGCCGTTGTAGGTGCGGCCGTTGTAGACAATCTTGTCCTCCGCAGGCAGGTTGAAGTTGATCCACTGGACGTTGGTCATATCCGCCTTGGTGAGCACTGCGGTGCTCTGGGTAAAGCCGGAGTCCTTGGTCAGCGTGCCGGTCTTCTGCTCGTAGATAATGGTGCCGCCGCTGGTCTTCTCGTCCGAGTAGCCGTAGGTGATGCCGCTGGTGCTCTCCCAGAAGTCGCTGACAGCGCCCGCGATCTTGCTGGTGTCGATGTTGGCGGTGGTATTGCCGTTGTCATCGGTCAGCCGGGGTACGGAGGGGCTGATATCCAACACCAGGTCCTGCTTGCGGGTCATGACCACGTTGACGGTGTAGTCCCCGCTGTTGACCTGGTCGTCGGTCATGCCGTCCCACAGCAGCTCAATGTAGTATGTATTGCCGCTGCTGGTGATGTTGGCGGGCACCACCTGGCCGTTCCTGGTCAGGTAGACGGCAGCGCTGAGGCTGCTGTCCGCAGTGGCCGGGGTATAGCTGGCGGTGTTCTGGAGGGTCACCTGCAGGGTGGTGCCCACAAAGAGCTTGCCGTTGGACACGCCGCCCTGGCCGCTCTGGATGGTGATGACAGGCTTCATGGAGTCATAGACGCCGGAGCTCTCGGTGAGGGAGGCGGCTCCGTCCGGAGCGGTCTGAGTATTTCCGCTGCCCTCGCCGCTGTCGTTGGCGGTGTGGATCTGCAGATAGAAGTCCCCGCCGAAGGTGCGGCGTTCCAGTGTTCCGCTCTTCAGGTTGGCCTCGGCGTTGTTCTCGGAATCATGGGCGTCATGACGGCTGGTGCCCAGCTGGAGCCGGTTCACATTGTCCGCAATGGACCAGGAACTGTATATCCCGGTGGATTTGGTCCAGCTGATTGACGGGGTAAAATAGCTGCCGTTGTCTTTGACTCTGCTGTCCGTTCTGGCCCACTGGCTGCCGTCGGCGGTGAGCAGCTTGGCCCATGGATAGGTATACTCCATCCCGTACAAGGTCAGCGTCCAGCCGCTGGCCAGGGAACACGTCCAGTTGAAGTTGGCCAATATCCCGCAGTACAGCCGTGGATCAAAGGTCAGGGTGGCGGAGCCGGCTCCCTTGCTGCGGTAGGTCCAGATGCCGTCGTCGTAGGACTGGCCGCCCTCCCAGCCGCTGGAGGGGATGTCCTCATACAGGTTCCAGCCGCCGTTGGAGAAGGTGAGCTTGTTGGGGTAGTTGTAGCTGAGAGTGGAGACGTCGCCGTCCTCGCCGCCGATCTGGGCGGTCAGCACCTCGCCCTCGTTCTCCACCTGCTGGCCGGTGACCGCGCCGCCGCCCACAGGGGCCAGGGCGCCCTCCTCCTCGGTGACGGCGCCGGACAGGTCGGTGACGTCGCTCTGATAGAGGTAGGTGGCCAGGTTCTGCTCCTCGGCGCCCTCGCCGCTGTTGTACAGGGACACTACCGCCTCGGTGGCCTCCAGGGTGCACAGGCCCTGGCTGTCGCCCTTCAGGTTGGACAGCACCACCTGGAAGGTCCGCTCCTCGTCGGTGGCCACGCCGTCGTCGATGAGGGGCACCTCAATCACCTGCTCGTTCCGGTCGGCGTAGAACACCAGGGTGCCGCTGGCGGCGGCGTAGTCCGTCCCCGCCACAGCGGTGCCGTCCACGGTGGCGTAGTCGATGGTGAGCATGGTCTGGCTGCCGCCGGTGCGCACAACGGTGAGCTCCGCCGTGCCCGCGGCCTTGTCCGCCCGCACCTGGGTGACCGCAAAGCCCAGGGTGCTCTCCTCGGCCTGGTCGTTGTCCTCCACCCGGAGGGTCAGGGTGTTGGCGGTGTCGTACAGAGACGCACCGTCGTTGTCCACGATGGTGAAGGTGCCGAACTTCAGGGCCTCGGCGTCCTCATCCTCGGGGACGGTGATCCGGATCTCCTTCACCCACTCGCCTTCGGCAAAGGTCATATCAAAGAGGTAGCCGGAGTAGGGGTCCTCGGCGTCCTCCGGGGTGATGCGGGTGTAGGTGGGCTCGCTGTTCAGGTCCACCAGCAGCTCCAGCTCCCCGTCCTCCGCAGGGGCGGACTCGTCCTCCTCCACGGTGTAGGCCACGCCCAGATAGCTGTCCGAACAGTACGCCACGCCGTCCACGGTGTAGACGCAGCGGAAATCGTAGCCCTCCAGGTCCTCCTGAGCCACCGTGAACTCCCGCGCCGTCGCGCCGTCCACTATCTCCCAGTCGCCGGCGTACAGCACGTACCACTGGTAGCTGTCCGCCTCCACGCCGATGGAGAGGACAACGTCGGACTCAGCGGCGGTGCCCGTCACCGCCACCGGCTCCTCCGGCTGTCTGGGGGGCTCCGGCCGACCGATGGGCTGGTTCTCCGCGCCCGGCAGGGGGTTCTCCACCTCGATGACGATGTCGTTGGAGCCGGCCGCCGTGCTGTAGGAGGCGCTGCCGTCCTCCAGCTGGGTCAGGGCCGGCTCATAGGTGATGTAGGCCACGGCACGGCCCGCCGTGCCGCCCAGGCGGTAGACCTGGATGACGGCGGTGTCGCCGCCCTCCTCCGCCACCACCTGGAAGTCGGAAAAGGCAAAGGTGCCGTAGGGGAATGCGGTCTCCCAGTCCTCTGTCACGGACACCGTGTTGCCGTCCTTGTCCACAATGGACAGTTCCTCCGGCTTCGGGGCCAGATAGGCCATGGCCTGGCCCGGCAGCAGGCTCAGCGTCAGCGCCAGCGTCAGCACAAGTGCTATGCTCCGTTGAAGCGTCTTTCTCATGGGCATTTCCTCCTCAATACGATCTCTTCATCTCCAGATCTCGTCCCTCTCAGTCCATCTGCATGGAATCCAGCAGCTCATTGATCGAGGCCCGGATACAGTGGGTCCCGTTGTCCCAGACCACCTCGCTGCCCTCCAGCTTTGCCGCCTGGAACAGTTCGGGTGAAGCCAGCCTTCCGAACCGTACGGCATGAAGCCTGTGCTTCATGTCCACGATCGCCTCGCTGCCGTTGCGGAAGCTGAGCTTTAGCTGATAACCGGGCAGTACATGCAGCACCACACCCATACCATCCATGGTATTTCCCACCTTTCATATAAAAATAGCAGCATAGAATTCCCGTATTTTTATCATACAGGAATCCTATGCTGCTCCACATCCCCCAAAGGGGGGATTTTCCTGGTCATTTCAAAAGTTCCACCAGTCGGCTGCGCCGGTCAATATTGGTTTTGTTGAAAATACTGCGGATGTGGCTCTTCACGGTCTCCTCGGAGATAAAGAGCTTTTCGGCAATCTCCCTGTTGCGCAGTCCGGACGCCGCCAGCTGGGCCACCTCCCGTTCCCGCTCGGTCAGCTCGCTCATCTGCTCCGGATACTTCTCCAGCATGTAGAAAATCCGGCTCTCCTCCGCCTTGGTATAGTGGATCTCCAGGGCCTTGATCTCCTGGATGGCCTTGCCGTGCTTTTTCTTCATGGAGGGAAGGAGGAACAAAATGGACAGATACTTTCGGAAACAGGCCAGGAAGGTATAGTTTTTGTCCTGTTCGGCCAGGGTCAGGGACTGATCCAGCCACTCTGCCGCCCGGTTGGGCAGTCCGACGGCCAGATAGCACAGCGCCAGCCCCACGCACATGAAATTGCGGGTGGACAGGGAGATGAGGCGGCTGTCCAGAGACAGGGACGCCTCCACGCTGGCGATGGCCCGCTTGTACTCCTTGCGCAGGATCAGGTCGGTGATGCGGTTGGTCTTGGCCATAAAGTTGGTGAAGGTCAGGTCGTTGAGCATATCCGCCGGACCCCGGGCCCACACCGCGGACCGGTCGGGCTCCATCATCAGGCCCAGGAGATAGCCGCGCACGGTCTCGGCCATCTGGGTGTTGATGGCCGTGTGCCGGAGGAAGGGATAGGCCAGGGCCTTGTTCTCCAGGTATTCAATGGCCTTCTGGAGGGAGATCATGTCCGACTGATAGATGGCGTTGATACCCAGCAGCAGCGCCGCGCCGTAGGTCACGCTGGCGTTCTGCCAGCGCTCCGAGAGCATCGCCGCCTTGTGGGCGTAGATATCCGACTCGTCGAACCGGCCCTGTACGCTGAGCGCCTCCCCCAGATACATCTCATAGGCCCCTGCGCCGTGGTGGTTCGTCAGGCGGTTGTAGACCTCCAGCATGTCCCGCAGCTCCTCGGCCGTCTCCATCATCCGCCCCGGCGTCCGGTAGAACAGATACCACATGGAGGGCGTGCCGAACATATAGGGCTCCCTGGGCGTGAAGATCCGGGAGGGCTCTGTCATCAAGCCGTCCGCCGCCAGGTAATGCGCTTTCATCCCGGCGATATCGGGGAACGCCCGGAAGGCGGCCACAATATGCCACTCGCCCATCAGCTGGGGGCTTCCATCTTTCTCTATAATAGTTCGGCACCGCTCCAGCGCCGCAGAAAAGCCGTCAAAATCAGTGCCCGCGAACAGGGCCACACACAGCCGCAGCATGGACAGCGGATAGGCCGCCAGCAGTTGGTCGGAGCAGCGCGCCAGCACCGTCTGGGCAAGGGCTATATAGCTGGTGTTGCCGAACTTCTCATTGAGCAGCCCGGTCAGCTCGCAGGAGAAGAGCTTTTCGTCATTTCCAGCCTGGAAAAAGCACTCCACCGCCTTTTTATTGCTGCCCGCTCTGTGGTAGATCTCGCCCGCAGCCTCGTAGACCTGGCTGCGGAGCTCAGCAGGCGCGGTGTTGAGCATTCTCATCAGCAGGAAATGGCGCAGCAGCTCATGGGGATAGCTGGTCCGCTCCCGCTGGTCATGGTGCATCAGCGGGATGCGCACAAGAAGGCCGCTCAGGGCCTCCTCCTGGCCGGGTGCGATCTCCGGCAGCTGCTCCTCCCGAATGTAATCAAACACCGCCACCCGCAGAAGCATCTTTTGCTCCTCACTGGAGAGTTTTCCCCAGAAAAACTCATGCAGCAGCGCATCCATGTCCTGAAATTCCGGCAGGCCTCCGCCGTCCTGGCACAGGTGCTCAAAATACAGCGACACAGCGGCAGCCCAGCCCTCTGTGTTCCGGTAAATGGTCTCTGTCTGCTGCTTTGTCAGGCTCAGGCCCAGCTGCTGGCCGTATTCCGCAATGTTTTTCCGGTTGAGCAGCAGATCCCGCGACGAAAAACGGCACACATTGGTGGTATTCTCAAAAACCGCGCGGAGCTTTCCGAAGTTCTGGGAGATGAGGATCACATGCAGCTCGTCTCGCCTGCGGTCCGCCATGGCCTGCAGGAGAGGCAGAGGCCAGTTGTCCCCTATCAGCTGAAAATTGTCCAGAATCAGGTAGCAGGGCTCAGAGACATGGAGATTGGCCAGGATATCCGCCGCAATGCTGACATTGCTCCGGTTCAGAAAGCCCAGCTGCCGCAGGGCGGCGCCTGTGCCCGGGTCCAGCTGTCCAATCTGCCGGATGAACCAGTCCAGGCTTGTGTCCTGAAGACAGCTCACCGCCGTAAACCAATGGATCTGCTCCGAAGGCACTTCGCGCATCGCCCAACGGACGGCCGTGGTCTTGCCATATCCCGCGGGCGCCTCTACCATTACAAGGCCCCGGCAATAAATTTTCGACAGTTTTTGAGATATTTCCTTCGAAAAGTAGAGCTTCTCCACTGTCTCACTCCCTTTCCGCTTTCCTTGACACATTATTATAGCTGAAATCCCCCTCCCTGTCACTCCCGCAAATGGGGGATTTTTCATCTCTCCTCCCTGTGCCCCGCCGCCTGCGGGGAACCGTCTGCCCCCCTGCTGTTCCCCGCGCCGTCCTGAAGGCTCCGGGACAGCAGGTCCAGGAAGTGCCCCAGGGCAGGGTTCCCTTTGCCGGGCAGACAGGCGGCGCCAAAGGACAGGGGTTTTGCATCCGCCAGCGGGATGTATCGCAGCTGGGGCAGCCTGACCTTGGGAAAGTCGGGGACCAGGGCAATGGCATAGCCCGCCTCCACCAGGGGATAGATGGCCTCCTGGGTGTCACAGAAGAGGATCTGGGTGGTGTTCCGGCTGCCTATGGCCCTGCCCTGGATCTCAAAGAGCCCTCTGGGGCAGGCGGGCGGACGGCAGGCCGCCATGCGCCCCGCCTCCTGGAGCTGGCGGATGGTGACCGTCTGTTCCTCCGCCAGCGGGTGGTCCGGCGCGCAGATGCACATCACCGGGCAGCGCGCCAGCTCCAGATAGCGGGCCTTCTGGGGCGCCGACTCCCGGAAGGTGAACATGAGGTGGATGCTCTCCTCCTCCAGCAGATTCTCCAGGGCGTCAAAGGGCACCAGCCGCAGAATGGGCAGCACCTCCGGCCTGCTCCGCCGGAGCTGGGCCAGGGCCGGCCGAAGCAGCCACATCTCCATGGTGTTCCGGCAGCCGATGACCAGGCGCATGGGCGCCTCCTGCCGGCACTCCTTCACTCTGGCCTTGGACAGGGCGGAGATCTTCAGCAGCTCCCCGGCGTACTGGGTGAAGAGAAATCCCTCCTGGGTCAGGCGAACGCTCTTGCTGGTGCGGTGGAACAGCTTCACCCCCAGCTCGTTCTCCAGGGTGTTGATCTGGTGGCTCACCGCCGGCTGGGTGATGCACAGGTGCTCCGCCGCCCGGGAGAAGTTCAGGCAGTTGGCCACCTCCATAAAGCACTCCAGCTGTGTGGTGTTCATGTGACTCCCCCTTTCCGGCCCGGTGCGCGTTTTTCACAGAGACTTCGCCTTCCCGCTCGGGCCCTTTGTTCAATTCAAAGAATCAATAAAATTTTTTTATAGAATATAGCACATTTGAATTTCACATGCAAGAATGGCTGTGGTATAAACATTGAGGGACAAATAGTTCCGATCCAAACAAATAGAAAGGCGGGCGGGCATATGACACAGGTGGATCAGGAGCGGCTGCTCCAGGACGGCAGATGGCTGTACATTCAGCTGGAACAGTGCGTCAGCCGCCGTCTGGCCCCCCAGGGGCATCACAGCCGTTCAGTCCCACATCCTTCTCTTCCTGCTGTGCCGCCAGGAACAGGGCACCCTGCTGACCGACATCCACCGGGCCTTCGGGTACTCCATGGCCACCCTTTCGGGCATGGTCAAGCGGCTGCGGGAAAAGGGGTACATTCGGGTGGAGCGCTGCGAGGAGGACGACCGGCGCCGCCTGCTCTTCGCCACGGAGAAAGCCCGGCAGCTGTGGCCCGATCTGGAGGAGACCATCCAGGGGGTCCACAGCCGGCTGTACGACGGCTTCTCCCAGGAGGAGCTGAGCGCCCTGGACCATTTACAGGGAAAGCTGCTGCAAAACCTGTCCGCACTGACAGCGCAATCTCAGAAGGAGGAATCAAAATCGTGAAAACCGTACTGCGTCAGCTGGGCCGCTTCAAGCGGGACACCCTCCTGTGCATCGCGATGGCCGCCCTTGAGGTGGTCATGGAGATCCTGCTGCCCTTTATCACCGCCATCATCATCGACCAGGGGCTGGAGAAGGCCGATCTGCCCACTGTGTACCGCTACGGCATCGTCATGGTGGTGCTGGCCGCCATGAGCCTGCTGTTCGGCGCCCTGGCGGGAAAATTCGCCGCCAGCGCCTCCTCCGGCCTGGCCGCCAACCTGCGTGAGGCCGTCTACAACAACATCCAGACCTTCTCCTTTTCCAACATCGACAAATTCAGCGTGCCCGGCCTGGTCACCCGGATGACCACTGATATCACCAACGTGCAGAACGCCTTTATGATGGTCATCCGCATCGCCGTCCGCGCCCCCCTCACCCTGGTGTTCAGCTATATCATGTGCCTCATCATCAGCCCCAAGCTGAGCCTGACCTTCCTCATCGCGGTGGTCTTCCTCATCGTGGTGCTGGGCGCCATCATGACGGTCACCATCAAGATCTTCAACCAGGTGTTCCGCAAGTACGACGACCTGAACGCCAGCGTCCAGGAGAACGTGTCCGCCATCCGGGTGGTGAAGGCCTTTGTGCGGGAGGATTTTGAGGACGACAAGTTCTCCAAGGCCTCCCACAACCTCTACCGACTGTTCGTCAAGGCCGAGGGCCTGCTGGCCTTCAACAGCCCCGCCATGATGGTGGCCATGTACTTCTGCATCATCATGGTGTCCTGGCTGGGCGCCCAGTTCATCGTGGGCGGCAGCATGTCCACCGGCGACCTCACCAGCCTGTTCAGCTACGTCATGTCCCTGCTCATGAGCCTGATGATGCTGTCCATGGTGGTGGTCATGATCAGCATGTCCCTGGCCAGCATCAACCGGATCAGCGAGGTGCTCCGGGAGACCCCCGACCTGAAGGAGCCGGAGCAGCCCGTCTTCCAGGTGGCCGACGGCAGCATCGACTTCGACCACGTCAGCTTCTCCTACAAGCACGGCAGCGGCAAGAACGCCCTGACCGACATCGACCTGCACATCAAGTCCGGCGAGACCATCGGCGTCATCGGCGGCACCGGCGCGGGCAAGAGTAGCCTGGTGAACCTGATCTGCCGGCTCTACGACGTGGACCAGGGCCAGGTCCGGGTGGGCGGCCTGGACGTGCGGCAGTACGACATGGAGTCCCTGCGCAACCAGGTGTCCGTGGTGCTGCAGAAGAACACCCTGTTCTCCGGCACCATTCTGGAAAACCTCCGCTGGGGCAACCCGGACGCCACAGAGGCCGAGTGCGTGGAGGCCTGCCGGGCGGCCTGCGCCGACGAGTTCATCGACCGCTTCCCCGACGGCTACAACACCCGCATTGAGCGGGGCGGCGCCAACGTGTCCGGCGGCCAGAAGCAGCGGCTGTGCATCGCCCGGGCCCTGCTGAAGCGCCCCAAGGTGCTGATCCTGGACGACTCCACCTCCGCTGTGGACACCGCCACCGACGCCAAGATCCGCCGGGCCTTTGCCCAGCGCATCCCCGGCACCACCAAGATCATCATCGCCCAGCGGGTCTCCAGCGTCCAGGACGCCGACCGCATCCTGGTGCTGGACAACGGCCGCATCGACGGCTTTGACACCCACGAAAATCTCCTGAAGACCAACGCCATCTACCAGGAGATCTATGAGTCCCAGGTCAAGGGCGGCGGCGACTTCGACCAGCCCGCCTGAAAGGAGGAATCCCCTGTATGAGTGAAACAAAATCCCGGGCCAGCTCCATCCCGGTGCTCCGCCGGGTGGTGCGCTACATGCTGCGCCTGTATAAGCTGCCCTTTGCACTGGTGCTCCTGTGCATCCTGATCTCCGCCGTGGCCACCGTGGTGGCCGCCACCTTCCCCCAGACCCTGGTGGACGACTACATCGCCCCCATGCTCGCCAGCGGCTCCACCGACTTCAGCGGCCTGGCCTCCGCCATTCTCCAGCTGATCGTGCTGCTGATTGTGGGCATTGCGGCCGCCTTCGGCTACAACCGCATCATGGTCTCGGTCAGCCAGGGCACCATGCTCCACCTGCGCAACGACCTGTTCCGCCGGATGGAGTCCCTGCCCATCAAGTACTTCGACACCCACGCCCACGGCGACATCATGTCCGTGTACACCAACGATGTGGACACCCTGCGGCAGCTTCTGAGCCAGAGCATCCCCCAGATCATCAACTCCTCCATCACCATGGTGGCCACCCTGATCACCATGCTGCTGCTTAACCCCGCCCTCACCGTCATCTCCCTGGTCACCGCCGTGATCATGCTGCTGGTCACCGCCAAGTTCTCCAGCCTGTCGGGCGCCTACTACGTCCAGCAGCAGAAGAACCTGGGCATTGTGGACGGCTTCATCGAGGAGATGCTGGACGGCCAGAAGGTGGTCAAGGTATTCTGCCACGAGGAGGCCGCCAAGGCCGACTTCCGCCGGGTCAACGGGGCCCTGCGCCAGAGCGCCGACAAGGCCAACCGCTACGCCAACCTGCTCATGCCCATCAACGCCAACATCGGCTGGCTCAGCTACGCCGTGGTGGCCGTGGTGGGCGCCGTCCTGGGCATCAACGGCCTGGCCGGGGTCACTCTGGGCACGGTCATCACCTTTGTGGGCCTGAACAAGAGCTTTACCCAGCCCATCACCCAGGTGAGCCAGCAGGTGAACTTCGTGGTCACCGCAGCCGCCGGCGCCCAGCGTGTCTTTGACCTGATGGACCAGACGCCCGAGACCGACGAGGGCTATGTGGAGCTGGTCAACGCCAAGGAGGACGCCCAGGGCCAGCTCAGCGAGGCGGAGCAGCGCACCAACGTCTGGGCCTGGAAGCACCCCCACAAGGCCGACGGCACTGTGACCTACACCCGCCTGGCCGGCGACGTGCGGTTCTTTGACGTGGACTTCGGCTACGACGAGAACAAGCTGGTGCTCCACGACATCACCCTGTGGGCCAAGCCCGGCCAGAAGATCGCCTTCGTGGGCGCCACCGGCGCGGGCAAGACCACCATCACCAACCTGATCAACCGGTTCTACGACATTGCCGACGGCAAGATCCGCTACGACGGCATCAACATCAACAAGATCAAGAAGCCCGACCTGCGCCGGTCCCTGGGCATCGTGCTCCAGGACACCCACCTGTTCACCGGCACCGTGATGGAGAACATCCGGTACGGCAACCTGGACGCCAGCGACGAGGAGTGCATGGCCGCCGCCCAGCTGGCCAACGCCGACGGCTTCATCCGCCGCCTGCCCGACGGCTACGACACCATGCTCACCGGCGACGGCGCCAACCTGTCCCAGGGCCAGCGGCAGCTGCTGGCCATCGCCCGGGCCGCCGTGGCCGACCCGCCGGTGCTGATCCTGGACGAGGCCACCTCCTCCATCGACACCCGCACCGAGAAGCTGGTCCAGGACGGCATGGACGCCCTGATGACCGGCCGCACCACCTTTGTCATCGCCCACCGGCTCTCCACCGTCCGCAACGCCGACTGCATCATGGTCATGGAGCAGGGCCGCATCATCGAGCGGGGCACCCACGACGAGCTGATGGAAAAGAAGGGCAAGTACTACCAGCTCTACACCGGCAACTTCGCCGAGGAGACCGCCTGACCTGCGCTTTTGCCCATCTGACTGCCGGCTTCGGAATCAATTCCGAAGCCGGCTTTATTCTCTCTTGACAGCGCGCTTTCCCGGCGCTATAATAAATCAAGATTTTTGGATTTGAGGTGTGCACATGGCCACAGTATACGAGGAGCGGGCCGCGGTGTTCAAGGCCCTGTGCGACCCCCGGCGGCAGCAGATTCTGGAGCTGCTGCGGGGCGGTGAAATCTGCGCCTGCAAGCTGACTGAGGCCCTGGGCATGCCCCAGTCCTCCCTGTCCTACCACATGAAAATTCTCTGTGAATCAGGCATTGTGGTGGGCCGCGAGGAGGGCAAGTGGACCCACTACCGCATCAGTCCCCAGGGCAGCGCCAACGCCGTGGAGCTGCTGCAGGAGATCACCGGCGCAGCGGAGGGGCAGAACCCCTGCTGCTGCTGCAAGTGACGGAATATCCCACGCCACCCGGAACGGTGGCGTTTTTTCCGGGATTTCAAATCGAAAATTTTTGATTTATTGGTTTAGGAGGCGCTATGGAAACGTTGCAATCGGTATGGTACTTTTTCCAGAATGAGATTCTGGGCATGGCCTGGCTCAGCCGTCTGATGACCGGCCTGGTGGAGAAGCTGGGTCTGGACCCGGGGAGCCGGGTGGGCGGAAGCGTGCAGTTCTTCCTCTACGACACCGTCAAGATCATGGTGCTGCTGGGCTGCCTGATCTTCCTCATCTCCTACATTCAGAGCTTTTTCCCGCCCGAGCGGACCAGGCGCATTCTGGGCCGGTTCCACGGCCTGGGGGCCAACTGCCTGGCCGCCCTGCTGGGGACCGTGACCCCCTTCTGCTCCTGCTCCTCCATCCCCCTGTTCATGGGCTTCACCGCCGCCGGGCTGCCCCTGGGGGTCACCTTCTCCTTTCTCATCTCCTCCCCCATGGTGGACCTGGGCAGCCTGGTGCTGCTGATGGGGGTATTCGGCTGGAAGGTGGCGGTGGTCTATGTGGTCTTTGGCCTGATCGTGGCGGTTGCCGGCGGGACGCTGATCGAGGCCCTCCGGCTGGACGATCAGGTGGAGCCGTACATCCGGGGCGGTAAGGTCCTGGACCAGCCCCAGGAGACTCTGAAAATCTCGGACCGGCTGTCCTACGCCTGGGAACAGGTGGTCTCCACCGCCAAAAAGGTGTTCCCCTATGTGCTGGTGGGGGTGGGCATCGGCGCCGTCATCCACAACTGGATTCCCGCCGACTATGTGGTGGCCCTGCTGGGCAGCCGCAACCCCTTCGGCGTGATCCTGGCCACCGTGGTGGGCGTGCCCATGTACGCCGACATCTTCGGCACCATCCCCATCGCCGAGGCTCTGCTGGCCAAGGGGGCCCTGCTGGGCGTGGTGCTCTCCTTCATGATGGCCGTGACCACCCTGTCCCTCCCCTCCCTCATCCTGCTGCGCAAGGCCGTCAAGCCCAAGCTGCTGGGTATTTTCATCGCCATCTGTACGGTGGGCATCATTCTGGTGGGATACTTCTTCAACGCCCTCCAGCCCCTGCTGGTGTAAAGCAGATACCCTTTTCAATCAGTTTTCAATCAGATCATCACATTTATTCAAAAGGAGAGAATCGCTATGGCACTGTTTGGATTTGGAAAGAAAAATGAAGAAAATGCTTCCGCCTGCACCTGCGGGTGCAGCTGCGGCTGTGAGGCCTCCCCCTCCCCCGCCGCCTCCGGTCCCATCACCAGTATCCGGGTGCTGGGCTCGGGCTGCAAGAACTGCCACGCCCTGCTGGAGAGCACCCAGGAGGCGGTGCGCACTCTGGGTCTGCCCGTCCAGGTGGAGTATGTGACCGACATGAGGGAGATCATGGCCAGCGGCGCCATGATGATGCCCGCCCTGGAGATCAACGGCAGAATCGCCTCGGGCGGCCGGGTGCTCAAGGCCGACCAGGTGGCCAAGCTGCTGACAGATTGGGGGAAGTAAGATGGCAAGAAAGCGGATCGCCTTTCTGTGCGTCCACAACTCCTGCCGCAGTCAGATCGCCGAGGCTCTGGGCCGCCATCTGGCCGGGGACCGGTTCGACTTTTACTCCGCAGGCACCGAGACCAAGCCCCAGATCAACCAGGACGCGGTGCGGCTGATGAAGCAGGTCTACGGCATCGACATGGAGAAAACCCAGTACAGCAAGACCATCGACCAAATCTCCGCCCCCGACCTGGTCATCTCCATGGGCTGCGACGTGGGGTGTCCCTACATCGGCCGGGCCTTTGACTACAACTGGCAGCTGCCCGACCCCACCGGCCAGAGCGACCAGGTCTTTCTGGATGTGATACGGCAGATCCACAACCGGGTGGAGGACCTTGTAAAGACGCTGTCATAATGTTTCCCCCATCTCGGGTTATATGGTGCAAAAAACAGACTGGGCAGAGCGATCTGACGCTCTGCCCAGTCTGTTTTTTATCTTCACTTATAAGTCCCGGCAGCTGCTACTCCTCCAGCACCAGGGACTGCCGGCTGGAGCAGCCGGCTTTCTTGAACTCAGAACACAGGTAGTCGATCCTGGTGGGCCTGATGCGGATCAGGTTCATGGGAGGCGACTGCTTCTTCAGAAGCTCAGCGGGCACCTTCCGGTAGGCGGCATGGGCCATATACGCCTCAGAGAAGGGCTCCACCATCTCCGCCTTCCCCATGACCTGCATTCCGTGCAGACCTCCGGGGGAGCCGTATCCGTCAAAGATGGCCAGGCACACATTGTCGTTCTTCTCCAGAGCGATGAACTTCTCCCCGCCCTCAGAGAAAATCCAGAAGGCTCCGTCATGGTAGCTGTACTCGAGGGGCGTGCAGCGGACAAAGTCCCCGGCGCCGGTGGCCAACGCACCGGTGTTCTTGGACCGGATATATGCATCCACCGCCTCCACCAGCTTTGCACGCTCCATCTTGACACTTCCGGCATCTTTTTCCTTCCAGTAGTCTATGGCCGCTTGGAATTCTTCATGCGTCATTTCCTTCACCTCGCGTTTTTCGTCATGGCGATCCAAACGCTTCACTGCCGCCGTACCAGTTACAGTATACCACATCCTTCCTCCATCACAATTCCAAAATTGGGCTGATCGGGCCGGAATATAGAAAACACTATGCAGCCGGAATATTGTTTTTTCTTCCCATCCACATAAAATTAAATCAGGTTAATCTATATCAATTGCGGCGCGCCCTGTACCAATCCGTGAAGTCATCCTGCGCAGACACGACCCGTTTTCCCAGCCGCAGGGCACATCAAGACCAGCAAAGCCCCAAAACAAGAGAGCACGTCCTTTCGGAGGCCGTGCGGAAAGGAAGGAACACGATCATGAACAAACTCTACTCCAACATCGGCAAAAAACTGAGGACCCTGGCAATGGTATGCGGAGGCATCGGCATCGTATGCATGGCGGTCGGCATCATCGTGGAGCTGCTGACCTTCTTCGACACGTTCAACGGTGTGCTTCTGGTGTCCTGCGGCGGCAGCGGCCTGGTCGTCCTGCTGTCCTCCTGGCCGCTGTACGCCTTTGGCCAGCTGGTCGATGACGTGCATCAGATGGCGGGCTGCGGCGGGGTGCAGAAGGCCGCCGAAGCCGACCAGCTCCCTGAGCTGTAAAGGGGATGGGGCAATGAGCGAGCGATATTCCAAGCTGTCCGCCCTGCCTGAAAATCTGTACTCCACCGGCGCTCCCGTGATCATCGCCGCCGGAGCTCTGCTCAAGGACAACCAGACAGGCAAGGTGCTGGCCCAGCTGAAAATCCGCAATATTCAGGATAAGGCCATCAAGGCGGCCACCGTCACGCTCACACCGCTGGACACAGTGAATCAGCCGCTGGGCGGTACGGTTGATCATCAGTATCTGGACCTGAGCGCGGCGCGGGACACAGATTTCGGGCAGAAGGTCCCTGTCTTTCTTCCGGACCAAGCCACACGGGCCTTTTCCATCTCTGTGGCGCAGGTTATCTTTTCGGACAATACCATCTGGACAAGTTCCGGGGCGCCCTGGGAGCCTCTTCCCGCCCCCGTTACGGCCGAGTCCGCATTGAAGGACAGGGAGCTTACAAAGCAGTATCAGATCAAATACGGTTCGGATTGCACGTTCATGTACAAAACAGAAAAAGACCTGTGGCAGTGCGCGTGCGGCGCGCTCAACCGCCAGAGTGAACCGTCCTGCCACCACTGCCGCAGAACGGCCGCTTACCTGTCAGCGCTGGATCTGGAGCAACTGAAGGCCGACCGGGATGCGCGTCTCAAGCAGGAGGCGGAAGAAAAGGCGGCGGCGGAAGAAAAGGCGAAGAAATCCCGCAAGCTGGCCATGATCCTTGTTCCCATCGCTGTTGTGGTGATCGTGGCGGGAGCACTGATCTACGGAAGCATGAAAAACAGCATCGCATATAACCATGCGGCATCCCTTCTGGAGTCCGGGGACTATGACGGCGCGACCGCCGCATTTGAGGCCCTGGGCGATTACAAGGACAGCGCCGATCAGGCCCAGCAGGCCCAGTACGACAAGGCCATGGCCCTTGTATCCTACGGTGAGACCGGCAGCGACGAGGGTCTGTCCCTCATCCTGTCCGAGGGCGAGGCTATCTCTTCTGACGCCAATCTCTCCAAGATGTACTATGAGGAAGCAATCGAGATCTTTGAGGCGCTGGGTACTTACAAGGACAGCCGGAAAATGGCCGACAGTACGGAATTTTATTTGGAACAGAGCATAAAGGCCGGAGACTACAACAACGCCCTCGCGCTGATGGACAGCGGCGATTATATGTCCGCATTTCTCGAATTTGATGAGCTGGGCGATTACGAAGACAGCCGGGAAAGGACCAATCTGGCCCTTTCCAAGATATTCGACGGAATCAAAGAAGATTTCGGCATCAGTGATGATGACCACTGGAAGGCCTCCTATGACGCAGACGAATGCCTGATAACCGTCTCCTATAGCCTTGGCTCAGAGGGAGGCATGACGCCGGAAGCATTCCTGTCTTCAATTGATGAAGGCACCCGTTCTGCGATCGAGGGTTCCATTGAAGATACCTGGCATGTCTTTGATGGCATCTTTGTGGACTGCCTGGGGATTCCCTGTCAGGTATGCTATTATCTCAACTGGGACAGCGAGGAGCCGGTTTTCACCTATCCGGACTGAGGCCGGAGGAGGCACAGACACTTCCGCCTTTTCCTTATGCACCCCACCGCAGCTGACTGCAAAAAATCCCCGGACCTTCCGGTCCGGGGATTTTTACTCGCTCAGATTAGCCGAAGTAGCGCTTCAGCAGGCCCTCGAAGGCCTTGCCGTGGCGGGCCGCTCCCCTTGGGACCTGTCCCATGGGGGCCCCGCTGATTTCATCTGCTCGGGCGGAGTGAATCCGCCCGGCATCGAGGTTTTGCCTCCGGCAAAACGCTCGGTGACGAGGTCCGCCACAGCAAAAAAATCCCCGGACCTTGGCCTAACAGTGATAAGGAACTAAATCACTTATCAGCTGTTAGCTGACGGTTTTCGGGTGCATATGAAACTCCCGTCTGATTCCATAGAGGAATTGGACGGGAGTTTTTATTGTTAAGAAACCCAATATCGGAGTTTCAACAGTTTCAAATGATGCTAAAAAAGCTCTTAACTTAGAATCAGGATAATTTCCGTTTTAAGGCAGGTT
Organism: Pseudoflavonifractor intestinihominis; assembly: GCF_040096055.1. Classification (NCBI taxonomy): domain Bacteria; kingdom Bacillati; phylum Bacillota; class Clostridia; order Eubacteriales; family Oscillospiraceae; genus Pseudoflavonifractor; species Pseudoflavonifractor intestinihominis. The sequence continues at coordinate 64,720 of NZ_JBBMFK010000018.1, forward strand.
AAAACATCGGCTATGCAAATTGGCATCAATATTCTTATGCAAATTTGCATAAGAATATTGACATTTGAAAAATAATGCGATAATATATAGTCGAAAAAATCCAAAAGGAGGACTTTTTATGGACTTAAAATCTTTCCGAGAGGACAAGCTTAAAATAAAAACTCAGTCTGCCTTTGCAGAATTGATTGGTGTTGAACAATCCAGTATCTCCCGCTGGGAAAAAGATCCCGATAGTATTCCGTTCCAGATTATCCAGCGGATTCTCGAAAAAACTGGTGCTTCTTACGAAGAACTTACAGGTTGGAAAAAGCCGATTCCTGATCCGCTCAATGTAGAGGACACATGGAAAAAAGCGGATTTTACTAAGTACACACTGAGCGAATATATCGCCAATGCACTTGAGCAAATTGAGTTGCCCGAAGAAGATAGAAAGGCATACATCGATGATTTAAGCGCCGGTATCAATGCCAGCCTTATCAAACCAAAAGTTGCAATTGTTGGCCGCTCTGATACTGGTAAAAGCACATTGATCAACGCTTTGCTCGGAGTTGACAAGATGCCCACTTCTTGGACACCGACAACCTCAATCGCTGTTTACATTAAGCATATATCTGATCGTCCTACTTTTATTGAAGAAGATGCATGGGTATTTACTAATCATCTTGGCAACGAGAACATGTGGAATGAGCGCCAACTCTACGATGAGGAGTATTGTCGCTCTTGGAAAATTGCAGCGGGCGGAGTTGAGATACTTCGATCTTTTGGCACTCGTCAGGGTGAAAACTATGACAAAGAGGCGGGGGCTGCAGTTATCTTCCTTGATGCGCCAGTTCTAAAGATCTGCGATATCGTTGATCTGCCCGGTTTTGGAACTGAAACAGAAAGTGACGATAACATCACGTTTGCTGCAGCACAGAAGTCCGATATAATTATTTATCTGTCTCAGGCAAACGGCTTTATGAGAATTGAGGATATTACATATCTCAAGCGCAATATCAGTGAATTGCCAGTGTGGGAGGATAAGAGTAGCAATACGCTCAGTCCTCTGTGCAACCTATTTATCGTCGCATCCCAGGCTCATACGGTTAACAACGGCAACCGTACTCAACTGGCAGAGATACTCGATGTTGGCTGTAAAAATCTACTCAAAACGCTCCCGAATGGATATTGGGCTGAGAGGGAAAAAGCATCTAACCATGTGTATGTTAATGATGGGTATGCTGAACTTCGTGCACGGTTCTTCGCTTATACCACCGATATTCCTGATATTTGCAAGCCGTTTAATGAGAAGCTTACGGAAATTCTCGAAGTTCTTCCCACAATTATTAACGAAAGAACAAAATCTTTTGTCAGAAGCTATGTGGCTTCTCGCAAGCCCAATCTCATTGATGAGATTCAAAAATACGAAGGGATTGTTGCCGAAAGAGATAAATATGAGTCGTTACTAAGAGAAATTGAAAGCAATGAACTTTCGAGAGTTCGTGATAATGATGCGCGAAAGACAAATGTCCGTGCTGAAATTTCCCGCCTGCAAGTGGGCTCTATTGACGAATTTAGTTCGTACGTTTCTAGCGTCATCAATGTCGATGCTCTGGTTAAGCTAATGCGTGAGAAGGGCATAAAAAACAAGAAAGATGATGTTGAACTCTTCGGAAGTTCTCTCCAAAGTATGTTGCAGGCTGAGTGTGAGTCTATATTGAAATCAAAGTCTGAGACGCTTTCAAAAACAGCAAAAGACTATATTGCCGCTTTTTCTGAGAGCATAGCAAAGCCGTTTGAAGATAACAGCATCAACGTTGATTTTGATGCAGGCTGGGCCTTTGCGTCTGCATTGTCTGCACTAGGGATGATCGGCGGCTTTGGCACATTCCTTGCAAGTACGGTTTCTGGAGTACTTCTGTTTGTAGGTGCAGGTCACCTTATAGGTACATCCATTTGGGCTGGTGTAATAACTTCTTCAATTTTTGGACCAATAGGAATCGCAGTTGGGCTTCTTATTGCCGGTGGCTTGGGCATTGCAAAGCTTTTCGGCGGAGGATGGGAAAAGAGTGTTGCAAAGAAAATTGTAGCAGCAGTCGAAGAAAATAATATTCCCACCAAATACAGAGAAGGAATTACTCAGTACTGGGCGCAGACAGAATCTGCATTCGAACAAGCTGCGGCAAAACTGGACAAAGATTGGAATGCATATGTTATGAATCTGAGACAGATGATCAACAGCTATAATATCAACGAAATCCAGCACAGGATTGTTGCACTTAAGTTTTTATCAGATTTTTTCGACAATATCCCGTTGTAAAATACTGGTTTATGAACCTTTACAATTGGGATACAATTGAAGGAGGTTAACTAAATGTTGGCGCTTTTTAACAGCTATAAAGACGCAGGAAGAATATCAGAGGCTTTGATGGTTGGGCGAAATGCGTTCAACCGTAATCCTGATAGTTCCGAAATTTTTGATGCATACTTTGCTTACCTGTGCACCCTCGCAGAAACGCTTCCCTCATTTGCGGATAGGTCTCATTTCGCTGAGCAGGCAGGGGTGGCTTTGGCATTCTATACCGAAAATGCTATTCTTACCGAAACGGTCGTTTCCGATATTGCAGCCTACCAGTCTCGTCTTGACACTATCTGTGCCGAAATTTCCAATGTCCAGCAAGCAAAGGCTGACAGAGAAAACGAGGAAATTGAGCGCCATAATTCCGAGTGTCTCAAGAAACTCTATGCTCTTAAGGACAAATTGCAGGCGGTTTCTGCTCAGGCAGATTTTGATGCCATTTTAGCACAAATTGGGCAGGTTGATGCTGAGATTGACAAAGATAGCTTTACTCGTGAACAGAGCGATGCTTACGATGCGCTCACCAAAGATCATACCGAACTTATTAGTTCCAAAATGCGTGAGCTGGAATATAAAAAGAATGTCGCTTATAACAAGCAGGCTGCTGAATCCTTTGCGAAGGCATTTAGCCAGTTCCGTAACAACGAGGGAAAATATAAGAACCAAACCCAATTGTTTTCGCTGGTGTCTACAACGCTGTTCTCTTATGATGCATCCCGCCTATTTAACGAAACGCTGATTTACTACAATCATGTTTATTCCTACATCTTCAGCAAGTTGGATGACGATGGAAAGCTTGCGCTTACCCGATTTTCTATCGAGTGCGAGCGGAAATTGAGGTGAGCATATGCTTACGGCAATAAAGAACAACCGAAGTCTTTCTTTCTACCAACAACCAACCATTTCACATCAGAGTAAAATCTCAACATCTTATACAGGTGGTATCGGTTCCGTTGCTCTTTCTAATACTTCCTTTCAAACTGCAGCAACAACAACCGGCTTTAATCGTCAATTGAATGAGTTCCTCAATGCATTAAATGCAGAACGTGAACGGCTTGCCGAAAAAGTTGCCCAAGGTTTAGCACGGGATCCATCATACACTGGTGCCAGAAATGACGGTGTATCATTGGCATGGGACTACGAGGCTGCTGATATTAAGATGGGCGGTAGCGGCTCTGAGAATTGGACTACTGCTGAGCAGCAAGAGATTTTAGAAAATCGTCCAGACATAGTTAACAAGCCAAAAAAAGTTGGCGGAAAAACTATCAATCCTAAGGTTGGCGTCCGTGGTTCGGAAGGGCATCATCAAAAAAATGTTGCAGACCACCCCGAACAGCAAGCAGACCCAGATAACATTAAGTTTTATAGAACCAAACAGCAACATAAAGAGGAGGGGCACGGAGGAAATTGGCAAAACGAGAGCAATAAACCAGGCACCAACAAAAACAAGATGCTTGAGAAAACTAATTCCAAACGTGTTTTCAAGAACGAGCTTCGTGGTTTAGGTATAGCCGTTGCAATCGGTGCGGGACTGGGCATAACTGTCGGATTTGTTACTACCTTGGCTCAGTCGGGCGTTACTCCTGATTCTCTCAAATTAGCACTTGCAGAAGGTGCTAAAGGTGGTTTGGAGTCTGGATTTTTGGCTGGTGTTGGATACGGAATTGGGCGAACCATCGGTGAAGTAGCGTCAAAAGCGGCTGCAGGTGTTCTCGAAAATATTGGTATAACAATCACCGATAATATTTCGAAAATGATCAACATGGGTGTTGTTGGTGCGTTGACTGTTGTTGTGTTCTCTGCATATCAGTTTATCAAACTTAAGCGGAATAATGTTGCAACTAAGGATGCGTTAATTCAAGTTGGTAAGCAAGCGCTATTCTCCTTGTCGCTTTTAGCTGTTTCGATAGCGGCGCAAGGTATTTGGGGTGGCGCAGCTGGAATCATCGTATCGGTGAGTGTTGGTATCATCATGATCACATATTCTGTTGCCGATTCCATACATCAGCGTCACTTTGCAGAAGAGATTCGAGTATATACGATAGAAAAATGTTGCCCATCGTTTATTGTGTGAGGAGGACATATGGAATTTTCAAAGTTTGTTGAGAAAGCCATTCTATACGATAAGCGAAATACTTTTTCTAAATACAACGGAGATTTGGATGGGATTCCAGACGTGCTAAAGAATTTATATCGTGAGAGCAATCCGATTGACGTGGAATTCAATAACATTCGATTTTTCCCAGTCGAGGAGCTTAGTGATTTACAAGAGGAGTATTCGTATTTGAATGCGCAATTTGTTTTTGCAACCTGCAATGGAGATCCAATTTTCTTACATGATGGATGTGTTTACACTGCTCCACATGGTGTAAAGGAACCAAAGTGGGAACTGCTGTCCAAAACTGTAGAGGCATATTTCACAGAGCTATAAAACCACGAAAAAGCCCCGGCTGTTCACTCAAAAATGGAGAAACAGTCGGGACTTTGCTTTTCTCAATACCACCACGGCAGTTCCAGCCAGAGATTATCCAGCGCCAATGCTTCGGTTGACCTCGCACGGCTCGGTAGTGTCAAGAATTTTTCGCACTTTGGTTTACAGACTCTGGCGTGAATGAAATCAGCCAGCAATGGAGGTGTCCT